>JALOCC010000039.1 GCA_023227945.1 Candidatus Omnitrophota bacterium
GAAACTTCAAGAATACTGTGAGGCTTTTCTTCAAAATAAATTTCAGAATAAGCATTATCATAGGCAAGAATAATCCCGTATTTAGCGCAAAAAGCAACCAGCTTTTTAAGAAATTCAAGCGGTGCGACCGCGCTGGTTGGGTTATTCGGATAATTCACATAAATGATTTTTGCTTTATTCCTGACGCTTTCAGGTATTTTGTCTAAATCGGGTAAAAAATTATTTTTTTCTAAAAGCGGCATCTCATATATTTTCGCACCTGCGAAAACGGCAGCTCCGCGGTATCCGGGGTATCCCGGGCTGGGTATAATTACATAGTCGCCTTTGTCAATAAACGCCAAAGGAAAATGTACAAGCCCCTCTTTTGACCCTATCAAAGGCAGTATTTCCTTATTTTCATCAAGGCTAACGCCAAATCGCTTTAAAAACCAACGGCTGATACTTGACCTAAGCGCCTGTTTTCCCTGATCCAAGGCGTACTTTTGGTTTTCTTTATTCTTAGCTGCCTGATATAAGTTATCTATAACTCCTTGCGGCGCAGCTACATCAGGATCACCTATGCTTAAATCAATGAATTTTATTCCTTTATCACGTAACTCTTTTTTTTGCCGGTCAATTTCCGCAAATAAATAAGGCGGCAGTGAAGTAAGCCTTTTTGATAATTCAAAATTTCTCATCGGTTTAGTTTATTTGTTTTTGTCCGATAAAACATCATCCATTGAATACAGCCCAGTTTTTTTATTAACAACCCATCTTGCGGCAATCAGCGCACCCTTAACGAATATATCACGGGTTTTTGCATGATGGAATAATTCAATCCTGTCCACTTCGCTTTCAAGAATTATTCTGTGATCCCCGACGATTTCGCCTTCACGTATAGCTCGTATATCTTCGGCCTGGCAGGATAGCCCTTCCTCGTTTATTATTTGCGCAATGCGCTTTGCTGTTCCGGAAGGAGCATCTTTTTTATGGATATGATGCGCTTCTTCAATTAACACTTTATATCCGCGTAAAGTTGAAGCTGCCGTCTTAGCCAGAGCAAACAAAAGATTAACACCCACACTCATATTCGGAGAAAAAACAATTGCTATTTTTTTTGAAGCTTCTTCTAATTGTTCTTGCTGGCTCATATCAAGGCCGGTTGTACCAATAACTGCGCATTTTTTGTATTTTACAATATGTGGCAAATTTTCTAAAGTAGCTACTGCAATAGTAAAATCAATAACGCAGTCACATTCTTTTATTGCTTCCAGATTATCCGTAACGCGAACGCCGTCTACAATCTTACCAACCTGTGGATGGCCTTTTCTTTCTAACCCTACGACTACTTTAAAGTTTTTATCGCTGCGCGCTAAAGCAAAAATACGCTGGCCCATTTTCCCGCAAAATCCCGATATTGCCAATTGTAACATCTATTTAACTCCTTTTTTACTATCCGGCCAATTAATTTTATATAAATACATGCGGTATGGCGTATCTTTATTTTTTTGCTCAGCAACTAACTCAAAACGTTTCAAGCCTTTGCCTCGTAAAAAATATAATTTCACCAATAAACTCTTTGCCAGCGGAGCGTCTACGAGAAACGATTCGTATTCATCTCCGTTTTTCAATATAAATGCCGTATAATTGGCGTTTCCGTCACTGTACGCGTATTCTTTCATTGTATCTCCTTCCACCAAAAATAGGCACCCCGGTATAGTTGCTCCCACCTTAAAAAAATCATTCACAAGATAAACCTTTGGGGCTTTCTTGTCAAATATAATTCCGCTATCAAATATTACTAAATTTTCGTCATTCATTAGCTGGGCTGAACGAACAAAGTAAAACCGGTAGCCAGAATTGGCTATCCAAGAAATAGCTTCCGATTTATCCATTAACGCCATCGTCGAATACAATTGTTGGATTTCTTTATGTGAATAACCTAGGTTTGCCACTGCGTAATTAATGAAATCTTCTTTATTTAGTTGATTGAATTTTTGCCATGCTTCGGATTTTTTAAAATCCCAGTTTGCTACGGAACTCATTATGAGCATTGTGTCCAAAATTCTATCAGCAAGAAGCACATAACCAGGCGGGGGCGGGCCATACATAAGTTTTAAAATCTGGATAAGTTTTTCCTTATCTTTAACATATTTATTCAGAAGCTCACGGCTGTCATTCTCGTTCATTGAAATCATTTTATTTACCAGATTAAACGTTAATATTTTATCCTTGATTATCTTATATAGCTCATCAAATGCCAAATTGCCACCGGAATCAAGCATGCGAAATATACCCATTGCTTCTTCTTCGTTTTGTGAAATTAAAGCCCGCGAAATCCAGTATGCAACTGGCGTATATTGCCAGCTTGCATCATAGAGTGTTGCGCGTTTAGATATAGTCATTATATAATCACCGTAATCCCATTGCGTGTTGATGACAGCGTTTTTGGGCGTATTTTTTTCTATTTTCTCAAGCATATTAAACCAAACATCATTCATCATTGGAAAAAGATTCAATGCAGATACATTTTTGATCGATGGCAAAACCATCAAAATAAAAACAATAGGTAAGATCAAAACTTTACGGTTAATTTGTGGCATCCAGGACAATTTTCTATTTATAATACGCCGTTCAGCCAAAAGATCCCAAAGCATAGCGAATGGAATACCTAAAGGAATCACTAAAAAAATAAGAAATCTTGTTCCAAAAAAAGATAAAAATATTCCGGCTAAAAGCCAGGCAAAGAGAATGAACAGAAGAAAACGCTTTTGATCCGCACCTTTTACCCTTCTTTTCAAAATAAAAAGCAAGATAAGCCCGATAATGCCTCCAAAAACTACAACATTGCCGCCGCAGGCTTTTATGGCTGTGGGAATTGATGGCCGTTTTAGCTCCGCTATACTAAAGGCTATGTCCGGCCAGAAATTTTCAATCGTCAAACCGGTTCTGGCTTTCATATACAAAAGAGGCTCCAAAAACGAATTTTTTATTGCGCTTAAGCCAGATATTAAAAAAACAAATAAATATGAAAAAATAATAAAAAAAGCCATGATTAGAAATGAATCTTTTATTTTCGGAAATAAATTATGGCATTCATCGTAAATTATAAATTCAAGTTTATATAAAAATAAGCCAAAGATTATACAGAAAAATACAAGCCACCATGTCGCCCAAAAGGCCGAATAAATACCCACCAAAAATGCCGATATTAGTAAAAACACATATTTTTTTGCTTTAGTTTCGAAATTTAATCCGCGCGCTAAAACTGAAACAATAAACAAAGCAAAAATTATGTTATACAGGTCAGTATCAAACCACCCCAGGCTGGATCTTACCAGCAAAACTTCCGATAGCCCAATAACTACGCTGGCAATAAAACCACTCCAGCGGGAAATGCCAAATGTTCCACAAAAAAAGAATATAGCCACAACCATAATTGAAGAAAGAAAAACAGGATAAAATGCGAGCGCATTCATTAAAGATATTTTGTCGTTTAGGAAATTGAGTAATTTGTAGAAAAATGCACCTAAATAATAATGAAATCTAATAGGTTCTACTTTCCTTCCAAATGGCGTAAATTGCAGATTATCCCACTCAATACCATTTTTAATACTGGTACCGAAATGGCCGGTATTTAAAAAATTATCAATGCGGCGCATCCATCGGTAAGGATCTATTTCCAAAAGGTATGGCATACCGTTAGCGTCGAAGAAAACCTCTTTAGCTTCTTGACTGTCTTTAGCTATCTGCCCTGAAACTTCTTCTTTATTTTTTATGAGATACTCATCAAGCAAACTTTTCGAAAATCTTTGTTTTGTCGCGGAAGCAATCGTAGGGTAATTCTCGTTAAGATGTTTTTCTAAATTTGCTGAGATTTTCGCGTGTACCGACTCTTTTGTAATTTGATAAAAACTGTCCAGACGCAAAGTATTAAGACGCATGTAAACATTAATTGAGATGGAACCGGCAATTAGTATAGTAAGCACCAGCCACTTTTTAAATTTATTTACAGGCATAGATTAGGTTGTACGGTTAATTAGTTATGTAAGTCAAATAATGCCATATTCTATGAGGGCTTTTTTAAGCTTGCTCAAATTCCCTTCAGACATCGCACACATCGGAAGCCGTAGGCTAGGCTCGCAAAGCTTCATCAAACCCATAGCGGTTTTTACAGGTATGGGGTTAGTTTCAATAAACATTGCCTTAATCAGCGGCAGAAGCTTATAATGAATTTTTTGAGATGCTTCGATATTTCCTTTTTGAAACTCGTTTACCAAATTAGCAACATCACGAGGTGCTATGTTGGCAACAACTGAGATAACTCCTACACCGCCTATCGAAAGTACAGGCAGAGTGAGCGCATCATCACCGGACAATAAGTTAAAATTCTTTCCGCATAAAAGTTTTATGCGCGACATTTGCTCCAAATTTCCGGATGCCTCCTTAACCGCAATAATATTCTTGCAATCACGGGCCAATTTTGCGATTGTTTCCGGTTCAATGTTTACTCCGGTTCGGGAAGCAATATTATATAAAATCATAGGAATATCAGCCGCCTCGGCGATAGCCTTAAAATGCTCATATAAACCGTTTTGTGTGGGCTTGTTATAATAAGGTGAAACCTGTAGCGACGCGGCTGCTCCTGCTTTTGCTGCGTGCTTTGTAAGCACTATGGCTTCCTGTGTTGAATTTGAGCCTGTTCCGGCAATTATCGGGATTCTTCCTTTTGCCTCTTCAATACAGATTTCTATCACTCTTTCATGCTCTTCATAGTTCAAAGTCGCAGATTCACCGGTTGTACCGCAAGGAACAATTGCGCTGGTTCCGTTCTTTATATGAAATTCAATAAGCTTTCTTAATGCTTTTTCGTCAACGTTATCATTTTTAAACGGAGTAACAATTGCAACTATTGAACCCTTAAACATAGTAACCCCCCTTGTAAACTATCCTGACCAAACCTTCAAGCCAAATATTGCTAACCTTAGAATTAGTCTTGCTGAAGAAAACTTTTAGTATCTCCCCGCCTCTCGTTTTTACCTTGATAACTCTGTTTCCGGATTTTTCTGACCCGTAACTTGAAAATATTGCAGATGCGGTTGAACCCGTGCCGCAGGCAAGCGTTTCAGCTTCTACTCCTCTTTCGTAAGTACGTACTTTTATAAAATCATCATTGACGATTTCGACAAAATCCACGTTAGTTCCATTGGGCTGGAATTTTTGATGATAACGGATAGCTCTGCCGATTGTGTGCACATCGATTTTATCAAGCCCTTCTACAAAAACTATCGCATGCGGAACGCCGGTATTTATGAAATTCACTTTTAAATTCCGGTTATTCACTTTAAGCGGAATATCTAATCTTATATCTTTCGGCTCTGTAAACTTAATCCTTACATTATCCCCATTTATTTCTGACTCAACAACCCCTGCTTTAGTTTCTATTTTTAATTTTGTATTGCTCGTTTTGTGCTTTACGCTTTGCCAAAATGCTGCACACCTCGCGCCATTGCCGCACATTTCAGCCTCGGAACCGTCAGCATTGAATATGCGCATTCTTATGTCGGCCTTGCTTGATTTTTCAACCAAAAGCATACCATCCGCACCAACGCCATATTTTCTATCGCACATCTTTCTTGCTAATTCAGGGTTTTTAGCTTGCAGCTGCTCTGCGATAACCACAAAATCATTCCCCGCTGCAACCATTTTGCAAAAATTAATTGTCTTCTTCATTTTATTTAGATCCTCTAGCTGCCTCGGCCTTACGGCCTCAGGATAAACCATTCGACAATAAAAATATCCTTAAGGTTCAATTATTTCATCTCGGATTAAATCCGTAAAAGTCTCGCGTCTACGGATAAGAAATGCTTTATTCCCACGTACAAGCACCTCAGCGGCGCGCCTGCGGGAATTATAGTTAGAAGCCATACTAAAGCCATAAGCGCCTGCGCTCATTACAGCAAGATAATCTCCGGCGAGGACATACGGAAGCTTCCTTTCCTTTGCAAAATAATCAGCGCTTTCACAGATAGGGCCGACTACATCCACTTTTTCATAAGACGAAGGGCATGGGACATAAGACGTAGGAAGAACTTGGTGGTAAGCGTCATATAAAGCAGGGCGCACCAAATCATTCATACCCGCATCCACAACAACAAACTTCTTTACTGGTGTCGACTTTATGTACAATACTTTTGTAAGTAAAATTCCTGCATTTCCAACGATAAACCTGCCAGGCTCCATTATAATTTTAAGCCCTGTCTTTTTGAGCAAAGGCAAAATTCTTTGTGCAAATTTCTCTGCGGTCTGCGGATTTTCTTTATCATAAACAATACCCAGGCCGCCTCCGATATTAAGATATTTTAGATTAATACCCTGCCCTTTTAACTTTTCTATAAAAGAAGCTAATTTAAGTATTGCGGCAACATAAGGATCAGCCTCGGTTATCTGTGAACCTATGTGCATATGAAGCCCACAGATATTTAGGTTTGTGAATTTATAGCGTTGAATAATAATCTCATAAGCACTATTAAAATCTATTCCGAATTTATTTGTAAGCTTACCGGTAGTAATAAACTTATGGGTTTTTGGTTCAACGTCAGGATTTATTCTTATTGCTATGTTTGCTACTTTATTGAATATCTTAGCAATTCTATTTATATTTTCTAACTCGGCAATTGATTCAACATTAAAAGACAAAATGCCTCTTTTTATGGAAACTCTGATTTCTCCGTCAGTTTTTCCGACTGATGCATAAACGATTCTTTCCGCCGGGCATCCTGCTTTTATTGCGCGGAAAAGCTCCCCTCCCGAAACGATATCAAGCCCTGCGCCTTTGCTGACTAAAGCTTTTAAAATAGATAAATTAGAGTTCGCTTTTACCGAATAACAAATAAGGGGATTTATTTGCCTAAAAGCTGATTTCAATTTTGAATAATGGTCAATTAAAGTAGCATAGCTATAAACATAAAGAGGCGTGCCAAATTTTCTGGCAAGCTTCTCAACAGAAACACCTTCACAATAAAGCCGGTTATTTTTGTATTTAAATTCGTGCATGACTAAACTCTTTCTAAATTATTGCTTACGAGAAATTAACCTTTTAGACCAAAGAGCTAACTGCTTTGCCACAAGGCGAGGGTTAGTGCTTCCATGGGAAGTTTTCAAATTGACGGAAGCCCATGCATTAAGTATATTTTTTATTCCGGAATCCAATTTATTGCTGTATTTTTTTAATTCCGACGGCTCAAGACTTGAAATGTTTATGCCTTTATCAAGCGAATCCCGTACTAATCTTCCCACAATATCATGCGCTTCTCTGTACGATAATCCTTTTTTGATAAGATATTCTACGATATCGACGGAAAATAACGATTCATCCATTACCCTTTGCGCGATGACATCTTCCTTAACATTTATATTTTTAAAAAGTTCAGCTAATATTGTTAAAATATTTTTTATAGTATCTACGGAATTAAAAAGCGGCGGCTTATCAAGCTGTAAATCTCTATTGTAAGAAAACGGCAGCCCTTTCATAAGTATTAAAACACTTGAAAAATCTCCGTGGATTTTTCCGACAAACCCCCTTACAAGCTCAAGCACGTCGGGATTTTTCTTGTGCGGCATAATACTTGAACCGGTACAGAAAGAAAAATCAATGTCAATAAAATTAAATTCTCTTGTCGACCAGAGAATCAAATCTTCCGAAATGCGCGAAAGATGCACGGCTAAGATAGATAAATCAGCAAGCACCTCAATTATAAAATCCCTGTCACTTACGCTATCTATACTGTTTTGAGTAACATCCTTAAATTCCAACTCTCTTGCGACATATTTCCTTTCTATAGGAAGCCCGGTTCCTGAAAGAGCGCAACTGCCAAGAGGCATTTCATCTATTCTTTTGTAAGCATCAAGAAGCCTTGCTTTATCCCGCTCTAGCCCTTCGATATATGCAAGCAAATGATGCGCAAACAAAACACACTGGGCAGTTTGAAGATGGGTATAGCCCGGAATAATTACTTTAGAATTATTCTTTGCAAAGCCTAATATAGCTTTCTGCAAAAATTTTATTAAGTGTTCCAGTTCTTTTACTTCTTCTTTCAAATACATCCTGACATCCAAAGCAATCTGGTCGTTTCTTGACCGTGCCGTGTGTAATTTGTTAGCTGCCGGGCCAATTTTTTTAAAAAGCACATCCTGAATATTCGAATGCACGTCTTCTGCTTTTAAATCGAATTTGAATTTTCCCGACTTAACATCCTGTAAAATAGAAGAAAGCCCTTTTACTATCAACGCAGCATCATTGGCCGGTATTATTTTCTTGACTCCCAGCATTCTCGCATGGGCAATACTGCCTAATACATCATATTTTGCCAATTTCTTGTCAAAAGAGATGCTGGAAGTAAAAGTATACGTAAGCAAATTCGTTTTTTTGGCAAATCTTGTTCCCCACAATTTCTTCGCCATTTCTCTCTCCTTTTAAACTTACAAACTTATCAACTTAATAACCTAACAACTACCTCTGATACGGCATTGCCAGTATCTTTATAAACCCTTCCGCCATAGTCTTATCGAATTTATCGCCTTCGCCATATGTAGCAAACGCTTTTTTGTATAAACTATTTTTAGAAGCTCTTTTTGCTATAACAATATTACCTTTGTATAGCTTAAGCACAATTTTACCGGTAACGCATCTTTGCGTTTCATTTACAAACGCATCAAAGGATTCTCTTAGCGCAGTAAACCAGAGCCCCTGGTATACAAGCTGCGAATACTTTTGCGCAATCATATCTTTGAAAAATAAAATCTCCCTGTCTAAAGTCAGAGCTTCCAACTCTTTATGCGCGGTGTATAAAATCCACGCTGCAGGGGCTTCGTAGATTTCTCTTGATTTTATACCTACCACCCTGTCTTCCAGGCAATCTGTCCTGCCGATACCGCAACTGGCACCAATTTTATTTAATTTTTCAATTAAACTTACCAAGCTAAGCGCTTTGCCGTTTAATTTAACCGGTTCGCCTTTTACAAATTCAAGCTCAACATAAACTTCCTTATCCGGAGTTTTATTGAGTGGCTTAACAAAATAATATGAATTTTGCGGCGGCTCATTTTCTAAGTTCTCTAATACGCCGCCTTCGACACTTACTCCCCAGATGTTTTTATCTATACTGTAAACTTTTTCTTTTGTCGCTTTTATGGGGATATTATGTTCTTTTGCATACTCTATTTCTTCTTCCCGCGAAGAAAGCTCCCATTCCCTTAAGGGTGCAATTGTCTTAATCTGTGGCGCAAGTATCGCACAGGTTGCCTCAAACCTTACCTGGTCATTGCCTTTACCGGTACAACCATGGGCTACAAACTGGGCTTTTTCTTTTTTCGCAACATCTACAAGATATTTCGCAATCAACGGCCTGCCCAAACTTGTACTTAAAACATATTTACTCTCATACAAGGCGCCTGCCTTAAGCCATTTTAATATATAATCTTTCGCAAATTCTTCTCTTAAATCTTTTATATAGATTTTGGAAGCGCCGCTTTTTATCGCCCGTTTTTTTAAATCGTCCGGGGAAAATTCGCTACCTAAATTGGCGGAAAAGCATACTACATCAAAGCCTTTGTCTTTTAACCATTGAATACAGCAAGACGTATCAAGCCCACCTGAATATGCTAAAACTATTTTTTTCATATTTACCTCTTTTACCGGAATCCGTTTTTATTTTCTACACTTATCAGCACTTTCCAAAAACGTAAGCTAAAATCGCCTTGGCCGCATGCAGCCGGTTCTCTGCTTGTAAAAAAACTACCGAATTCTTACTTTCCATAGCGCTATCGGTTATTTCTTCACCTCTATGCGCCGGAAGACAATGCATAATAAGGCAATCTTTCTTTGCTAATTTTAAAAGTTTATCATTTATCTGGAAATTTTTAAAAATCTTTTTCTTCTTTGCTTTTTCTTTTTCCTGGCCCATAGAAACCCAGACATCAGTATATAAAACATCACTCATCTTAGCTGCCGCCGCAATTGATGCCGTTATAATAATTTGTGCTCCGCTTGCTGCGCAATAACTTTTTGTTTTATCCAGCATTTTCTTCTCCGGCTGGTATCCTTTAGGGGCTGCAATATACAAAATACCGCCCAAAATAGAAAAAGCATCCATCAAAGAATTACAAACATTATTGGCATCGCCGATGTAAGCTACTTTAAGCTTTTCAATACTCCCCTTCAATTCCTTCATGGTAATTAAATCGCCAAGGGTCTGCGAAGGATGCAGAAGGTCGCTCAGCGCATTTATAACCGGCACTGTAGAAAATTTTGCAAATTCTAGAACTTTTTCGTGCGAAAAAGTTCTAAGGACTGCCGCGTCCATAAAATGGGAAGACGTCCTTGCTACGTCAGCTATTTTTTCCCGCAGCCCAAGTTGAACCTCATCCGGAGAATAATAAATCGCCTGGCCTCCAAGCTGCAGTGCGCCGATATAAAAAGCTGCCTTTGTCCGCAAAGAAGGCTTTTCAAAGAAAAGCCCTACGCATTTTCCGGATAAAACTTGGCCGTACTTTGAAGGATTCGCCTTAATATCCAAAGCCAAATCAATGAGTTTATAAATCTCGCCTTTCGAAAAATCTCTTAAAGATAAAAAATGCCTTGCCATTTTAATGTTTTATACTCCGGAGCCCCACGTGTATCTGTGGGGCGACGTCCCGCTCCGCTTTTTCTCCCGACGTTACGTCGGGAGAATCTAGGAATGGGAGCTGAAAACTTCCTCTAAAATTTCCAGCCCCTTGTCGATTTCTTCTTTCTTGACAGTAAGAGCCGGCATAATCCTTAATACTGTTTGGTGCGTTGAGTTTATAATCAGCCCTTTCTCTAACGCTTTCATAAATATTGGAAATGAATCAATACTTAGCTCAACTCCTGTCATAAGGCCCATAGCCCGCACTTCTTTAATAAATGCAAACTTTTCTTTTAATTTATTCAGTTTCTTAACCAAGTAGCTACCCATTTTTATTGTATTATTTAGAATTTTATCTTTCTTTATAATTTTAAAAACTTCAAGCGTCACTTTTGTAATCAGGGGCGAGCCGCCAAAAGTTGAAGCGTGCAGCCCTGGCTTAAACAAATCCGCAATCTCATTTTTTACGACGATTGCAGAAACCGGAACACCTGCGCCAAGGCCTTTTGACACGACCAATGCATCAGGCGTAATATCATAATTCTGATAGCAAAACAATTTGCCGGTTCTGCCCATACCGGTTTGAACTTCATCGGCTATAAAAAGCAAATCATGATCCTTACAGAATTCCTTTAAATTTTTGACATATTCTTTTGAAGCAATGTTTATTCCGCCTTCGCCCTGTATAAGCTCTAAAAGAACAGCAACGGTTTTATCATTTACCTGCGATTTAAAACTTTCAAAATCATTAAATATGGCTTCCTTAAATTCAGGTAATATCGGCTTAAATGGGTCTTTATACTTACCCTGGCCGGTTGCAGAAAGCGCGCCAAAAGTCCTTCCATGAAAAGAATTCTTCATGGTAATAACTTCGTAACGGCCGGTTTTATTTCCGTAAAGCCTGGTTAATTTAATTGCTGCTTCAATTGCTTCTGCGCCTGAATTTGCAAAAAATACTTTTCCGGGAAAAGTGCTCTTTATTACTTCTTTCGCCAAAATCGCCTGCTCTTCCTGATAAAGGTTATTCGGCAAATGTATAAGCTTCGCTGCTTGCTCTTTTATAACCTTTACAACCTGCGGATGGCAGTGCCCCAGGATTGAAACGCCCCATCCGGGAAACAAATCCAGGTATTTTCTTCCTTCGCTATCCCAAAGAAAACTTCCTTTTCCTTTCACAAAAACAGGCCCTACTCTTTTGTAGGTATTAAGGGAATATGATGAAAACATTTTTTTTATATCTTCGCTTTTCATAATAAACAATATCGTATTATGTTCTACGTCTATCGGTTGCCTGCCCGCCTTCGGCGGGCGAGCTCGTTTCGTCTTACGGTTACGTTCTACGTTAGACGCAACCGTGACGAGTTGCGCAACCGTAGCCGATTAACGCAACCATCTCCTCTACCTAATTATTTAATTATCTCCGTTCCAATTCCTTCGTTGGTAAATATCTCAAGTAATATTGCGTGCGGTATCTTTGCGTCAACGATATGAGCCTTACCCACGCCTTCTTCTATGGATTTTACCGCGGCACGCACTTTAGGAACCATTCCTTCGCTGATAACTTTCTTATCGATTAATTCGTCTGCGTCTTTCATTGTTATTGTGGAAATAAGCGATGATTCATCCTGTTGATTACGCATAACACCTAAAGTATTCGTAAGCAAAACGAGCTTTTCCGCGTTCAGCTTTGAAGCAAGGAAAAAAGCTACATCGTCTGCATTTATATTAAAAGCAACTCCTTCTCGGGAAATGCCCATGGGGGTAATTACCGGAATCGATGTCTCTAATGCTTCCTGTAATTTCATTTTGTTGTAATCTACAACTTCACCGACAAAACCTAAATCTTTTTTTGTGCGCTTCTTAGCTGCGGCAAGCAGCTGGTCTTCTTTTTTAAAACCCCGGGCATTTGCACCGTAAGCATTTATCTCTCTGACGATTAAATCATTCAACTCGTTTAATTCTTCTTCGACTATTTTAAGCGTAAACTCATCGGTTACGCGCATTCCGTCGAAAAATTCTGTTGTAATTTTATGTTCTTTTAGTTTTTCCGTAATATTAGGGCCTCCGCCATGAACTAGAATAGGCCTTATTCCCGTATAACGCAGGAATACAATGTCTTCAAGAACCGACTTACGGACTCTTTCTTCGCTTAATATTGAGCCGCCGTATTTAATCACAAATATTTTCTTGTGAAATTTTTTTATATACGGCAAAGCTTCTATCAAAATATCTGCTTTTTTTATTGCTTCTTTTACCATTAGTCTCCTTATGTTTATTAACTATACTCGGCGTTTATTTTAATGTATTCCGGTGTCAAATCAGAAGTGTATACTGTTTGGGCAAATACCCCTCTTTTTAAATCAACTTCGATGTTGATATCTTTTTTCGTAAGATCCGACATTTTAATCGGTATGCCTTCCGGCACTAAAATTCCTGCATGGCCTAAAGCCGCTATGATTCTACCCCAATTAGGATTAGCTCCGTAGACTGCGCATTTAAAAAGATTTGAATTTGCTATAGAAAGCCCTGCTTTCTTTGCCTCCGCTTTGCTCTTTGCGCCTTTTATGGAAATTTTAATAAACTTAGTTGCGCCCTCACCATCTTTAATCAGCATAGTTGCCAAATCCAAACACACTTTTTTAAATTCTTTTGAAAAAGCCTTAATCTCTTTTGCAGTTTTTAAAACATTTTTCTTGCTTGAAAGAACAAAAACAGTATCGTTTGTGCTCATACATCCATCTACGGTTACAGAGTTAAAACTTTCATCAATCGCCTCTTTGGCTATCGATTTAAACAAAACCTTGGGCAAGATTGCATCAGTAAGTATGAACACGAGCATAGTTGCTACATTAGGTGCAATCATGCCTGCGCCTTTGGCAAAACCCAATATCCGTGCGTTGCCGTTATCCGATTTAATTTCAGAATAAGAAATCTTTTTAAAAGTATCCGTTGTCAATATGCTTTGAGAGAAGCTTTCGGCCTTATCTTTTCCCAATTCTGCAACCAGCCGGGGAAATGCTGAAATAATCTTTTCTCCGGAAAGCCTTTTGCCGATAATCCCGGTTGAGGCTATAAGAATGCTATTCTTGTTGGCCGAAAGATATTTAGCAAGCTGCGAAGTTATGTTCTCGGTATCTTTCAACCCATTTTTATGCGAAAAACAATTGGCATTGCCGCTGTTTGCGATAATTGCTTTTATCGGATTTGAAATATTTTTTCTGCTTAGGATAACCGAATAAGAAACATTTTTATTTGTTGTAAAAAACCCGAGAGCCTCTGCATAAGATTCGCAATAGATAAGGCCTAAGTCAGTTTTATTGTTCTTCTTAAGCCCGCATTTTATACCGGAAAGCAAAAAACCGGCAGGTAGTTTAATCATAAAAGCCCTGCTGCTTCGTCTAAACCAAGCATTAGATTCATATTCTGTACAGCCTGGCCTGCTGCACCTTTGATAAGGTTGTCGATGCTGGAGGCAATTACGGCATTTTCCTTTTTTTCGTCTAAGGCAAAACCGATATCGCAGAAATTTGTACCTACTACGTCTTTCAATTTAGGTAAACCGCTGAGTAATCTTACAAACCGGCAATCTTTGTAATATTTGGAATAAATATTATTAATTTTTTCTTCGTTTACGCTTTTGGTAAAAGTTACGTATATTGTCGAATATATGCCCGCCTCAACGCCGATTACATGCGGCGTAAATTGCGGCGAAATTGTTACTCCGGTGCTTAGCTTTAAAACTTCGCTAACCTCAGGGATATGTTGATGGATAAACGGCTTATACGCCCAGAGGTTATTTGAAATATTCGAATAATGGTATTCCATAACCGCTTTTCTGCCTGCACCGGTTATGGCTGATTTTGAATCGATTATAATCTTTTTTTCAATTAAACCTTCTTTCACCAAAGGAAAAAGCGCAAGGATTATCGACGTTGGATAGCAACCTGGATTCGCGATAAGACTGCTTTTTTCTATATCTTTCTTAAAAAGTTCGGGTAAACCGTAAACTGCCTTGGGCAGATTCTCGCTGTCTTTATGCGCCACTTTATAATATTTTTTATAAAGATTTGTATCCTTAAACCGGTAATCAGCAGACAAGTCAATCACTCTCTTCTTCTTTCCAAGTAAGTGCGGCACAAAACCCATGGAAACCGTGTGCGGCAAAGACAAAAATATAACATCCGCAAGCTTACAGCACTTTTCTATATTTAACGTCTCGCACTTAAGGCTGGTTTTATTCAAAAACCGCGGAAAAAACTTAGAGTAAGCAACAGGCGCCTCTGTCCGCGAAGAAAGATAAGTAACCTCTACCCCCGGATGAGAAAGCAGAATTTCAACGAGTTTTTCCCCGGTAAAACCAGTAGCACCCAATATTGCAACTTTTGTTTGTTTTGGCATAAGCGTAAGCTAATATAATAAACGAAAAAGCCCCTTACGTCAATAGTATTTAGCCGTTTTCGTCGACTAAAATCAGGGTAATTTAGCCTTATTATTCAATGAATTCAAGGGTATCGCCTATCTCGGTAGCGGTTTCTTGGGCCTTTCGGCCAGGAAGTTCTATGGTAGCTTTTGCGCGTATACAACTTGACATGCGCCACGGCTTTAACGAATGTTTGATTTTAAGCACTTTATTATCTCCATCAAGATATACAACATCTATGGGAAACCTCATAAAAAACATATGTATTGAGTTAACATCACGAAAAATAAGCGCTTCATCCTTCGCGATTGCCTCGCGAAGCATAAGCCCTAAAAAACGTTGAAAGAATGTTTCTGCCAAATGCCCGTTTTGCGCAATATAAATGCCTTTAGTTTTATTAAGAATTTTGTATTTCATTTTGAAAGGTTATTTAAAAATTCATCGCACATCGCACAGGGCCTAAAGTTTTTGTCAATACACACAAGAGTGGTCAAGGCAGATACGAGGATTTTTCCTTCTCGTTTTATTTCCTGCAGGAATTCAACAGAAACATTACGTATCTTGTTTACCTTGGTAGATATTTCTAAAATGTCTGCGTAGTGCGCAGGAGCTTTGTATTCGATATTGACACTTCTTACAACAAACAAAGTGCCTTTTTCCGAAAGCTCCTTTAGGTTAAGCCCGCGCACCTCCATATATTCAGTGCGCGCTTCTTCAAGATACTTAAGATAATTGGCGTAATAAACAACTCCTCCGCAATCCGTATCGTGATAATATATGCGCTTTTGCATTAGGCCCCCCATATTTATGCCAATTGAAATTATACCACTATATTTTGTAAATCCAATAATGCCGGTTACCTACGCTTTAATTTTTCTCCGGAGATTTTATTGGCAATATCAACATATTCTTTAAGTGAAATATTTTCCGCCCGCGCATTAGGGTCTATTTTCAAAGAAGAAAAAAAATCCTGAGTAGCAATAAATTTTGAAAGCGAATTGGAAATTTTCTTCCGGCGTTGGCCAAAAGCACCACGCATTACCCTAAGAAGCAGGTTTTCATCTTCTGCTTTATGAAGAGGCTTATCATAAAAATCAAGTGCTATAAAGGAAGAATCGATTTTCGGTACCGGAGTAAATGCGCCTTTTGGAATATCGAAAACTTTTTCTATTCCAGCATAATATTGTATAAAACAGCTTAAAAAACTGTAATCTTTAGTTCCGGCTTTTGCAATTAACTTATCTACAAATTCTTTTTGAAAAGTAAGAAAGGCTTTTTTTATAAATGTTCTATTTTCGGTAAGATAGCTAATAAGCGAATTGCTTATCTGGTAAGGTACGTTTCCGAAAACAACAAGCTTTTCGCCCAAATCGTAAATGCTGAATTTAAGTATGTCCGAATGTATAACTTTAACGTTTATCTTATTTTTAAATTTTTGCTCCAGAACGCCTACAAAGCGCGGGTCAAATTCAATACAGTATAAAAATTTACATCTTTCACAAATTGCTGCGCTTATTTCTCCCGGGCCTGAACCGATTTCAAGGACAATTTCATCTTTGATATCGAGTGAATTTATTATTTTTTGAATGTAATTTTTTTCGGTTAAAAACACCTGCCCCAAAGAATGTGAAAGTTTCATATTTTATTTTTAGCTTGCAGAACAGTTACGGTTACGATGCTGTATCGTTTTACGGTTACGTTTTACGTATCGATTAAAATAACCAATAATCAAGATACAAGATACAAACAATATCCAACTCCCAATGACCAATAACCAAACGAGAATGTTTGGTTATTGAGATTTGGTTATTGGTCATTGTTTGGTTATTGTTTCTTGGAGCTTGGTTATTTATTTTTGTAGACGTTAATGTAACGTAGCGCAAAACATTTTTGAATTATTTATATTTTTAGCCTAAGTGCCAATTTAATTGCTTCCACCATAGACGATGCGAATGGTTTTTTATTCCGGCGCATAACCTCGAACGCCACACCGTGAGCGGGCGAAGTCCTTATTACAGGCAAGCCTATGGTAAAGTTAACTCCGGTTTTCATGGATAACAATTTAAAGGGAATCATTCCCTGGTCATGATAAAGAGCGATTATGCAATCATATTGTTTTATGGCATCTTCGGTAAAAAGGCTGTCTGCGGGATACGGCCCATAAAAATTTTCGCCAAAATTATGTATAACTTTATGGATAATTTTTTCTTCACTGCCTAAAAAAGTATTTACGCCTGCGTGCGGATTTAATGAGGCAACCGCAATTTTTGGGCGTTTTATTTTAAATATGCCTTTTAGTGATTTCAAAACCAGGCTAAAGGTATTGTTAAGATTGCTTTTATTTATAAAAACCGGAACTTTTTTAAACGGAACATGGCGAGTAAATAAAACTGTTTTAAGCTTTGCAGAAACCATCATCATTTCTATCTTGCATTTAAAATAATTGGCCAGATATTCGCTATGGCCGCTAAAATCGGACAAATTAAGCTTAACTGCCTCTTTTGACAAAGGAGCAGTCACAAGCCGATTTATACCGTATTCGCCCATAATTTCCAGAGCCTTTTTAAGATACTTGATGCTAGCGCAGCCCGAAAGTTTTGAAATATGCCCTGTTTTTAGCTTATTTATACCGGGCGTGTTTAAATCAATTAAAGTTATTCGTTTATTTATTTTTTTATAAATATCAAAGCGGCTTAATATTTTTTTATCGCCGACAACAAGAAACTGCGCCGCACAATTTCCTAAATCTTCGATTGCTTTTAATGTAATATACGGGCCGCAGCCAGCGGGATCCCCCATC
>JALOCC010000099.1 GCA_023227945.1 Candidatus Omnitrophota bacterium
TTTTGACTTGCAGTGGCTCAGTTGCAGGGCTTACGCTGTTGACGTATTTGTATCTCAACGGCAATCTTTTGACTTGCAGTGGATCAATTGCAGGGCTTACGCTGTTGACGTATTTGTATCTCGGCGGCAATCTCTTGACTTGCAGTGGCTCAATAAAAGAACCTCTAAAGAAACTAACCTACTGGTATATGTCAGGAGTTGGTCTCACGATTTATTACGAGACTCCAGACTATTTCCCAGCCACTATCAACAGATACTATTTGGCGGTTTCGTCCATAACAAATGCGATGGCAGACCAGATATTCATCGACTTGGCCGCGTCCCCAGTTGTCGCAAGCGGCACTAACAAATTATTAAGTGTTATTTCTCCGGCTGGTGCGGTGTCTGACGCTAGCTTGGCGGCACGGACGACTCTTGGTTCTGAGGCTAGAGGTCCCTTTAACATACAGGTACATTCATGACGATAAATATTCCAATCGTAAATGGATTAGGAACAACGCTTTCTAACGAGATTCCAACGCATCTCGGGAAACTAAAAGTATCGTGTCCTGTCGATCTAGAAAGGAGATCGTTGTTAGTAATTAGTTTTTTAGGAAGTCCAATGTACATTATGAGTTCTATCCCTTTAAATCCAGAAGGACGAACTTTTATTAGTGACCTTGAAATAGGGGTAGTTACTGGAATAAGCATTTCAGTAAATGACCCCGAAGGCGTTACCTCCATGGACGTTGAGTTCATCGAACGGACGGAAGAATTTCCTGAATTTTAATTTGTGAGTAATCATGACTGAACCTATTGAAAAGATCACTACCGATCAAACGCCGTGCGAGAAAATAACCGTCACTTCCTCCACTTTTATGACTGTACTAAAGTGGATTGGAAGTGTAATCGGCATTATCGTTGCTGGCGGCTCAAGCGGTGTGATCGCCTCATCATCACAGTCCGATAATGTAAACGAACGCCTTGCAATTGTTGAGACAAAACAAACCGCGAATGAAGCCGCAAACGAGCAAATTCTAGACCGGATTAAAGACGTTTTGGAAGAAGTCCGTTACGTCCGTGATCGCGTTGACCGTTGTCAAGAGAGGTAATTATGAACAAACTAATCAGCCTAAAGAAACTCGTTATTTATAGCGTCTCCATTTCAGAATCCGGCGCCGAAACACTGATGGATCTTGAGAAATTGAAGCCTCGTTGGTACCGCTGTAATGGACGAATAGCCGTCACATTGCATACAAACTATGGCATCATAGTCATCGAGACGCTGGAAGGATTCCTTTTTGACGGACGCTCCGGCCCGTGGATTTTGGATTGGTATGAGCCCAATCTAGGCACTCTTGACAAACGAATTGCCTGGTGGGTTCACGACGTGCTGGGACATGGCACTAGCTTTGATTTTAAGACTACCAACGAGGTTCTACGGCAGTTATTGGTGATTGCAGGGGATCGTAAAACAAAGGCTTCAGTGGTGCGTTACAGCGTATCGCTTAGTAGTTCTTGGTTTGGAATCCCTAAGAAAGGCGACAAGTCGTACCCCAACATGGACAAAATCGCAGTTACATACAAAGGAATCGTGTTATGAACGCGTCCAAAAACGCTTTTGATTTGATTGCAAAATACGAAGGATTTAGAGCCAAGCCATATAAGTGCCCGGCGGGAGTCCCTACGATTGGCTACGGCTCTACGTTCTATTGCGACGGTTCCAGAGTTAAAATAACAGACCCAGAGATAAGCGAAAAAGAAGCGTACAAATTAATGAGTTTTCACGCAAACGATTTTGCTAAGAAAATTCAATCTGTTGTGAAAGTACCACTCAATCAAAATCAATTAAACGCGCTCACTTCATTTGTGTACAACGTAGGACTTACTAATTTCAAGGGGTCTACGATGTTTCGCCTAATAAACGAACAGCGTTTTGAAACCGCGGCAATTCACTTTTCTAGGTGGGTGTATGCGGGAAAGCAAATATTACCAGGTCTTGTGAAACGAAGAAAAGAAGAAAAAGAATTATTCTGTAAATGACTTTGGTTAATTTGTTTGTAAATTAAAACAGCCATTCAGTTGACGCTGAATGGCTTAGATGTTAAACTGTCAATGAAAATGCTGACGGTTATAATTAACAAGGCGAACCCTGCCAACGAATCAAAAATACTTTAATTAGTTGCGTCCGTCAAGTACAAAGTAAAATAAAAGCGGCCCGCGAGCCGCTTAGTTTGTATGTAAGTCAAAGTTAAGTTGTATGTAAGCAATTTGTACCGTTTCACGGGAAACTATTTCGTCTGAAGTCTACATTGATCCATAAGGCTCTCCGGTTGATGTTCTCCAATCCCAATCGTCTCTAAGTGGAAGGTCTGCGATTTGTTTAGCCAATTCAGAACGAGTAATGAAGTCTTCTGAATTAAACCACATTTCGTACAGTCCACCAAAACAATAATCAGTAGTCCCATTGCAATTTTTTGAAAGAGGACATTGGTTTGATTTATCTTTTTCGTTAAAAGATCTTTCAAAACCACAATTAAAACAGATCCCAAAACGATCTTGTCTTGAAATAAAATTGAATTCAGGCCAATCAATTTCTTTTGCAACTGGATTTTCTGCAAGCCAGTTCCAAAAGCGTTGATGCTCTTTGTATTTGAATTCTATCCCTTTATAAAATGGGTTGCTCATTTTATTTTTCCTCGCATCTTCTGATTATTTCAGACTTTGCAGCAGGGCCACGCGCTTCTTTTCGTCGGCGATCTTCATGTCAAAAATATTTTGTTCAATTTTATTTTCAAGGAAGTCCACATAATTTGATAAATCAAATGTATGGTCTGTTTCACCAATTGTTTCTGGTTTTTGCAATCTAAATTCTGCATCGTATTTTCCAACTTTTTGAGGCATAATTTATCCTTAATTTCCTTTGTGTGTAAACGGCCCGAACCCAGTTGATTTACTTTTTCGTTGTGGAGCGGGATTTACCGGGCCGCTTGATTTTACGACTTACTTCTTTTGATTGTTTCCACCGTGGACTCCGTGCGCTGCAAATCAAAGTACATCTCGGGATGTTCTTTGACGTACCCAGCGTAGACGCTACGGGCTACGGACTCTTCGGCTCCTGTGAATACCCGCACCACTACCATTCTGGATTTGGTGACGCTTTCCACGCGCTGGCGGATCGTGAACTTTACTCGTGTTACTTTATGCATTGTGTTCCTCGTTGTTGTTTGTTAAAGT
>JALOCC010000041.1 GCA_023227945.1 Candidatus Omnitrophota bacterium
AACCCTTTAAATATCTATAAATTGGCTGAAGTAAAAGCCGTAGCAAAAGAGGCTAAAATATGCAAAATTCCCATAAGGGTAGGGATAAATTCAGGAGGTTTTAAAAAAGATTTTTCTTCTCCCGGGATTCTAGCGAAGCAAATGGTTGCAACTGTAGGGCGTTATATTAGGATATTGGAGAAAGAAAAGTTCTTTGATATAATGGTATCTTTAAAAGGCTCTGATGCGGCTTCTACCATAATTGCAAATGAGCTATTTTCCAAAGAATTCGATTACCCTCTTCATCTGGGGATAACCGCCACAGGTTCATTTTTAAACGGCGTAGTTAAGTCTTCGATAGGTTTAGGCGAGCTTCTTTCTAAAGGTATTGGAAATATCATAAGGGTGTCTCTCACAGCCCCTTCATTTTGGGAAATAAGAGTTGCAAAATATATTCTGCAGGCCCTGGGCTTACGAAAATACGGGCCTGAGATTGTATCTTGTCCGACTTGCTCGCGCTGTGAGGTAAAACTTATAGATATAGTTGAAAAATTTAATAAAGAACTCGAAAATTCTGGGTTAAGCGTGCCTATCCGGATTGCACTTATGGGTTGCGTAGTGAATGGCCCGGGCGAAGCTTACCAAGCGGATATAGGTGCTGCTTTTGGCAAGAAAAAAGCCGTTATATTCAGGAAGGATAAGATTTTAAGGCAGAGCGACGAGAATAATATAATAAAAGATTTGCTTGAAGAAGTGAGGCGGATATGGATATAAAAACTATTAAAAAAGAGTTGCGTAAAGAATTAAGTTTTTTAGGCGGTGCCGATGCTAAGCTTGAGGAAGAAATTATCCGCGACCGCATAACAAAAATATTTGACTTCTGGGAAAAAGAGAAAAACCGTACAATTGATAACGCATCAAAAGAAAAAGTCATAAAAGAGCTTTGCGATGAATTTCTAGGATGGGGCCCGCTTCAAAAATTGATGGACGACCCAAATGTAACCGAAATAATGATAAACGGGCCTTTTAAAGTTTATATAGAAAAAAACGGAAAAAAAGTAATAACTGAGGTAAAGTTTGATGACGAAACTCACTTGCGCCATGCAGTTGAAAAGATGCTTATTCCTGCCGGCAGGCGCGTTGATGAATCTTACCCGTATGTAGATTTTTCTCTAACTGACGGCTCGCGCGTTAATGTTATTATCCCGCCGCTTTCAGTCGGGGGTGCCACTGTCACTATCAGAAAATTTTTACGCAGCATAAGTTTGGTAAATGATTTAGTTAATTTAGGCACCATCGACGAGAGAATGGCTAAATTTTTGGTTGCCTGCATTAAGGCAAAGGTAAATATCCTTTTTTCGGGGGCTACCGGAAGCGGTAAAACCACGACTCTTGAAGTACTTTCTTCGTATATAAATCCGATGGAAAGAATCATAGTTATTGAAGACACTCTTGAGCTTACGCTCAGGCAGGAACACGTTGTGCGCTTGCTGACGCGCCCGCCTAACATAGAAGGTAAAGGCACGATTGAAATAAGGGACCTGTTCATTAATACCTTGCGGATGAGGCCTACCAGGATTATTTTAGGCGAAATAAGGGGAGCGGAAGCAATGGATTATCTTCAGGCCCTAAATAGCGGGCACCGAGGCTGCCTTGCGGTAATACATGCCTCAAGCCCGTTTGATGCATTAACCAGGCTTGAGACAACCGCGCTTTATGCCGGATTATATATGCCGGTATGGGCGATAAGAAAACAAATTGCTTCGGGTGTGGATTTAATTATACAGCACGACCAACTTACTGATGGCACAAGAAAAATAACTTATATGACGGAAGTCCTAGATCGTTTAAACGGAGAAGAAATAATTCTTAATGATATTTTCCGTTACGAAATAGACAAAGTTGATCTGGAAGGAAAAGTAATGGGTTCATTTAAAGCAAAGAATACACCGTTATTTTTCCCATTATTTAAGAAGAAAGGAGTTGAATTAAGCGAAGATATATTTAAAGAATAGCTATCAGCTTTCAGCCCCCCCTAAGGGGCGCCCTTGAAGGGCGGCTGGCGGCTGACGACAGAGAGCAGAAAACTTATTAAAATGTTATACTCCAAAAGTTTCATTTTTACTTTAAGGGAAGACCCAAAAGTTGCTGAGTGCATAAGTCATAAGCTGCTGCTTAAAGGTTCTTTCCTGTATATGGTTTCTTCAGGCATATATTCTTATCTTCCTTTAGGCTACAGAGTGCTTGAGAATGTAAGCAACATCATAAGAAAGCATATGGAAGCAAACGGCGCACAGGAACTCTTAATGAGTGCGCTTCAACCTATTGAAATGTGGCAAAAGACAGGCCGTGACCAGGTGCTTTCTGAAGTAATGTTTAAGTTTAAGGATAGAAAGAACCGCACTCTTTGCCTCGGGCCTACCCACGAAGAAGAAGTTACCGAGATAGTAAAAAAACATGTTTCTTCTTACAGGCAATTGCCGTGTATTTTATATCAAATACAAACAAAATTCAGGGATGAAGTGCGGCCAAGGTTCGGTATTGTAAGAAGCTGCGAATTTATAATGAAAGACGCCTATAGCTTTGATATGGATGAAGCAGGCCTGGCCGTAAACTACGATAGTATGCTTTCTGCTTATCAGGCAATATTTAAAGAATGCGGCTTAAATTTTATAATGACCGAAGCTGACCCGGGGGTAATGGGAGGAAATATTTCTCACGAATTTATGGTTCCGGCAGAAATCGGAGAGGATGTGCTTTGCCATTGCGCAAAATGCGACAAACATTTTAAAGATATGTCCAACTGCCCCAATTGCGAGGCAAAATTATCTGAAAGAAGAATGATTGAAATTGGGCACATATTTAAACTCGGAACAAAGTATTCATCAGCCCAGGAGGCGCTTTTCCTGGATAAAAGCGGAGTACGTAAGCCCATGATTATGGGTTGTTATGGTATCGGCGTAAGCAGAGTGCTTTCCGCGATAGTTGAAACTAATTATGACGAAAAGGGCATAATCTGGCCAAAGACAGTCAGTCCTTTTGATGTTGGGCTTATTTGTTTGGATGAAAAACTTCTGGCCCCGGCTACGGCCTTAAGCGGAATGCTTGAAGCGAACGGATTTAAAGTTTTGCTTGATGAAAGGAGTGAGCCGGCAGGAGTAAAATTCAACGATGCCTATCTTTTAGGTAATCCTTATATCGTTATTATGGGGAAAAATTACGTAAATTCCAAAAAAATAGATTTAGAAATTAGAAAGACCAGGCAGAAGCTTAGCATGAGCGAAGAAGAGCTTATGAATTTTTTAAATAACGAATATGGAAAATAATCTTGGAAAAGCGCTGGAAGAAAAAATTAAAGAAATAGTTGCAGAAGAGGGAGTTGAGATTGTCGATTTTAGACTTTCTTCCTATGGAAATCAATATTCGTTACGTTGCCTCGTCGATTATAGCGCAGGCGGAATCTCAATAGATAGATGCGCTGTATTGAATAGGAAAATATTTAATTTTCTTGAAGAGAGCAAAATGCTAGGCGAAGATTTTGTTCTGGAGGTAAATTCTCCCGGGCTGGACCACCCGCTTAAAAATTATAAAGATTTTTTGCGGATGAAAGGAAGTATTGCCGGTATTTGGCTAAGTATCCCGATAGATACTAAGGCATATATAGAAGGAGAAATAATTGATGCAAATCCGCGCCATGTAGCATTGAAAGTAAAAGATAAAATATATACCGTAGAATTAGAAAAAATTAAAATTGGTAAGGCCAGGTTGGATTTGGAACGATCAAAGTGCCGGCATTAATCAGGAGGTTTGAATATAATGAATAAAGAATTTTTAACAATCTTAGAACAATTAGAAAGAGAAAAAGGCTTGGATAAAAATGTGCTTCTTGAGGCGGTAAAGCATGCTTTGACCGTCGCCGCAAAAAAAATTGCAAAAATTACCTCAGCTTCAGAAGATGTAAAAGTAGAGATAGACCCTGCAAAAGGCGATATCCATGTGTATATAGGAGAGAAAGAAGTAGTTTCAAGAGAATTTGGCCGCATTGCCGCCCAGACTGCGAGGCAGGTAATTATCCAAAAAATACGCGAAGCAGAAAAAGATAATATCTATGCCGAGTTTAAGAAAAAAGAAGGCGACATTGTTAGCGGGGTTGTCTATCGCATCGAAAAAAGAGCCATTATACTCGACCTTATGGGAAAGGCCGAAGGAATAATCCCTTATTCATTTCTTTCGCCACAAGACCAGTTCAGGCTGGGTGAAAGAGTAAAGGCCTTTGTCTATGAGGTTAAAAAAGATAAAGGTACCCAGATAATACTTTCAAGGCGCCACGAAGGCCTGGTGAAGAAGCTTTTTGAGCTTGAAGTGCCTGAAATATTTGAGGGAGTGGTAGAAGTAAGGTCTATTGCCCGCGAAGCAGGCGAAAGGACAAAGATAGCCGTAATTTCCAAAGACGAAAAAGTCGACTGTGTAGGCGCCTGCGTTGGAATGCGCGGTTCGAGAGTAAAGAATATAATAGAGGAGTTAAGAGGAGAAAAGATAGATATAGTCCGGTTTAGCGAAGACATAAAAGAATTCATAAAAGCAAGTTTAGCACCGGCAATTATTTCGCGCATCGAATTAGATAGGGAAGCTAAAAGAGCCAGAGTGCTTGTTGCTTCTGACCAGTTGTCGTTAGCTATAGGCAAGCGCGGCCAAAACGTGCGCCTGGCATCCCGGCTTGTCGGCTGGGAAATAGACGTGCGTTCGCGTGAAGCAATCGAAGAAGAAGTAAACGATATTTTACAGCTAAAAAACATCGGCAAGAAACTTGCCGCAATTTTGGTTGATGCGGGATTTACTTCTTTAGGCAAAATATCAAATGTAACTGCGCAAGACCTTTCCAAGCTAAAAGGGATAGGAGAGAAAAAGGCTGCGAAAATCATAGAAGAAGCAAAGAAGTTTTTAGAAGAAAAAGCAAGCCAGGCAAAGGAAAAAGAAAAAACAGATTTACCTAAAGAAAAACAAGAATAAAAGGTGGTGAATAATGAGAATCCATGAATTAGCCAAGAAGCTTGGCATAGACAGTAAGGAGCTACTTACCAAGCTGCAAAGCTTAAATTTTCCCGTAAAGAGCCATATGTCAAGCGTTGACGATGAGACCGCCGAAATAATAAAACATGAAATAACCGGGTTAAAAGAGAAAGAAATAGAAGAGAATGTTATTGAGGTGGATTTCCCCATTTCCGTAAAAGATTTAGCATTGAAATTGGGGAAAAAACCGTCAGAGCTCCTGTCGGATTTATTGAAGGAAGGTAAGTTCTTAAATATAAACCAGAATCTTAATGAAGAGCTTGCCGCGCAAATTGCCTATAAATATAAAATTAATTTAAAAAAGAAACCAACCAGAGAAGAAACAATACTGAAAACCGACTCAGAATCAAAGGAAATTAAGAAACGGGCGCCTATAGTTACGCTCATGGGGCATATTGATCACGGCAAAACAAGTCTTCTTGATTATATAAGAAAAAGTAAAATTGCCGAAAAAGAAAGTGGGGGAATTACCCAGCATATTGGAGCTTACCAGGTTACTTTGCCGAAAGGTAAAATAACTTTCCTAGATACTCCGGGCCATGAAACGTTTACTGCGATGCGCGCGCGAGGGGCAAACATTACGGATGCAGTAATACTTGTGGTTGCTTCTGATGAAGGCGTTAAGCCTCAAACTGAAGAGGCTCTTGACCATGCAAAAGCCGCAAATGTCCCGATACTTATAGCTATTACAAAGATGGATAAGCCAAATGCAAACCCCGATATGGTAAAACAGCAACTTTCAAAGTTAGGGCTTGCGCCTGAGGAGTGGGGAGGAAAAACTACCGCAGTCGGAGTGTCGGCAAAAACCGGCCAAGGCATAGATGAATTGCTCGAACTCATACTTTTGCAGGCAGAGTTGCTTGAATTAAAAGCAGATTATGGAAGGCCGGCAGTAGGAGTGGTTGTTGAAGCGCGCCTGTCCAAAGGTAAAGGCCCTCTTGTTGCTATTCTTGTAAGAGAAGGAGTGCTTAAGCTTGGGGATTGTTGTGTTTGCGGGCACTACTACGGTAAAATCAAGGCCATGAGTGACGATAAAGCCAACAATGTTATTGAGGCGCAGCCATCATCGGCGGTTGAGGTGCTTGGTTTAAATGGCGTGCCTAATCCCGGAGACCAGCTTTTTGTTGTCCCGGATGAAAAAAGCGCAAAAGAGATTGTCGAGCGCAGGCGTGAAGAAGACGCCAAGCTTAAGCTGAAAGCTCCCGCACATTTTAAACTGGAAGACCTCTTTAAAAAAATAAAAGAAGAGCATTTAAAACAACTCAAAGTGATATTAAAGGCAGATGTGGGAGGTACTCTTGAAGCAGTCGAGGACGCTTTAAAGAAAATTTCTCATGAAGAGGTAGAACTTGTGTTGACTCATAGAGGGGTAGGCGCTATTAATGCTTCAGACATTTTGCTTGCTGAAGTAACTGATGCTATAGTTGTGGGTTTTAAGGTAACCATAGATACTCAAGCGAGGGACTTAGCCAAGCAAAAGGGAATAGAAATAAGAGTTTATCAGATAGTTTACGAGCTGATAGATGATATAAAGGCAGGTTTGGAAGGGTTGCTTACGCCGCAGGTTAAGAAAATTTTTGTTGGCCGCGCACGGGTTAAGGCAGTTTTTAAATTATCTAAATCCGGAATTATCGCTGGCTCCATAATTGAAAAAGGAAAGATGCAAAGAAACTTAACTTGCCAGCTGACGCGGGAAAGTAAAATAATATTTGAAGGAAAAATCCAATCGCTTAAAAGATTTAAAGATGATGTCAGAGAGGTAGCTGAAGGGGTTGAGTGCGGAATAGGGATAGGGTTTGATGAAATCAAAGAAGGCGACATTATAGATGCTTATAGCGAAGAGCTGATTGCTCGCCGCCTTAAATAAAGGTTAAGGCTAAGGTTGAGGTTAAGGATTAATTTAGCTTCAACCTAAACTTTTATAACTATGAAAAAAGTAATATTGAGCGGAATGCGTCCTACCGGTAAGCTTCATCTGGGCCATTGGGTTGGCGCTCTTAGTAATTGGGTTAACCTGCAAAAAGACTATAAGTGTTTTTTTATGGCCGCCGATTGGCATGCACTAATGAGTGAGTACAAAAATCCCAGTGCAACCAACGATTTTATTTTTGATAATGTATGTGATTGGCTTAGCTATGGCATAGACCCGAAACACTCGGTAATATTCGTGCAGTCACAGGTGCCGGAGCATCTAGAGCTTTTTGCAATTCTCTCATTCTTGACGCCTTTAGGCTGGCTTTATCGCTGCCCTACCTTTAAAGAGCAGATTGCTCAGCTTAAAGATAAAGAGATAAATACCTATGCGTTTTTAGGCTATCCGGTTCTGCAGGCCGCGGATATAACCTTATATAAGGCAAATGCTGTTCCGGTGGGAGATGACCAATTGCCACATTTAGAGCTAGCCCGCGAAATCGTGCGCCGCTTTAATTCTACTTATAAAAGGGAAGTTTTATTAGAGCCGCAGGCAATTCTTACTCCAACTCCGCGCCTCTTAGGCCTTGACGGAAGAAAGATGAGCAAAAGTTATAATAATTATATCGCTCTCGACGAAGACGATAAATCCATAAAAAACAAAATTTCCAACATGATTACAGACCCGCAGCGTATAAAAAAAGAAGATAAGGGCCGTCCTGATGTTTGTAATGTGTATAGCTATTACAGTGTTTTTGCCAAGGATAAAGCTAGCGAGGTTTATGATTGGTGTACCGGCGCCAAGAAGGGCTGCGTTGAATGTAAAAAGATATTTACTGACCTTCTCATAGAATTTATCGCTCCACACAGAGAAAAAAAGAGAGAATTTTTGAAGAAAAAAGATTACATCTATGATATACTAAAAGAAGGTACATCCAAAGCCCGTGAAATAGCTTCTAAAACTATTGTTGAAGCAAAAGAGGCAATGGGGTTGTAAAACTAGAAGCGGATATCCGCGGATCTAAACGCGGATAAACGCCAGCGAGTTACCGTGCGTAAATCCGCGTAAATATCCGCGGCAATCCGCTTCTACTAACTATATACCATGAAAATACGATTAGACATATTCGAAGGCCCGCTGGATTTACTTCTTTATCTTATTAAAAAAGACCATCTTAATATATATGATATTCCTATATCTACCGTTGTCGGGCAGTATTTACAGTTCCTGGAGCTTATGAAGTTTTTGGATATAAATATAGCTTCCGAATATATGGTTATGGCAGCAACGCTTATAAATATAAAATCAAAAACTCTTCTTCCCAAAGAGCAGGCTCCGGAAGCTCCGGAAGAGGACCCTCGCGAAGAGCTGGTAAAGAAGCTTCTTGAATATGAAAAATTCAAGGAGGCAGCGCAATTCCTTAAGGAAAAGGAAAAAGAACGGCTTAAATATGTAACGCGCTCCGGCTCTGACAATCAGGAAAAAGAAGTATTTCTGGAAGCTTCAATCTTTGATTTAATAAGCGCTTTTAAAGGAGCCCTTAAGGACGTTCCCAGGGATATTTTCTTTGAGATTATAAAAGACGAATTTACCGTGGAGCAGAAAATCCACGACCTTTTGCACCTTTTTCTTGTAAAAGAAACCGTATCTTTGGATGAATTATTTTCTTCGGCTAAAAGTAAACTTGAAGTAGTTGTTATTTTTCTTGCCATACTTGAACTTATCAGGCTTTGTGAAATTGTTGCTATCCAAAAAGTGCTTTTTGGGCAAATTTCAATTGCCAGAAGGCAAAATGTTTTAACCTGCCCCTAGAATGTCGGTTACGTTAAACGGTTACGTAACTCGTTACGGTTGCGTTTGACGTAAAACGTTATGGAAGATAAAAAACCTATACGAAGTTTCCATGATTTAGATGATACAATGACAAAATCCAACGAAACAATTACTTATGACAAAATTAGTAAGCAGTGTTACAATCTAGCAATTGCCTAGGATAAATTTAACGAACGTAATCCGGGACGCAACCGATAGACGATAGACGAAACGGGTCGCGCAACCGTTTTACGAAAAACGCAACCATATGAATCAAGAGAATGAACGAGTGGTCGATTATTTACAGGAGAACGAAGAGGAAAAGGTTATAAACCTCTCTCTTCGCCCGCATAGTATTTCTGATTTTATCGGGCAGAAAAATGTTATCAGTGCTTTAGAAATTGCGATTGCCGCGGCAAAGAAAAGAGAAGAACCCCTTGAGCACGTCCTTCTTTCCGGCCCCCCCGGCCTTGGTAAAACCAGCCTTGCCTATTGTATTGCTCATGAAATGGGAAGCAAACTTACTTCAACAAGCGGCCCGGCTATTGAGCGCGCAGGCGACCTGGTCGGTATTTTAACTAACCTTGAAAAAGGAGATATTCTCTTCATAGATGAAATCCACCGCCTTTCAAAGATTGTAGAAGAGTTTCTTTATCCTGCCATGGAAAATTTCCAGATAGATTTTGTAATTGATAAAGGCCCTTACGCAAAAAGCGTAAAATTTAACTTGAAGCCTTTTACACTTATAGGCGCAACAACAAGGAAAGGGTTGTTAAGTGCACCGCTGCGGGGCAGGTTCGGCCTTTTTTATGATTTTGATTTTTATAAAGCTTCTGATTTGTCTTTAGTTGTTGAAAGAAGCGCAAAACTTCTTGATGTAAAAATTGACAAGGAAAGCGCTCTGGAAATTGCGTCTCGCTCCCGTGGTTCGCCGAGGCTTAGTAACCGGCTTTTAAAAAGAGTAAGAGACTATACGCAGGTAAAAGATAAAGGCGCAATCCACCTTGAAATAACCAGAGAAGCCCTTACGCATTCAAGAATTGATGAAAATGGATTTGATGATTTAGACAGAAAATACCTTCGTGCGTTAATTGAGCTCTACCAGGGTGGCCCTGTCGGCATTGAGACAATTGCAGCTTCTCTCGGCGAAGATAAGGGTACTCTTGAGGATGTGGTTGAACCTTACCTGTTAAATAAAGGCTTTATAATCCGCTCTCCGCGTGGCAGAATCGTTACAGATGCGGCTTACAAGAATTTAAACATTTCTTCCCCTGAGAAATCTATGGAAGGAAGAGATGGCAAATAATAATCAGACTGATTTCCCACCATATAAAATTTCCAAATCATTCAAATTTTTTATCACTTTATTTTCAATCATAGCTTTGCTATTTCTTGGCTATATTTTATTTAAGACAGGTGAAAATTTGCAAGACATTATAAGTATTATTACAGGTGCAATTGGCGGGATTGTTTTAATCGTTTGGCTTGCGCTAGTGAGTATAAAGAAAATTCGTAATAAAGAAGGTCTGTCAGATAGAGAGTGTTTATATATTGATGATTTGGGGAATTCTAAAATTGTAAATATTATCAAAAAATATATATTTTCAAATATGGAAATAGGCGATGTTTTGAAATTTATAATTGTGATGGGTTATCTGTTTAAATGGATGTTTTTTGGTGTATTTACTTTTGGAACGATAATAGTATTTTGTAGAAATGATACTTTTTTTAGCAAAATCTTGATGCTATCTTTAGGCATAATTTGGTGTCCTTGGCTTGAAAATCTTATTTTGAAAAAGCTTAATTACAAGATTGTTTTTATTATTAAGATATTAGCCACTTTTGCTATATTTTGTGCAGGTATTATTATGATAGATAAGAAAGGAGGTTAAGGTTATGTATCAGAATATTGGAGCCATTATTGATAAGTTAATTTTCTTTGGATGTGGTATATATTTCATAGTTTTGTCCATAAAAAATAGAGAAAAATTAGGAAATAAAGTAGCCATGGTTAGATTCTCTGGGATACTATTGATACTCATAGGCATAGTGTTTACTATAAAGTCAATACTACAGAAATAGCTAATTTTTAACGCCTTTTCCGTTTCCCTCCACGCTCAAAAGCCAGAAAATTCTTCCAACTTTCCTAAAATTTTCAATCAGTGCAATCAGTGCTACAAATTTTATAAACTTATGGTATAATTTGGACCCAGATTTTATACAGTGATATTAGGCAAAATTCGCTAAATTTATGAATAATTTAGGTAAAATTCTTATTATAACCGGTTCGTTTTTAGTGATATTGGGTGTAGGCTTAACCATATTGGCACGCTTCAAAATCCCGTTTTTAGGACGGCTTCCCGGGGATATCCTGATTCAGAAAAAGAATTTTACTTTTTATTTTCCCATTGTTACCTCAATTATCTTAAGCATAATTTTAAGCCTGATTTTATATCTGGTATCCAAAATACATAAATAAAAATGTTTAAGGTAATTAAAAAAGATAAAGATACAAAGGCAAGAACAGGAGTTTTTGAAACAAGCCACAATAACTTAAAGACTCCTTCTTTTTTCCCTGTTGCTACGCAAGCGGCAGTAAAGGGTTTAACCGTGCGGGATTTAGAAGAAATTGGCATCGATGGTTTACTGGTTAACGCCTATCATCTATATGTCCGGCCGGGTATAGAAGTTATAAAAAAATGCGGCGGGCTTCATAAATTCATGGGCTTTGATAAAACGATAATCACTGATAGCGGCGGCTATCAGATTTTTAGCCTGGAGCATCTTCGTAAGGTAACGGACGAAGGAGTAAGCTTTCAGTCTCATGTAGACGGCAAATCTTTATTCTTGTCGCCGGAAGATGTTATAAAAATACAGCTGGATTTAAAAAGTGACTGTTGCGTGCCTCTTGATGAATGCGTAAAATACCCGGTGAGCTTCGAGGAAGCTCAAATTGCCTGCGAGCGCACAATCGCCTGGGCGAAGAGGAGCAAAACATTTTTCGATAGAAACCACGGCGGCTCACAGTTGTTTTTTGCCATATCCCAGGGCTCGGTTTTTGAGGATTTGCGTAAAAAATGCCTTGATAGCATATTAGATTTAAAGATAGACGGCCTTTGTGTGGGCGGTTTAAGTGTTGGCGAAGAGGTTGATTTAAGGTATAATATACTAAATTTTATAAGCCAATACGCAGGCGATGATTACTTGCGTTATTTTATGGGTTACGGGCTGCCTGCAGATATATTAGAAGCTGTAAGCTTCGGAGTTGACCTCTTTGACTGCGTTGTCCCTACGAGGTTTGCCAGGACTGGAACGGTTTTTACGAAAGATGGGGTAATAGTTGTAAGGAATTCCTCTTACATAAATGACGAAAGGCCCCTGGATAGCGAATGTTTCTGCTATACTTGCAAAAATTTTTCCCGGGCATATCTTCGCCATCTCGTAAACGTAAATGAAATTCTGGCAGTTAATTTGCTCGCTTACCATAATATATTTTGGTATAAGCAGTTTATGGATAACATAAAAAAATCTATAGAGGAAGATAGGTTTTTACAGTTTAAAAAAGATTTTTTATCCCGTTTTAACCATGAGTAAGCCTTTTGTCTTTGGTCGTCTTGCCCTGAGCGTAGTCGAAGGATTATCTTTGGCCGGATTATTATGATTATCGACGTAATAACTATTTTTCCAAGGATGTTTACGCCGGTTGTGGATGAATCTATCATCAAAAGGGCTAAAGATAAAGGCCTTTTAAAAATAAATTTACACGACTTAAGAAATTACACTAATGATCCGCATAAAAAAATTGATGCCCCTGCTTATGGCGGAGGAGGCATGGTATTTAAGCCAGAGCCAGTATTTGGCGCAGTTGAACATATTCTCGGATATAAAATATATCCGAAAAAAAAGGCCGGCAAGAATAAAAAGATTATTCTTTTTAGCCCACAGGGGAAAAAATTGAACCAGCAAATTTTAAAAAAATTTCTTAACTATGAAAGGCTAATTCTTATAGCCCCGCGTTATGAAGGGGTAGATGAACGGGTAGCCAAGCATTTGGCTGAAGAAGAGCTTTCTATAGGCGATTACATTTTAAGCGGAGCGGAACTTGCGGCAATGGTTTTTATAGATTCAATTACCAGGCTTATCCCGGGCGTTGTTTCTGATAGAAGCTCGATAGAAAACGAAAGTTTTGAGAACGGACTTCTTGATTATCCCGCGTATACAAGGCCGGAGGATTTTCGCGGGCTGAAAGCCCCCGAAGTTTTACTTTCCGGAAACCACGATAAGATAAAAAAATGGCGTAAGGATAAAGCGTATGAGGCAACAAAAAAGAAAAGGCCTGATTTATTAAAACACAGATGATCACAGACAAGAAATCACAGATGATCGCAGATAAAATCATCTGTGATCATCCGCTTACAAATCTGTGCTAATCTGTGTACCCAAAGGAGGTTAATATGGATAAACTAATGATGGTCGAACAGGAACTTAAGGAAAGCCTTAAAAAAAATTACCCGCAATTTTCAGCAGGGGACATCATCAAGGTTCACTATAAGATTAGAGAAAAAGAAAAAGAAAGAACGCAGCCGCTTGAGGGGGTTGTCATAAAGCTTCAGGGCGCGCTTCACAGGAAATCTTTTACCATACGAAGGATTGCTTACGGTGAGGCATATGAAGTAACTTTTCCTTACTATTCGCCAAATATCGAAAAAATCGAGCTTGAGAAAAAGGTCGCAAAAACACCAAGAAGAAAAAGGCTGTATTATTTACGCGAAAGAATCGGCCGGCAAGCAATGGCAGCCTAAACCTTTTTTAATATGATAGTAGGAATTGATGAAGCAGGCCGCGGCCCTTTGGCAGGAATTGTAAGTGCGTGCGCTCTTTATCTTAGTAAAGAGCCGCCGGAAGCTGTGCGCGATTCAAAAGAGTTAACGCCTTTTGCGCGGCAAAATCTTTTTGGTTGGCTTGTTGAAAATGCTTGTTTTTCCGTAGGTATTGCCAGTCCCCAGGAAATTGATAAACTCAATATACTTGAGGCGACAATGCTTGCGGCAAACCGGGCGATAAAAAAACTTTTAAACAAAGCGCCTTATCTTAAAAAAGCGCTTTTTATAATTGACGGCAATATCTTTCGCACCGAACTTGATATAAAATATAAGTGCATAGAAAAAGCAGATAAAACCGTAAAATCAGTTTCCTGCGCTTCAATCGTTGCGAAAGTGACCAGAGATTATCTGATGATGAATGCGCATTTTCTGTACCCTGAATGGAATTTTGCCAATCACAAAGGTTACCCGACGAAGGAGCACTACGCGCTGATTGAAAAACACGCATTATCGCCGTTACATAGAAGGAGTTTTCGGTTAGGGTAACGAAGCAAATTGGTTGCGTCAAGCGGTTGCGGTTACGCGACTCGTCACGGTTGCGTTTTACGTAAAACGTCTAACGATAGACGAAACGAGCAGCGCAACCGATTCACGTAAGACGCAACCATTAATCATCCTGAATAGATGCAAAAAGGTAAGTTTTACGAAGATAAAGCGGCAAATTATCTGAAACTTAAAGGCTACAGTATCCTAAAAAGAAATTTTCGTTCTCCTTTCGGAGAGATTGATATTATCGCAACGGATGAGGGCTATATCTGTTTCATTGAAGTAAAAGCAAGAAATTATAATTATCTTGTATCCGGTAAAGAGGCAATAGATTTTAGAAAAATAGAAAAGATTAAAAAAACCGCTCTTTTTTACGCATCCGGTAATTTAGACAGGCTTTTTAGGTTCGATGTCCTGGAGATAATCCAGGGCAAGGATTTTCGTGAATATAACCTCATAAAAGGAGCGTTTGATTGTAGCGTAGAAGCGGATAGCCGCGGATAGCAACGCGGATTTACGCAAGCGAATTGTGGGCGGTTATCCGCGTCAATATCCGCGGTAATCCGCTTCTATAATAAAATGTAAACATGGAAAAATACAGGGATAATTTTAAAACTTATTTAAAAGATTTAGGCGCGAAAAAACCTTCCCCCGGAGGAGGCAGCGCTGCTGCGCTGTCAGCCTGTATCGGGATTTCCCTGATTGAAAAAGCCATTAATTACTCCGCTAAAGATAGAAAATTCCTTAAGGAAATAAGACTTCTTAATAGCCTTAGAAACAAAGCTTTAATCTGTGTCGATAGTGATGGGGAAATTTTTGAAAAAGTTATGCAATCGAAAGGCAAGAAGCGGCTTTTCTTTTTAAGTAAAAGCAACGCGTTGGTTGTGGATTTGGGTAATATTTGTGTCAGAGTGTCGTGCCTTGCCAAAAAAGTTGAATCCGGCATAAAAAAGAGTATAATTAGTGATTTTTATACGGGATTAAATTTTATCCGGGTTTCCCTTAAGGCTTGTATTTATAATCTAAAAGATAACAGCAGAATTTTAGGCAAACCGGAAAGAAGCATTAATGTTTTTAAGAGGCATTTAAAGGCAGGTGTTTGATGGCGATGATTCTGGAAGCAAAAGAAATATATGATGTGCTTAAGGAGAGGCTAAGAGCGCGCCTCAAGAGCCTGCCTACCTTGACACTTGCTTCTTTAACTATCGGAAAAAATTATTCTTCGCAAGTTTATCGCGCCTCGCAGAAAAAGCTCGCGGAAAGCCTGGGGGTTAAATATCTATCTTTGGAATTACCGCAGAATATCAGAGTAAAAGACGCACTCGCCAAAATTCAAAGCTTCAACAAAAATAAAAAAATAACCGGAATTGTCGCCAACAAGCCTTTCCCTTCAAATTTTACCGAAGAAATAATATTTAGCACAATTGACTATAAAAAAGATATCGAGGGGATGAATCCCTATAACCTTGGGCTGCTTTTTGTCGGAGAGCCTTTGTTTATTTCTCCGACAGTATTAAGTATTCTGGAATTCATAAAAATGTCAGGCATTGACCTTTACGGGAAACAGGTAACCATAGTCGGTTTTTCCACACTTATAGGAAAACCTTTAGCGCTTATATTGGGCAGGAAGTTAGCAACTGTCACTATCACCCATATAGGCACTTACGAATCGGGGAAGCTGCCGTTTTATGTAAAAAATTCTGATATCGTTGTATCTGCGGTAGGCAAGCCTCACATTATAAAGGGTGAGTGGATAAAAAAAGGCGCAGTTATTATAGATGTGGGTATCGGCAAGCTCAATAATAAAGTTGTCGGCGATATAGAATTTGAGGCAGCAAAGAAAAAAGCCGCTTTTATTACACCTGTCCCAGGCGGCGTGGGGAAACTGACTTCGCTTTTTCTTTTCAAAAACCTGATAGACGCATATTCCCTTTACCAGAATACCCTGCCCGCCTCCGGCGGGCGAGGTTGCACCCGTGGACAATCAAGGAGCGGGACGTCGCCCCACGGGGCGTATTGCAAGTCCCCACGGGCTGCCGAAGGCGTACCCATGGGGCTCCAGAAAAAATATGCTTAATAATTTAAAATTGAGCGCAATTACTGTTTTAGGGGCAGGAGAAGCCGGCCTTGAATTTATAAAAAAAACCCGCGAAAAAAATTCCGGCATAAAACTAACCCTTATCGACAAAAATGCGCATTATTTTGACAAATCCAAATTTATCCGTTCTATGGACTTAAAGGCTTACGTCGATTTGAAGGATTTTGCGCAAAAGCATAACGTTATGTTCATACAGGATACGGTTGAGCGGATAAATCCAAAACAGAAGAAAATTTATTTTAAACAGAATGAACCAATAGACTTTGAGGTGTTGGTTGTAGCCAGCGGCGTAAAATCCAAAAGCATACCTTTAAAGGGTGAGCGCAGGGAAGGTTTATTCTATCTTTCAGACATAAATCCTTTTGAGTTTAAAAGTTTGCTTAAGATATCGTCAGAATTGATAATCTATGTAACTACGTTTTTGGGGCTTGAGCTTTGTGTCTTACTTAAGTCCGCAGGTAAAGAGGTAAGGGTTTTAGGCGATAATTGGAATTTCCTGGCGAGCTACAAGGAGAGAGTTGTTAATTTCTTGAGTGAAAAACAAATAAATGTCCATTTAAACGTTACAGTAGATGAAGTAATCGGAGAAGGCCAGGTTAAGGCAACAAAAATAAGCCCGCTTAACCCGCCTTCGCTTGCCTCGTCGCTTCCGGCGACGGGCGAAGCTTCGGCGAGGTTTCCGCTTGCTCAAAATGAAAAACAGGAACCTATAGGCATAAGTTCAAAGAGCTTCAAAGTGTTTTCTTCCCAGATGGTTTTTCTGGATACCGGGTTTTCGCCGAACCTTGACTTTTTCGAAGCGCCTATTAATATAACAAATATATTTACGGAGTTTGAAAACATCTTTGTTGTGGGCGATTGCGGCAGAATGGATATAGGAAACGATTATTTTTACGCATATAATTCTGATGAAGCGCGCAGCCAGGCGCAGCTTCTAAGCCAGTTTATACTTGAGGCGAAAGAAGCAAGTTTTGTGCGTAAAATCTTAAGCGAGGAAGATAAACAGAAGATGATAGATGATTTTATAGCTGCAAAGGAAAATATAAATTCGGAAAATCAAAATTTAAATAAAACCGTAAATTAAGGAGGTCTAAAATGGCTGAGTGGATTGGTATAGGAAGGCGCGCAAGAAGATGTTATGGTTTTGATGAAATCGCTCTCGCTCCTGGGCGTATTACTATAAATCCGGAAGAAGTCGATACATCATGGGAATTCTGCGGCAGGAAGTTT
>JALOCC010000100.1 GCA_023227945.1 Candidatus Omnitrophota bacterium
AAGGGCTGACGGTACGGCTGTAAGTACTTCTGCTATGGCGGTTTGCATATTGACATAGTAGCGAGATTATCGTTATTTAGATTAATTCTAAATAAGACTTGTAAGGGAATTACTGCCACATTGGCAGTAGTTCCCTTTTGTTTTGTCATTTTGCCAACGTAATTTTGTGCAGACAAGTTGAGTAAGAGATATAATTGGAGTCGTGATAGGCTCGCTCAACTGGGTTTATTTTCGAACGGGTTCTGCAAATTTCTAAAATTAAATATATATGGAAAAAAATGAAAAAGACACTCAATTGATGATTGGGTTACAACATTTGATTATGACTAAGAAGAGATTAGATGATTTATACATTTATGGACTTGTATCTAAGGAAGATTGGCTGTGGCATCGAAAAACAATTGAAGAGATTAGATCTATTGAAGTAGAGAAACTATTAAAAGAAATGGAAGAAAATGGCAACGAGGCAGGCAATAAAATTTCAGAGTAAGTCATTTACCATATATCGAGATAGAAGTGGAATGGCTGCAACAGACAAGCAACTCAGCGTGTTGCGTCAAAATTGGTCTGCAGTTGAGTATAATGGGTTCTTATCAAAAGGGACTCGGAGAAAAATTATGAATATGCTGAACTGCTGGGCTGAATGTATATATTGTTACAACCAAACTGAACCTGATTATGAAAAAAAGAGGGATAGACGACTAAGATTCCTTACTCTTACTTTGCCGGAAAGGCAATCGATTACTGACAATGAAATCAAGAGAAGAATTTTAACACCATTTATTCAAGAGCTGAAATCATTGTTCCACGTGGAACATTATTTGGAGGGCAGAAGCGCAACAAAATGGTAATATACACTTTCATTTGATAATTGACAAGTATGTAGACAGGCACAAGGTTGCATATATTTGGGATAATCATTGTTACAATGGAAATCAACTTTCGTATGCGCCAATATGGCAGGAAAAGTACCATAGTGCTTCCACTAGAATTGAGGCAATTCAAGGAAATGAGGCAGTTGCTGGTTATGTTACTAAGTACGTTGTTAAAGACGACGGCGGTCGAAAGATTTTCGGCCGAATATGGGGATGTTCAGATAAATTAAGAGAAATAGCAGTCCCGAGTATTGTATTTACTAATGAAGTTGCTGCTGAAATAACTAACATTGAGAAGTCAGTGAAGTATGAAGTACACAGGACGGATTTATATATAATTCATAAGATTGATTTGCTGAGAGATAAGAGGATAGTCGACTCATGGTTAGTAACAGATCTTTTTAATTTCTACGTAGATCAGTATTTCTTTTTGTATAACATAAATTTATTAGAGAGATGGAAACTTTGAAAGAGTTAACAACGGAAGCTAGATGGGTTGCAGAGATGCATTATAACTCGTTGATGAAGATGAATTACGAAAAAATGGTTGTGGAGGCGATGTTACTTCAATGTCTTCTTAAAGATTTGGAGTGCTTGAAGGAATTCCCCGCATCAGCTTTCGATGCTGGCGAAAGGACTCAGTTGCATCTAAAGATGAGAGAGGTTCGTGGCAAAGTTGACAGCATCTATAATCATATTGACAAAATGGCAGATAGTACTAAGTTGTTCATGGCCAGGAACTTCGGAAGTGTGCCAACACCAAAGTATGACAGAATGTCAGATGTTGTAAAAAAGAAATTGGAAAAAAAATAACTTTTAAAAATTGGAATTATGATAATTAAGAATGGTGTACAAGTTGTTGGATTACAAAAGGAAATAATCACAGCGCTTCCGACAATTGACAATGTGATTTCGTCAGTGGCATCTTATTTGGTGATCACATCAGCATTGGAGGGGCGACACAGCAAAGATTCTTTACATCCAAAAGGATTAGCGATTGATATCAGATTACCATATTTAGATCCAGCATTGAATGTATGGATTTGCAAGGTGTTACGACTAAGGTTGGGCAACTATTACGACGTAGTGCTGGAAGTTGATCATATTCATATCGAGTTTGATCCTGAGTAAATTAATACTCCTCGCTACGCTCGGCTAAATCTATGGGCGAGTTGATTTCATTGCAGGTTAGGAATGTTCCACGTGGAACATTCCTTTTTGATTTTAAAGGGATTTCATTGCTTGCCAGAAGTATTAAAAAAAAGAAAATAAGGTTAATGTATAAAAAAGAAAAAGAAAAAAAAAAAAAACTGCGATGGATCCGAATTACTAAAAAAAAATGAAAAAATGAAAAAAATGAAAAAAGGCAAGGAGCAGCAGAGCCCGTCAGAGATTAGTTACAACTTCTTAACATTACGTCTCGATTCAGATTCAAAGAAGAAAAGCGGTACTCCTCAAGCTTCGTCGCCTGTCTGGCACGCCGCTGCTGGTCGGTCGTACCTCCCTCCTATACCGCAGCGGCTCCCAGCCATGGCATCTACAGCTTTCGTCGTCTCGGGCTCTCAGTCTGCGGGCTTCTATATTAAAAAAATAAACATCAGAGCTAATTATCCCGCAGCCCCCGCCCTCGCATGTTAGTGCGGCTTGCTAAGTCGCTCAGCTAGTCGTCTGCAAACGCTGCGGTCTGACGAAAGGGATGGACATATGCAAATGACACGCTTTGCAGTCTCCTGCCGCGGCAGCCACTGCGGTTGACTCTCCGATTAAGTATTTGCAACTCAAGTCCGTAATGTTCCACGTGGAACATTTAAAACCGCAGTGTTCTCCGCGGGAGGTCGTCGGGCGCCGTCGTTCCTCCGGCTCCTGCCTCCTCCCCCTTTCGCTCCGACCGCTTACAGCCGCAGGCGAGCCCATTGACGTTTAGGCTTACGTGCGCTGACTTAACGAGCCCGGGGGTGGTTTCCCCCGCAACCCCCCTTTTGCCTTCAGTACGCAGCTTTTTTGACTCTCCGATTAATTATTTTTGGACGCTGTAACAGTCTAGCTTTGTGAGAGTAAAGATCGCTGCTTCCTGAATGCAATTGCCAATTTAGCAACGTGTAGCGCACTCGATGATACAACGTATCTATTTTTTGCATATAATTGTAATATCAATTAAATCGATCGAAATACTCGACATTTATGGGATTAAAAGAGTTACAACGAGCACAAAAGGGAATTAAGTCCGCTACAAATCCGAGCGCACACACTGCTAATCTGTGCGAGGT
>JALOCC010000101.1 GCA_023227945.1 Candidatus Omnitrophota bacterium
TTTATTGAAAATAATAATAAAAATATAAAATTAAATTCAAACTCAAAACTAAAATCTCTCAATATTACTGTAAGTTATACAATTATCAACTCTAAAAATACGAAATTAAAAAATAATGTTACAAAAAACAATAGTTCGTTTTAATTAATAGTAAATTATAATTTAACTCGAAAAATCGTGTTACTCAACAAAAAATAACTTAGGTTTACCCTGTACGTTTGTTATACCGATCATTACAAACTATATAGGAATATACTTGTTTCCTTCGAAAACCCTAAAGGTTTTTGCAAAATTAATATGAGAAACACATAGACCGTATAAAGTATGTCTATTGATATCGTTTTAATCTCAGATAGTTAAGCTAATGAATTTAATTATAAAAACAATCTCAAAATAATAAATTAATATATTTAAACAAATTTTAATTTATTACCATTTGGTATACCAAATGGGTAGTTATATATACTTTGAAACCTATTACTGTATTGTACTAAGATGGTACAGGAGATATACAAAGTGGAAACAAGATTACAGTGTAAGAATAGTCACGTTTGCAGATATCAAAGGAACAGTGTAGATATCAACGATTGGCATATATATTGCAATGTAAGCGAGTGTGAGTGCGAGCATCAAAAAATTTAACTTTTTGGTGATATCATGAAAGCGTTGTCACGCGATGAAATACAAACATTGGTAGGGCGTATAGAAACATCAGCACTTGATATTGATTCATGGAATAAATTATATGACGAGTTCTCAACGAAAAACGCAACTTTATCATTTCCACTAGGTGAGATCCAGAACCCTAAATTATCATGGTACATGAAAACTTGGAAATCTAAAATGATAATAGAAGACCAAGGATTTGAAGAAACCGATTCAGTAAAAACAATGCCTTTAGAAGGAAAAGCATCGGTGTCACTATGTTTGATAGATGCTATATTAGCATATCAAGAATTTGATGAAATGAGATGCGTGATTCATGTCTGAAAAACATCTCCGAAGAAAAGGCAGGGGCAAAACACAACGCCCTATCTGTCCACACTGTCACCAAGATCTCAACAGAGCATCAATTAGAAAATTTAACCCAAGTACAAAAAACAATCCAAATAAATCATTTGCCTGGGTCTGCGTTGAATGTGATTATATCGTATGGGATAAGAAGTCTCAGGTATGCGCTGAGGCTCTAGATAGAAAATTGACAGAGGAAGGATATTAATGATTGCAATTCCAGTATACAAATGTCGTTTCTGTGGAACTGTTCACAGTTCGAGTGGAGTAACAGTGTCAAATAAGTTATTATTGTCTCTAGAAATGGTGTCTGATTATAATAAAATTGGAAGTATTCAGATATCTGGTAGAGGTATTGATGGTATGGAAATCACACCACACCCACGAGTTTTAATTTCCTTTGTCCACTCTTCAGGCACAATTAAAAACTCATAATCTTGATAAAACCAAAACATCCCAGATGAATCATATAATGATTTAGTTACTGGTGTTCTTTTAGGCACAGGAAACAGTTTCTTATATTCCTCTTTCTTATCAGGAGGCAGACAATCATACAGGTCAGGATCAATTGTTTCAGTCATTTATCTTGCTCCATGTCTGCGTTTCTTTATTAAGTTTGAACCCATGTTCCACCATTAATTTATACATCGAGTCAATTTCATCTTCTAACTTCTGGCAGTCTCTATCGGAAGTACAAATAGATAAGACGTCCCCATGAAATCCTCTGAAATTTTCTTCAGTTTTATTATATTTATCTCTTAATGAGTTCCATTCAGCATTTACACTATCCAATTGACTTTCTAAAACTTGCCGGCGTTTCTCAAATATTTTCTTCTTACTCTCTTCTCTATCATGTAATTCTTCCAGCTTACTCCTTAATTTACGATGTCCTTCTATTTGATCATCTAGCACATTTTCCCAGATTGAAACGTGAGGAGGATCTAATTTCCAGGTAATTGGTTTTTCTTTAGTCATTCTTCAAACACTCCTCACACCTCATTAACTTCGGATGAAACGGGCCATGCTTCACTCTGATATTATACTTCAGGCAAATATGATCTGGTTTATCAGGATGTTTGTTCTGTTCTACTTCTGTAATACTTAGATGTCCACAGTCACCAGGGCAGAATTTAGGGCATTCAAAGTTTGATTGATACCTATTTTTAAATGTTTCATTGTATTCTCTTTCGGCCAATCTGGCTTTTTCAAGATAATTTTTATATATGTCGGCTGCATCGTTTTCAGTCATTTTTAATCAATCTCCTTATTTTCCTTTTAAATAAATACACCCGTGCATTTTTATTCTCTCTCGTTCTCCAACACCAAACCTGTATTTTACAATAAAATATTTTTAAGGTCCATTTTAAACCATCTTTTTTATAAACATTTTTATAAAATGTATAAATAGATACAGTTTCGCCTTTGAATATCACGTTTAAATCGCCTTCTCTAACACTTCCATAACTTTCATAAAAATCATCTTATCTTGATCTGCAAATTTCTCTTTCATTTCAGGAGTGGTCCCCTTAACAACGCGGCTAATTGCATCATACAGCTACACCCTTTTTAATTTATAATCTCCCAATCATCAGCCAGTACATCCCACCCAGACAACAGACAAAATCCACCATCTACAACTCGAATGATGGTCCGTTTATCAGGGTCAAATTTGAAATAACCCGGGAGTCTTGGTATTTGAGCGTGCTTTCCTTCTTTCATGTGTTCTTCGGCTTTGTGGAAATCCATTTTTACACCTCACAACAATATAAATTATCAATTACACCACGCTTACATTCTGACGTATCCATTTTCCCTCAGCCACCTCAAAATTATTCTGTAATCCATCTCAAAATATTTTTGCAATATCTCCGATATATCTTGATATTCTTCTTCTGTAATTCCGTACTTCTCTAGGACATATTCCTCGGGAGGTATAGGGTTAAAAATGGGATATCCACTATCAATAGATTTATCGTGTATAAGTGTACCAAAATCAGGCGCAGATAATATAACTCCGTTTACAATTGCAATATCATTTTCAGTTTTAATTAAGTGGCAGTTGCCTGTTTCATGCAATGAGTCTATTTCTTCGAGCAGTTCAGATTTCTTCATACCCAATTTTCAC
>JALOCC010000102.1 GCA_023227945.1 Candidatus Omnitrophota bacterium
ATATAATTTAGGTGTGGGTGTGTTTGTATTATATCTCATCTTGACCACCTCTTCCATTTAGGATCATTGAGAGGATCTTCTCGGCATGGTTAAGCTTCAAAAAAAGAAACGAGGTTCATATCCACTCATCTCTCGCGTTAATTTCACGTAATCTTTTAGCTAAAGCCATTGGCTTTACGATCATCCTTCCATAATCAGCTAAAACATATCCCTTACAGGGAGATCCTTCCAGAACAAACAATTTGACTCTATACGATTCATCCTCGTATGAATCGAGTGGTGAACTTTCTAACCAGGCTCTTTGGCCTGGCTCAGTATGATAGGCTTGCTCTACTTTCCGTTTTGCTTTTTCGATAGCAGAGAGCATTTTTATTTCTTTCCATCCTTTTGACATTAATTATCCTCCTTAATTATCCCATCAGCATTAACAAAAACAATAAAAGTAGGAATTTGTTTCCTAGACTTTTCAAAAAATATAGATTCACTTTTATCATTCTGTATCAGGAGAGTTGTTTGCATATATTCACCCCTCATACCAATTTCACATGATCAGCACTAGGTTTTAACAAGTCCCCTCGCTGTGCAAACTTCTTCAGATTTGACTCTACTTTTTCTTTATCAATCCCCTGTTTTCCTGCTTGAGCTACAATTTCAGAGATTGGGGTTTTACCATCTGGGTATCTAGTACTCAGGGACTTCATGATCTCTTTTATTGTCTTGATATTGTTTCTTTGGCTAAGGGATGTTCCGGAGTTGATAATACTTGAGTCAATTTCACCGGTTTTTGGATCGAGACCGACGTTTTTTAAACATGTTAGCATTAGAGACGTTGCTCGTGTTGCATCTTCAAGCGTGATGTGGTTGCTCAAACGAACTCTTGCGGAAGCTTCCGCAAGCCTGATCATTGCTTCTTCTTGTCGTTTTGTGATTGGTACGGACTCGGTTTTGCTGTTCGCCCCCGCTTTTCTCAACGACATGTAAAAAGAGTGTATGTGATTGATTGCCTCCTCGGACAACACAGGGAAAATATGCATTTTAGCATATGCTACATACTTTTTAAAAAGGTCAATTGAGATGTCAGGAGTAATATGTCTTTCAGCTTCCTCCGCGAGAACCGAATCTACGGTCACAATTCCAGACTGTCTCTGTTGTTTTAATTCCCCCGCGAGATGTGTATTCAACATATACATTGATACGTCTGAATCTATACGCTCGTCTGGTGTGTCGAGCATGACAAAAATTAGATCAAATCGAGATAGTAAACTTGGCTTCAGGTCTATTTGTTCAGCAAGTGGGTCATATTTGTCGAACTTTCCATTTTTCGGATTGGCTGCCATGAAAACAGATGTTCTTGTTTTGAGAGTTGCCATGATTCCAGCTTTTGACAGATTGATTTCTTGCTGTTCCATAGCATCGTGGAGAGCGTCGCGGTCAGTCGGCTTCATTTTATCGGCTTCATCAATAAAAGCAATGCCTTTATCTGCCAATACCAGAGCTCCACCCTCGACAGTCCAGCGGCCTTCTCCGAAGTCGTCTTTAACTACTACTGCTGTAAGGCCACCTGCTGAAGACGCGGGCCCTGATGCAAAAACAGCTCTCGGACTTCTTGCCTGGGAAGATTTCATTAATTTGGATTTCCCTAGAGAAGGGTCTCCACAAAAGAGTATATGACTATCTCCCCTAATATAACTCCCATCAGGAAGAAACTTTGGTACGCCTCCGAACTGCTGCAATACCATTGCTTCTTTAACGTCATCCATTCCTCTGATAACAGGAGCAATAGAATTAACCATTTTAGTATATATTGATGGATCTTTAGATAGGGTTTTGATTTGTTCTTCGTCTGATGAAGAAATCTCCACTTCATCAAAAGCGGTGTCGATTTTTTCAATGGAGTTAGCTTCTAAATATAGATCATAGTATACAGATTTACCATCTTTAAGCGTTCTCTGTCTTGATCTCAATATACCATTAACAACAACACGCTCGCCGGGGAGTAGTATACCCGCGAGGTCATCATCTACATCAACGTCTATACTTTGTGCTTGTGTGCCTCGGAGGTCTTCTGGGGGTTCCTGAATTTGGAGTTTCTGAGAATCAACAAAAGTCGATTCCTCAATTAGTATTTTGAACGGGCCCTTCTTACCACATGTTTCTTCCTCACATCCTAAAAAGGGTTCCTCAAATTTATATCCATTAATCTGGTCAACATATGTGATATGATCACATCTCATACATTGGAACGCCGCTTTAGTAATTCTCGGTCTGACTTCGGTAGCTTTTCGTATCATCCCATCTATCGAAATAAACTTACTCAAATGTTTGCTTCTTAAATCTCCAATCCCCACTTTAGAAGGGATGCCGATAATTCTGACATAAACATCATCGAAAGACTTATCAATAGGTAAGTCAATTTCTTTTAATGCTGTGGTAAGTTCCTCGATACACTGTAAAGGACGTGCAAGAACTTCTTCAGCTAGATTGCTATCAAATAGATCTATCTTTGGATAACGAATATACAGACTTCGGGTGTCTGGGTATTCGTTAGCCAGTTGTAAAATTTCATTCCAGTAATATTCTTTTAGGAATTTTTTATATATCGGGTCTTCTATTTTTAGCATATAATCACGCCTCGTTTAATAAAGGTATAATCCATTCCTTGAACTCGTTTACATTCGTGAATCTAAAAATTCCTGCGTTTTTAGTAAAATCTAGAGAGCCTTTGTTATACTGTATTACCAGAGCTTCCCTTTTATCATGGAATTTTTCAGTACGGAAATGATCAAGTTCAGAGTTCTGGGCTTGATTCTGTTTTCTAGCACTGCGCTTAGCTTCTCTTTCTAAATCCTCAAGTTCATCTAATTTATCTTCTTCATTATGTAAGAGTTGTTTATAACGGTCAATTCTTAATTTACACGCTTTAAGGGGGTTAATTTCTTCAATACGTTTGAGCATCGCTTCCTCAATCATGTCTTTATAAACAACTTTTCCCGGATCAAAAGTAGCCTCATATGCTTCCTTAATGTAATAATCTACTGAAGATGTGATTTTACTCGTTGGCAAGGATGCTCACCCGTTTTACTTAGTTAAAAAAATCAATTGTGTCTATAATA
>JALOCC010000042.1 GCA_023227945.1 Candidatus Omnitrophota bacterium
TTTCACCGAAGTCAAAAACCTTGCCGCAATATTTCTTTACGATCTTTTTCTTCACATCGTCTTCATTTATTGCTTCCCAAAAATCGAAGAATCCGCTCCCGATAACCGTACTCCAATAATATTTCATATAATTCACTTTCCCAATAACCTTGACATTTTAAGATTCTCGATTTTCCATCAGAAATATTAATTTTTTTTACGAAATTGAAGCGCAGAACTCATACAACGGTGATCCCAAAAGATACCGTGTTTAAGGATGAAAGTACCGTTAATATTATCCAAGCGGATAATCTTCTTTTGTAAATAGTAATCAAAAATGACAACGGCTTCATCATCGCTGAAATGAAACTGTTCTTGAACCAAGTCTAAGAAGCGCTGACGTGCGTTCTGATTTCTTATTACAAAATTTTGTGCTGATGTTTCAAACATAACCTATTCTCCTTTGTTTTGAAGACAGGTTATCACAAACACACCATCTTGTCAAGTCAACGACTTGTCTTTTCTGAAACTATATTTATTAAATCCATGAGTTTCTGCCTTTAGAACATCACTAATCTTTACATCTTTCATGTCGGGTACTACCAAATCGTTGGAAATAAACCTTTCAATTTCTTTAAAGGCCGCAAACGCATCCATATGTTTAGAAAAGAATTGGAAGTCGTTAAGACACGGGTTCAAGTACGCTACGGAACCAAAACAGTCAGGTTCCTTTTCAATCCAATCAAATTCTTCTGACAGAGTATAGGGAAGACCGCCGAATACAACAACCGGAGTTTTGAAGAAAAGATTAATTTCTTTCGGAGACAAACGCACCAAAGATTTCCCATTGTCTCCCGTCCTCGTCCAAATGCGGTTTTGTACGTCAAAGTACTCTCTGATTCCTCGGTCTTCTTTCAAATTTCTAGATGTGAAAAGGTCAGTTTGAGCAAAGTCTTCAAAATTGTAAAAGAATTGTCTTTGGTAATTTCCGACATCGTTTTTTGAAGGATAAACATAGTTTTCAAGCACAATTACTGGGATTTCCTTCCCGCAGAAGAAAATCGTAACCGTATAAATTCTTTCGACCTCAAGAACAGTTTTTAAGAAACCAATATTCTGATTCTGCGGATAGGCCCAAGGATTGTTCATCTTCTGTTTTTCACGACGCCAAATCCTGTTCCAACTTTGATCGCTGAAATTCGGATTTCTTGCATAGATATCATATCTGTCTTTGAACTTAGAAATCAATTTCATATTTTATATCCTTTTTTTCAACATAAAGATATCATATTGACAACGTACCGTCAATATGGATGTTCGGCGGAATACGCTTAAACAGCATGTCGGCCAAATCTTGTATTCCGGGAACCCCAAATGTATCTCCATAGACTTCACCCGCATCATACCCAGCTTCAAGGCATAGTTTTTGAAGGTGCGAGTGATCTTCTGCCCACTCAATGCACAGGCACTTAATTTTCTCGTTGACATCCATCGCCGTGTCCTGTTCATGCTGATTGTTCGTTCGTTACCTTTTCTAGTTGCGGAGTTCTTGTCCGTCAGGTGTTGGTCTTAATGAGTTCCATTGCTTGCCAGGCGCATTCATCGTAGACGTTCGCCGCCGTTCTGTCTGCTCCCTCCCCTGTAGAAAGGAAGTCGCGCTCTGTGCGCCACGTCTCAACGAGCCCTCGTAGATCGGCCAACAAAGAGGTAGACGGAGACATGGAAACCGCGCCGACCTCCGGCGTTGGCAGAAAGTCCGGCTTCGCCTCACACAAGGCGTCCCGTGTTGCCTGTAACTGACGTTCGACTTCCTTGCAGTGTTCTGCCCATGCGGCGATCTTGTCGTCCACGGTCATACTGTGGTATTCAGGATTGTCCCACCACTCTTTGATTGTTCTGCGCATTTGCCCTCCGTTTTCCACTCAAAATTATTAGTAACGCGGATTCATTTCACTTGATATCATTCCTTTTTAGAAGATTCTTCCATTCCTCAAAATCAAAATCCCAATTCTTTTTTGCGTATTCTGTAGTCATAAACCACTTCAACCAGCGAAGATTAAAAACATCATTCGTGATTTGTATATATTTAGGATTGTGTTCTAAAGTAAAGTTTTCTGACAGAAACAGATTTTCAGTTTCGTGATTAAATCTTTCTTCTGGTGTTAGAAAGTCTTCATTGCAGAAGTCTCCATAAATCTTTTTTACGGTTTCTGCGGCCTTGATAATGGCATCTTCAAAACTTCGGCTTCCGCCTTCTGGACCCGAACACATCTGCCAATTAATCCGATCATAAATTTTAAGATGATTATCGCAAGAAATCTTTGGACCTTGCCAAATGAAGAAAGATATTTCCCACCAGAATTCTACATGGTGGCTTTCCCAAGGTTCTCCGAAAAGATCCGCATACTTGACTTCCACGCTTGGACAAGGATCGTCCTTTTCATCTTCAGGAAGAAGGTGTTTGAACTTTTCCCAATTTTTCTTTTGACTAGGGAAAACGGTAATCCCGTTAATTGCAGATTTAGAATATCCCCTCTTACAGACATCATGCATCCCGAACCAGAATCCACAACAAATGGGATTATCGCTTTCAAAAGCGAAAGCCGGGTGTTCTTTCAAAAATTCCAAGGCTTCGATAGTTTTTAGTTTTTGTGTATGTGCATTCATAAATTGTTCCCGTTAAAAAACCAGACTTGAAGGTATATCCCATTGTGAGTAGAGTTTCATATTAGGACGAAGAATCAAATATTTATAGACGCCGGACTTTTGATCTTTCGCCATGCAATCATTATCAACAACGTAACTGATTCCGTCCAAACTATATTGAAGTTGTCCATACTCCAAAATATTAATAAGCCGTCCACTTCCCTTGATAAAATCTTCAAGCCTTTTCAACTCAGATTCTTTTGTCGCTTCTTTTTCTACCCATTTTGCTTGCTGTGTTCCAGGACGAGCGTAGAGTTTTCTGAAAGTTACCTGATCCGGTTGTAAGAAATTGATTCTCTCAAACATGATTTGGTGGTCTTCTTGAAAGTCCTTAAGAATGGTTTGATTCATATTCAGACTAAGACGAAGATTGAAATTCAAAGACCTGATTTCAGAAATCAAATCTTCAATATTTACTTTCAAGTGTTTCGGTGTACAATTGATTTCGGCATTCTGTTCAGAATAAAGATTCGAAAGGGAAAGAGAAATCGTCACAACACCATAATCTTGCAAAAACAAAAGATGATTTCTGTCTAATCCCGCGCCTGTCGTTTGCATCTCAATCCATTTAAAACTGGAAGGTAATTTCTTGTTGATTTGTGAAAACATATCGATGAACGGCATGTTCTGCTGTGGTTCATTTTCACCCGTAATCATAACCGTATTACAACCGTTATCCCTAGAAAATTCAAGGCGCTTGCGGAATTCATCTTTATATTTCTCATCTTGAAAAGGTGTTCCGGAATGAAGGCTGGGATATTCTTCTCGATGCATCTTCGACACGCAGAATCTACAGGCGTTAGTACAACGATTGACCCCTTCTGGAAGAGGTACGCAAATGCTTAAACTTTGAATTTTCATCTGTCAAATCCCTTTCAAATTTAAAAACAACAGACATATTTAGTCTTCTTTGACCCGTCAGGCATGGCCGATTCGATCGCGCTGTCGAAGGAACATTCATTTTTTTCATTTCCGTTCATGCAGCGATCAGTAATCCATTTCCGTAGAACTATGGGTTTCCCCGTTTCCTTCGCTTCCTTAAAAGCCGCTTTTTCCTTTGCGTCATTTTCGGAAGTTTCTTTTTCGAATTTTGTTTTCTTGTCGGCCATCAGTTTACGGCTACTGTCAAAACGATCAACAGGGATATAATACAAACCCTGTCCTTTATCAGAATAGGCGTCATCCCACGCGTTGCAGGTCGCCCCGTCAAACGCTTTAAAGGTACATATTCCATCAAGCCATCCGCTATTCCTTGCGACTTCATAACCTTCTGGACATGAAGCCAGAATTTTTTCACGTTCATCGGCTTTCGCCTTCTCATCAGACAGTTTTGCCTGAACGGCGGATTTACGAAATTCATCTGCCAGTTTGGATATTTCAGCAACGATTTCCGTATTCCCGTCTTTAGGGATGCAGATTTCTCTCATAGCCACCAATCCGATTTCCGAGATATTTCTTTTACCGCGACGGAAAGTAGCTTCCCAAGAGAGTTTGTCAGGTGATTCTTCAAAGGGATAGAAGTGGCTGATATGACAAGAAGTTTTAGGAGTCCGTACAATTTCTCCGTCAATCGTAATTTCCGTCCCGTTTTTCGTCACGAATGTTTTCATCTCTTATTTCCTTTTGGTGGTTTCTTCTAACCCCGCTTGATTGAAATCAGATTAACATAAAATAATTACAATGTCAATGGTCTTTGTCTTTAATTTCTTTTTTATTCTTTTACGCCTTGGCTACGACTACGACGAAACTTGTTTTCCCTTCAAAATCCATAACTTTAGAATCCCCGAAACACGCATAATCTGTCATACAAATATCCACCGTTTCACATAGTCCTTTAATATTTTCTTCTGTCATAATTTCAAATTGCGGTTCGATGACTGATACTACATACGTCCCGCGATACTCTGTATCAGACAGTGATTTTAGAATGTTACTGAATTTCATTTGTGTTTATAACTCCTTTATTTTTAGAAAAGATGGCAAACCACGAGCTTTTAGATTTGCAATTTTGTTTTTTATCTGTAACGCAGTCTTGTTCAAGTTGGATTCGCTTTCTTCATTTGTGTGACTAACCAAGAATATAATTTCTTCTTTAGTCCAATGAGATTCTTCATAAATTCTCTTTTTTTTGTTCGGCGGTCTTGTCCAAGATTTCATCTCTAAGAATTTATCAAATTTCCTGTTCATACGAAGATAGGAATTTTCATATAGAACTTTAGCAACGAAAATCGCTGATTCCTGAGACAACATAATATTGTATGCTTTGTCCCTCTTGTTTCTTTTCGGATGTCTTTCTATTCCTAATGACTTCAAGTATTTCAAATAACCTTGACATAAAAATTCGCTTTTGGTTGTAAGTGAAATAAATGGTGCCTTTATGCTTCTACTCAAACCCAAAGAACCATCCCCAACCAGAACGTTCTCCATAAAAGCTTTTCCTGAGATAAGTTGTCTCTACTTCACCCCATTCATCCAGTTTCTCTTTTGAAAACCGCAAATCCATTTCTTTGCAAACAGTTTCATATGTGTCAAATCTGTTCTTCGGCTTCCTTCCGAAAAAACGAACAAAGATACTTTGGTTCCACTTTCTTACTTCTTCATTAAATCGTTTTTGACAATCAAGAATCTTTTTTTGAACTTCTTTTTCCCTCTTGGCATAAATGCCCTTCTTCGCTCTTTCACAAAGTTCAAAGAGGACACTTCCTTTAATCTTTACACAAGCATTCATTTTTTAGACACTTCCTTCTTTTGCTAAGTTATTCCACCAATCCACCCCGTCTTGCGGGACACTTGTATATCCCCAATACGTTTTCCCCTCTTCTGTCGGGACAGCGGCGACCAACCACCCGATAGAATGTTCAAATTCAGAATCGGGTACTTCCTGTTTTTGATCTTCAAGGGCGCAGGACCTGCATAAAAGTTCGACGGCGGAGGCAAAAGTTTGATATTGCCGATAGAGTCTTACATGATGTTTTCCGCATTTGGAACAAACATATTCTTCAGGAATTTCAAATTTCTTATAGTTAAATGACTTCATTTTTCACCTCTTCTATAATTGCGCTCCTATTGTTTACGAACACCGTATAGTTACCGCGTTTCAGTCTTTTATAAAATTCCCCCACGAAATTTTCAACAGTCTTGTTGCTGTGCCTGTCTACGTTTTCCATAAGTTTGCTTTGATCCATATTTTTGAAAGTTTTGTATCTCTGAATCTGCCCTTCTCGATTCCAGCAAACAAAACGGAATTGGATAAGCAGTTCTCCTGCTTTCTTTTGGAATCCTACGATTTCGTAACTGAAACAAATCTGCTTGCTGAAAATCCGTTTTAGGATTCCCTCACACAACACATTATCGCAATTCCCAAGCTTACCTGAAAATTTAACTATGACGGCGAAAATCTTTTCTGTTTTTACACAAAGAACCTCTTTTAACACCCTAAGCATTTTTCTCCATTTTTAAAACGTTCAACACTTTTCAAGAACGAGAAGTATTTCTGTGTTCGTGACATCTGCCATCCAAGGATAAGATATCCCCGTCTTATTATTCTTAACTTTGATGAATTTCATACGACCGGATGCCTAATAGAAGAAGGGATTACGAAACAACGCTTCGCCCATGTCTGTTTTCTCTTCATGGTTTTTAAAGTAGCTTTCGCTTTTTCGACTTCTGTGAAGAATCCGATTAATGTTTTCCAGAACTCATTCATTTTTGTTCACTCCTGTTGATTCGTTTCAAGACTAGAATAGTGCAGTCCACAAGCCTTTAACAACTCTGAATAAACCGTTCCATTGTGCTGGACCTTTGGATTAAGCCTTTTAAATTCGGAATACGGGATTTCAAAAAGTTCTGACGCAAAAAGTCCCACACCGCCACTCCTGCTGATTCCTGCCCCACAATGAACAATCAGAGTAAGGTCTTTGCTTTTTTCATCCGCTTCTTTATTGATCCTAAAAAGGAAATTCCAAATTTCCTTTGCCGTTTCCGGAGTAACAGCCTTGAATCCACCGTCATCGAAAAGAACGTCATCAAATTCGACATTTAGAACACGAGGACTGTTTCCCAATACGTGTTTCCATCCTTCACCCATATTTTCGATACTGATTACAGCAACATTATCGTTGTAAGAAAAGGCCTCTTTACCGACCCTTTTACAGTGTTCTACGAAATCTTTTCTAGAAAGAACATAGACTTCTTTCACTCATATACCTCGACTTTCTTTTCCCTCTTATACTTCTTTTCAGATTCCTTTACGCGGGTGCGAGGGTTCACAACCCATTTCTTCCGAATGTGTTTTACGGGAGAACCCTTTTGTGTCTTTGTTTTCATGCCATATACTATATCCTGCTTCACGAATATTGTCAAGTCTATGGCGACACCTTTTCTTGATAAAATATAAATACATAGGAGGACAAGATATGAATTTTTACGATTTGAAAGCCAAATTCCTTACGATTTTCGGAGATATCAAGGTTTATAAATACCCACCGTTTATGGTTTATTGCCCTGTGACTTATAAAGCAAAGGGGAAACAAACAAGGGAAGCCATAGGCGTTCTGGAACCAGGCGACATAATTTTAAGAGGATATTCTGACTATCTTGACTCTCTTTTCATCCCAGGAAAATATAGCCATACGGGATTGTACGTCGGAGACGGGAAGATGATACATGCTGTCGCGGAAGGGGTGTCAGAAATCGATGTGATAGACTTCCTGCGTTGTGACATATTCTGTATCCTTCGGCCTTCCGGAAGGCAGGAACAGGCAATAGAACGCGCTTACAAGTATTTGGGAACACCCTATGACTTCAATTTCGAAACATGGAACAATAAAATGTATTGTCATGAATTCGGAGCTAGATGTTACTATGGTCTTAATATAGACAAAAAAATTCCGAAACTGTTATTCGGAATTTTAAAAGGGAAACCCGCCTTTTTGGCAGAATCTTTCCTTGAAAGTCTGGACTTTAAGGTTATTTATCAATTTCCGGAAGAAACATCTGAGAAATGATTTTATTTAAATTCCTTTCTGTTTTCATCAAGTCATATTCAAGTTTGTCACTTGATTTAAAGAAGTGATAACCAGAGTACAAACAAGAATCGTTTTGAATTATCGGAATTGCCTTAAATATTACAGCTTCAAAAAAACGATATGTCCAAGTAAAATCTCCGTCTGGACATAGGACGAATTTTGATCTTGCCATGAGTTCAAAATATCCGTTGTCATTTCCCTTAACCTTGTCATTCCTTCCATTAAAGGATTCTTTAATCACCGCTTTCCCTTTGAAAGGAGAAAGGAAGGCTTTTCTCTTATCCGTTATCAGTCCTACGAAAAGAATATCGATATCTTTCTTAGAACAGTCATAATTAAGTAAACGTCTAGGAAATACAAGTCTATATTCTTTTTCCCCTATCCACGTCCTTACATCTTCAGCATGGCTAATCCTTACTTCTTTTTTTAATCCAATTTCTTCAATTGCCTGTTCTGCCATTATTTGCTGTATACAACTCATGTCTTTGTCTTAATGTTCAATACTGACTTCATAGCAATCATTGTGACTTGTTTCCAAATCGACAGGAAGACTGTCATTAATCATCCCTTCTTCCTTTACTATTTCTCTAAGAGAATCAATGTCAAATGCGTTTTTCAAGATGGTTGCTTTCCTTTGTTCTGATGTCATCTTATAAACATCTATCCCTTTGGGGTTTCTATGATATCCGTAAAACCCAGCATGAAAACATCTAGGAACGTGTGCAAAAGCGACCTTTAGTTTGTTTTCTTCAATTATCCGGCGTATCAAACCGTCCTGTTCACAGAAAGACGCGTTTAGTTTGCTTTTAGGGAAAACCCCTAAAATGTATTTCAATGGATTTGCAAAATATTTTGCTTCATTATGAGGTGATAGGTATTTCTTTAAAAATACGTTATTAAAACAAACGCCGATTCCCTGATACTGATTGTCCGTCTTACAATAATAGGAATTGATGTCTTCACAAACTGAATCTTTTCCGTTTGCGTTTTTAGAAAGGATAACGGCGAAGGAATTTGTTTTCTTGATGATAGCTTCACCAAAAGTGAAAAAGTCTTTTCCGATGAAAACATCATCCTCTATGTAAAAAACGTGATCCGCTTCTTTACAATGTTCTGAAAGCAAACCTGTAATGACATTCTTTGACTGTTTCCCTATTTTAAAATTATGTGAATCCGGGGAAACAAGGTAACAGCTTCCTTTGAATCTGTTTATTACCCCAAGTACTTGACTTGTAACTCCGATGTCGGTAGCGAAGATATATTTTAATTCATTCCATCCGTCAGCTTTCATTATAAATTCAAGGCAGAGTTCAAGATATTCCGAACGATTGAAACACGGTATTACAACAGTATTCATATTTTTCCCCTGAAAGGACAAGTTTCCAACATTCGTGACACCAAATCATCAGGTATCTTCTTCCTAGTCGATTCTATTTCTTCAAATTTCCCGTTGAATTCAGATAGATCAAGACATTCTTGTACTGTGTTTATCGATGAATAGTGGTCTCTAAATTTCGTTCCGTCGCCGCCGATACGATTCCCGAATTTCACCCACCTTGTTTTTACGCCATAGGCTTCCGCGATTATCAAACCATGAAGAGACGAAGAAAGGATTGACTCGCATGAACAAATTTCATCGATAAAGTTTTCAACAGACTGTAGAGGATTTATTATCCTTATACGGCTTCCGAACTTGGAAACAAAATATTCCAAATCTATATAATGAGGGACAATCGCCAAAGAATTAGTTTTCTTGACATCTGATGAATATATCTTCGGAAGGATTAAAGCAGGATCTCCTACACTTGCGGTATAACAGTCATTTCCGAAATTCATTGCGGCTGTTTTTGATATATATCCGCGCACAGAACGGATGTCTTTTATTCCGATGTTGTCTTTTGAATCTGCAATCCCTGTACCCCAAAAAACAGCGTTTTTGATTTCCCAATTTAGAATACTTCCAACGACGACATATTTCAAAACCCGGCTGTTTTGATCACAGAAAACACATTTCTTACCAGAAATTTTTTCCACAAGATAAGGGGTAAGCTGGTCTCCGACATTGCTAGAAAGACACCAATTTGCAAAAATATATTCCATTTATACCTTTTGAAAAATGAAATTCTCATTATTTAAAAGAACTTCTCTAAATCCGATCTTTTTGAAATAGGTTCTTAAATATCGAAGTTTTCCCTGATGTTCTATACATATCAACCTAAATTTAGAAATCGTTTCTTCCCTGAATGAATTTAGGACATCTATGTTCGTGTCTTCCGTATCTATATTTAAAAAGACAGACCCTTGACCGCAAAGAGAATAAAGGTCTTCTCCTGTTATCACATCTACCCTTTTTTCAATAAACTGACTTTTAGAACCATTTTCCCATAATTCTTTCCAGGGTTTAGAAGTTGTACTTATGGCATCCGCAGATTCGTAAAACAACACGTTCCCCTTTTCTTTCCCGACAGCAAACGGATAGAGCATAATTTTAGGATTATTCTGGTATTCCTTTTGAAATTTTGCGTAACAAGGAGTAGAAGGTTCAACATAAACACCTTCCCATCCAAGTTCAACCAGCCGCCTTGTGTTCGAAAATTTAAAGGGATCATAAGCGCCTATCTCTATAAATTTTGAAGAACCTGCATCTTCAAGGCATTTTAGAATTATCTGTTCTTCATTGTTTTGTGAATACATTTTATCTCCTGTTTTTTGATATGAATAAATATTTATATATTGAACCGTTGATTTTAGATTCAGTTTTTAATAAAGGAAGAAGTCGTTCTGAATAATCCCTATCTTCTCCTTGTGAAAGTTCATCTTTAAATCCGACAATGACTGCCAGTTCCCTTTTTACTGCGTTTAAGTGATTTGGACATCTTAGGTAGACCGTTTCACCGTTTTCAGTTACAGTTTCCCATTTGTTATAATCAACGGAATGAATAAATCTAGTCGGGTTTTTACCATCAACGGTGTAAATCCCCTCTAAGGAGCAACAATCAGGATTATTATGAATTGCAGACAATATTTTCTTAACATAATCTTCACTCACTAAATCATCATCATCTATGAAGCAGAGATAGTCTCCCTTCGCTTTTTCAAGAAGCATATTTCTCTTCTTCCCGATTTTAATATTACCGTCATCAACTTCTGTCAAAATTTCTATTTCTGGTGTCTTTTGCTTCTGAAGGGATTCCAATAATCGTTTAAGTAAGTCCTGTCTTTGTTTAACAGAACATATCAATATAGAAAGTCGAATGTCGGGAACGTTGTTTTTACCCTGTTTACTATAAGACAAAGAATAATGAGAAGCCTTATCTTCTATAGAAGGATCTACTTGGAGAAGCCGACAAACGTTTTTCTTCATTCTGGAACGGAATAGTTCTGTTCCTGAAGAATAAGAATAATCTAGAGCCTTATCGACTTCGTCTCTTTCTCTTTTCCCATTACAATAATGCCTGTGCTCAAAAATTTCTTTGCAGGATTTTCTTACGTCTTTTAATATACACATTCTTTCAGCGATTACATAGAGTTCACAATCACTTGACATGTGACTGTAAACGGGGTTATATATAATCTTCTTCATCTTCTTCAGTGCGGAAAAAGTCATTATCGGAAAGGTAATTACCCTAGCCGGATATTTTTGTATTCCATCATTTACCAACAGAACACAATCCTTGTCTTTCCCGATAAGGTTGATAATGGTTTTATCCCAATTATTCGGTGGAAAGAAATCATCACTGGCGAGGATAACAATATCAGAATCTTCTGCTTCAAGGTTTTTGGAAAGACAATAAGACGGGAAACAGACTCCTTTCTGTTCCCCTTTAACTACAATGACATCAAATCCGGAAATTTTTTTCTTTTTGTTCTTGCGTATCAACAGCGACATGTGTCTCGATTTCATAAAAACCAGAAGAATTTTCGATCCAGTGCTGATGTGTCGATTTAAAAATATCTGGTCTACAAGTCGCCCATAGAATAATTATTTTCATGTGTTCAAATTCCTAATAATATCGCCGATTCGCTTGCCGTGTTTCTTTCTAAAAATTGATTCCTGTTGTACATTCCTGTTTCTAATAGGAAATCTGATTGCATTACTTCACGTATTAGTAATGCAATCGATTCTGAATCAGGATAAGACATTATCGCTGAATTCATTTTCGACGTGTGAGAAACCCTTACCAGATGCGTCTTGAAGAATTCTGACATCGGCGGCGCGTCCGTTGTGATTACAATAGCACCTGTGCTCGCGGCTTCATGTAAATAATGTCCCCATCCTTCATAATAGCTAGGACATAGGTGTATTAAATTCTCATTCATCAAGCGTTTTAAATCAGATTCTGACACTCTTCCCAACTGTTCTATATTACACCCAGAGACATCCCATTCACTCGTACCGACAAAAAGACACTTCGGGAGATTTTTGTCGCGCCGGTATGCTTTAATTATTTCAAGAGTGCCCTTGGTTTTTGAATATCCTGAAATATGAATCAGCTTCTTTTCTTTTCTGATTTCAGGCAAGTAAAAGTCTTGGCTTATGAAACCGGTTAGAACACAAGATTGGTGAAGTTTCTGAAAGATTTTGAAAGAATCCAGCGTCTTGCACCAGATTTCCTTAAACTTCAGTAAACCGTCTTTCCAATTAGGATAGAACCATTCTGGGTTTGGGATTAAAATATTCCTTTTAGACAACTGAATACAGTCATATCTTGGAATTTCAAGATGAATCTGTATATCAGCCCTATTCCCTCTTTGACTCCTTTTCCGATCAAAGACGTGGATTTCATACCCGCAACCAGACAATAACTTGATTAATAAACTTGCATCTTTCTCAAGGCCAACCCCATTCAATGATGTATAAATATTAATCTTCATGTTTGTATTTGGTAATCTGAATTAAATAAAATTCGCATATGTCCCGAAGGCGAAAATTCCTTTTGTTTTTTCAATCAATCCATCGCATATAGAACTTAAAAGGAGGTGTTCAAAGTCCGATTTGGGATACCACCCTCTTCCCTTTGAAGGATGTGAGATAATATATATATTGTCACTCCATCGGCAGAATATAAAACCTCCGGTGTCGTCTAAATGAAAATATTTATCATTTATGGGTATTTCTTTGACGATCCCTTCCGTCAAAACTATTTTGTACCTTTTAAGGATTTTATCAATGTCAGATGTTGAATTCATCTTCTTTCTTATTCTTCCAAATAAGATATTCTCGGCTTACAGCTTTAAAACTTACGCTCGGGTCTCTCGGTTTGGAGAAAACCAGTCCCTCACGCAACTGATCCTGTTTTAGTTTCGAAAATCCGTTAGCGAATTCCAAAATGGCATTAACGTCCTTGAATCCTTTAAGAATTCCTTCCCAAAGGACAGGAACTACTTTAAGTTTTGCGTAGATTCCGAATTCCTTTCGAATCGATTCAAACAAGTCTTGCATTTCATAATGGTTAAGGAACTTGACATTCCCGTTTCTATAATTGATCTTCAGACGATAAATATACAAATCATGTCCCTTTAGGGAATAGATATTTTTACAAATCTTAGGTCCGATGATTTCTCCCTGAATCCCGACAGACTTAACGTTCATACCGAGAAGCGCTATAATCCATTTCAGATAGGATTGAATGCAATAGTCATCATACATATTCCACCATATGTTTTGACTTCTTGGCAGGTTTCTTTTCCGACTACAAACACTAACCGAAGTCCAGAACAAACAGGTTCTGTTGATCGTAAAAGTTGCGCTACAACCTTCTAGCTTTTCAGTTGCAATGAAAATGGAATCCTTCTCTTTTTCAAGAATTCCAGGCATACATTGAATGCGGGTTTCATCTGACTCTGAAATAATCCTTGACGGGAAAGTCCTTTTCGATTTAGAAATAAAAGGGAGAATCAATTTCCTCATAACCTTGTATTTCAATACGAACTTAAGTATATGAGAATTGATATTTATTTTAGGTTCAACAAAAGTTTCTTCTTCCTTTTCATATTTTTCAATCTTAAGTCTTTCTGTAAGATCCAATCCTTCCTTTATTTCAGAATCAGCGATTTCCGGAAACATGGAAATCGGCAATGCAAGTCCCTGACTTATTTGTCCTGCTAACTTTACTGTTTTCACCCGGAACTTGCGACTTTCCATAAAAGAGAATACGGTATTGTCTTTTGGCAACAAGGAGTCTGTTTCGAAGAACACACATAAATCACCAGGCTTAAATTCATTCTTTTTAACAACGATTTCCCATCCCAAAACAAAAGCCTTGATAACGTTTTTTGCTTCTGGAATTTCTTCGAGTCTAGATATCTTTTGTATGCTTGCTAGATTTCTCATGGGGATTGTCCTTCCTTCAATATAGACTTTACTCTATCATACCATTTTAATACGCTTTCTGCTTCCGCATCAGTTTCTTTCCTGTTTTCCAAGAAATATTTATGGTATGATAGATTCTGCGTTAAACAATATAAATTAGATAGTCTTTCTTCATGTCCTTCCGCAGAAGTTAAAAGAGATTCTTTCTCGTCTTCCGTTTCTAATGATTTTCTGATTTCTTTAAGAGAAACGAACAGTTCAAAACGGATATCGTTTATTAATAAAATATTGTCATTTATAAGATTAATAATGTCTTTGCGAAGATCGTTTGTTATTTTCAAGCTAGCCATGTCTTTATCCATTTCAGGATTATTGTTCGATAATAAAATCAATCACAAAGCATTTTTTTTCCCTCCCGATTGATTTCCTTATATCTTCTCCCCATTCAATATTTAAAGCTTCACCGCAAAATTCGAGAAGATCGTTTTCATTATCAAAAGATCCAGAACCATAGAGAAAAGAAATTTTCCCTTCTTCCGAATTTATCTTGGTCGGTTCTGGAAAAGGATACGTTAAACCATTAATTATAATCAGGATGCTGTTATCTAGCGGCCAGCGGATGACGTGTTGACATAACCCTCCAACTGTTTTGCCGTGTCGGGTAAAATTAATCTTCTTCCCTATCATTTCATAAATTGAAAATCTGTTATTGTCTTCCATTCAGGATATCCCCCTTCTTAAATATAATCATAGTTTTCATAATCTTTTTTTACAAGATCTGTCGCTTTTGAACCGAAGAAGACGCGGAAAAGTTCATCCGCCACCGATGCTTCATCTGGAAGGATTGATTCAAGGTAGCAACACGTTACGGCATTGGCCAATGCCGTAAAATTGTCATTTTGTAAACAAAACATCTTAAATGAATCACAAATGTCAATTACCTTCGTTGTGGAAAACGGCGTAAGAATTTCTCCATCCTTCATCGCTTTTCTTATGCAATCTTTGAATTCCATAAATTTAGAAGCCGTTTCAAAGTCAAGAATATTGCTGTTTATGATTTCACTTTCTGCCTTTTTATCATATCCAAAGCGAAAGGTCGCTGTAATCCGCTGAATCATGGAAACGTCAAGAGCCCGACGCTGAGCGGAATACTGTTGCTGACTAGAAGATGAAGCTCCTAGTCCGTTCGTGTTTCCCGCTAGGATAATAACAAAACCGGGATGACTTTTGACAATTCTTCCGTTGTCTTCTGAAAGGGTGATCTCGCGAACCGGTGAACGCGTTTCGAGAATAGAATTAAGAGCGATTCCGACACCAGGAGACAGACTTGCGGCTTCATCAACAAAAAGAATCCCTGGAGATCCACAGATATTCCCATTTTCATCAAGACCTTCTTGCATCGCCTTAACGGCGATTCCGTCAGAAAAAACAATCTTATTTTCTTTTGTCTCCTTATCGATCACCACGGTATTCGCACCGAAAAAACTATTCGCAGTCGTTCCACCGTCACCATTAATCTTATAGAGTTTCCGTTCAAGAGTGGCAGCGATGTACCTCGCGGCTGTGGTTTTCCCGCATCCGGAAGGTCCGCTGAACCATATGTTAACTGCACGGTCAGAAGACATAAGAGCAAGGATTTCCTTCATACATAAAGGTGAATGATATTTTTCAAATCCTTGGATTGTTTCAAAAACTTCATCTTTTTGGTCTTCTGATTCAGGAACAGTTTTCCGAGAAGATTCCTTATGGGAAGAATATTGAGAAATTTTAGTGGCTTCAACTTCATATAAAGATTTCACGGAAAGAAGATATCCGTTTTTAAAGGCGCTAATCTTTATCGTTTTAAATTCTGCTGAAGCAGAATCAAACGGGAGAATTAAAGTTTCTTTATTTCCACAGGTTTCCCAGAAATGTTCAAGACTATCATAGTCTATTTTCGTAAGTTTTTTCATAAACTCCTTTTCTTTTTTCTTTTGTAAGAATATCACGAACCTTCTGGAATGTCAACGATGAAGGGAAAGTTCTTTTCACTTTGTTATGATTTTACAGATATCCGTAAGAATAGTCTTTGAAAAATTCAGAGAATTTTTGGAATCGATTATTGAAACATTCTCTTTTCCATAATGGTTTGACAGAGTATCCCCGCAGTCAATCGCAATGGCATAGACTTCAATTCCTTCTTTTCTTGCGTTCATAATGACGGTAGAAAGATTTTTCGTTATTTCTGCGTTTGAATTTTGGTCTTGACCGCTAAAGGATTCTCCATCGGTAATGATAAAGATGATTTTGCGTTTTTCTTTGCGTTTCCTCAAATTAGAAACGGAATAAGAAATCGATTCTCCATCAATATGATTTTCAAGGCCCTTAAAACCCATGACAGAATGGCAAACAGAATTCCAATTATCATCAAAATCCTTGTAAATACAGAACACCATGCTTCTCCATCTTGTAAAGGCATCGTTTTTATTCTTCGGAGACTTCGTTGAAGAAGAAAATATTTCAAACGGGATTTCAATCTTGTTAAGGGTTTCTCCCAAAACGATGAGAGTATTCTTTACCTGTGTGTCAATTCTGTTCATTGAATAGCTTTGATCTACGCAAATAGAAACGGCAGTATTTAAATCGATTCCTTCGGCATCTACAGTGAAAACATCTTTACGGAGTCCGAAAGCAATCTGAGGGAGCATTTTACGGTTGATTTTTCCTTCTTCCATTCCGTCAATGCTATCATTAAGAATAAATGCTTCCATCTTTTCTTGGATAGAACATATCAATGACAGCAAAGGTCTTCCTAGTTTTTCCTTGTATTCTTTAAATTTGCTTTTGTAAGAATCCAGACATTTCATTTTGATGAAAGAATCTTCCGTCTTATAAGAAGTATAGATTGTTCCAGAAGAAGCAAATTCAGCAATCTTGGTTGAAATATTTGAATTTCGTTCCTTACCGATAGGGGATTCTTCTTCCTTTCCATCCTCTGTTAATGCGAATGAA
>JALOCC010000043.1 GCA_023227945.1 Candidatus Omnitrophota bacterium
GCCCTCTGTCAAGAAAAATTTCTGTCAAGAAAAATTTCTGTCAAGAAAAATTTCTGTCAAGAAAAATTTCTGTCAAGAAAAATTTCTGTCAAGAAAAATTTTCAGAATTTGAATGTCGGAAATACGCGACTTATAAAATTCTCTTAAAACCAGACAGTTAAAACTTGACAGTTAAAACTTGACAGTTAGGCTTAAATATGGTATGTCGGGGAAATCCTATCTATATAAAAAGATTACTTCTATTTTATTCATTGTCCTTAAATATGATTTTTATCCCTTATCGGAATCCCTGTAGAGATATATAAATATATATTAAATGATGTTATAACAATGAAAGATAATTTCGCTTCTGAAATTATCTGTTGACAAGACAGGTATAAAGACATAAAAAATAGGACGGCTAAATTTTAAAAAGCTTGACAAGTGATAAAAAGGGTCAGATATATGTAGCTGAAAATCCGTAAAAAACAAAAGTCAGGTTTTTTTATTTCGGAAGGATTATTTTCTGATAATCAGACAGAGGGACACAGAAGGAAAGGGTTAAAAGGAATAGGACGGCTAAAGCCAGGTTTTGTTTGACAGTGATTAAATTTCTCTGATACCTGTAGCTGAAAATCCGGGATTTTAGACAATTAATTTTTTTTTAAGGATTTCTATCCGGAACAGTTGACAAATTACAAGGCATATGGTATTTTATAGTTGTTTTCAAATCTTAGAGGTGTTTGTTCGGTGTTTTTATTACAGATTAAACGAAGGGAAGAAAAATGAAGCGACCGGTTGAAAAAATTCTTGAAGATGTTCTCAAATTGATGGATTCTTTCAAATATGAAAGAAACGAGAATAGCACATCTAATTCATTTTTTGAAGCAGAATTGAATGAAGACGGATTTTTTATTCTGCGCAATGAAATTGAAGGTTTTATCGAAGGTGCCAAAAACGCCGAACAACAGCTTCAACCTGACAATAGATAGGAGAATGTTATGGGATACGATGCGATTGCCTACCGGGTTAAAAGAAACGGGAATCTTGGAGATTGTGTCAGTCGGGAGACGATGACAAGGGCAGAGAAGAACTGGTTTACGCGGGCTTCGAATAAAGTTCAGAAGATTTGTGGAAGTGTAGACTACGGATTAGATCAAGGTTTCTTGGATTGCCGGGTCTGCGGAGAACATCTTAACAGGTGGTTGGGAACGGATATCAACGACGTGGAAACTCCGATTACTACGGAACGGATAAAGCACAATCCGATTTGTTTAGAAAATTTAGAAACCGACCGGGAACGGCACAGTGTCAAGATGTTCTTGGAAGGTTGTCAGAAATTCGGGTATGCTGTCAAAAACGTATGGTAACGGGAGGTTTTTATGTCAGGGATTTTAACGAATTCTTATCGGATACTTACGAACCCGAATAACGTTAGGGAAGAAGATTTGGGTATTTTCAGGTACGTTATTTTTGAGAACGGAGATGTGGGTTTTGCGTCGGATATGGATTTTTACGGATTTCGGGAAATCGTAAAATCCGTAGAGACGATCAAGGCGGGATTAAAAGCCATCGGTGCCGGAACCATTTTCATAAAAGGAGAAGACGGTGTATTGACATGGCGTTTTGATTCCTACGGAAGCACTTCTTTAAATCTTCCCAAAGGAGAAAGGGATAGGGATGAAGACGTGCTTAAGTCTGTTCTTACGGATATTCTTTACGATTCCGGAAAAGAAGAAGGTTGAAAATGCTATATCCATGTTTCGTCGCGAAAGCTATTTCCCGTTACACGAGATGGAAAGAACAGATTATCGACGCCGACAAGCGTAAACGGGAGATCGACGCAAGTTGCTTAAGACTTCTTGAAAAGGAGATTTTTCGTTCTGTTGAAGCGGGCGAAACCGGGAAGTCAAGCGCAGGTTATATCGGGAGGACTGTCAAATATATTATGCCGAGGATTCGGAGACTCGGATACAGTGTTTCCGTTTTTGACGATTCCTTATCTGTTACAGATATTGAAAAGGTGCAAGAAACAGGATATTATTCTATTCTGGTTATGTGGGGAAAGGAAGAATATGTTCAAAAACATTAAAGTCGGAGACGTTGTCGTTAGCAGAAATGGGGATTGTCTTAGGACAACAGAAGTTGATTGGGAAGGGTTTAAAACGGATGACGGCAATTGGCATTGGAAGAGTGATGGAAGACTTAATACTCTTTTCCAGACTGACAATGATGCCGTAATGTATCTGAATAACACCTCATACTACAGAATTCGGGAATCTGTCGTCAGGTGGATTGGGGACTGGTTTAAACTAAACGGTGACGGATGTAAGGCTATTATCGGGATCAGCGGAGGGAAAGATAGCAGTGTTGTAGCTGCCCTGTGTGTGGAAGCCTTGGGTCGGGATCGGGTTATTGGGGTTTTGATGCCGAACTGTAAACAGGATGATATTGAGTACAGTTACAAGCTTGTAGAACATTTGGGTATCCAGCATATACTCGTGGATATCGGAAGTGCCTATAAGGAATTGACTAAAAAAATCGATGCCGGGTTTGACGGCATGGTGTGTGAAAACGGCGGAGTTAGACAGTATTTCAATTCAGTGTATTGGAACAACACCCCGGCTAGGCTTCGGATGACAACTCTTTACGGAATTGCCGCCTGTGTTAACGGACGGGTTGCGAACACCTGTAATTTGAGTGAAAACTTCATTTCATATAGCACTAAATTTGGAGATGCGGCCGGAGATTTTTCTCCTCTAGGAAATCTGACTGTTACCGAAGTCAAGGCTTTGGGATACGAGTTGGGATTGCCAGAGGCGTTGGTTGTAAAAGTTCCTACGGATGGAATGTGCGGGAAAACAGATGAAGATAATTTTGGTTTTACCTATGATGTTCTTGACAAATATATTCGTACTGGTATTTGTGAAGACGAGGTTGTTGTACAGAAAATTGAAGGTATGCGAATGGCAGGATTGCATAAACACAAATTAATTGATACGTTTAAATCATTAAAAAATGTCTAACAGAACAGACTTAACTGGGCGGCATTTCGGGAACCTAACGGTTTTAGGAAAAGAGAAAAGTAGGAATCGGCATACTTACTGGAAATGTTTTTGTTCTTGTGGTCGGTTTAAAACAGTAAGGACAGAGGCTTTAGTAACTGATAGAACCAAAAGTTGTGGCTGTTTGAGACGAAAGGATCTAACAGGAAGAAGCTTTGGTAAACTTTACGTTATCGGTCTGTTTTCTACTACAAACCATAAACAACTATATTCTTGTATGTGTGAATGCGGAATCGAATTTATTGCAGAGGCTGGTAATATTCGAAGTGGACATACAACTTCTTGCGGTTCTTGTTCAAAAGTATTAGACATAACAGGAGAAAGATTCGGCAAACTGGTTGCAATCGAAAGTGTGGGGAAAAGGAAAAACAAATCTTTATGGAAATGCCTATGTGATTGTGGATGCACGACATATGGTGAAGTTTCTCTATTAAGAAGCGGTCACAAGCTTTCTTGTGGATGTTTGGTTTCTAGGGCAGAAATGGAATTTAAGATTTTCTTAGAAAGAAATGGTTATTCATTTCAAACACAATTCAGCTTTCCAGATTGCCTCTATGTTCGTAGATTGAAATTTGATTTCGCTATTTTTAAAGGTTCTAATCTTTTGTGTCTTGTAGAATTACAAGGAGAGCAACATTTTTCTCCAATTACTTTCAAAAAGGGGAAAACTCTTTCTGCTGACGAATTTCAGACACTTCAGATAAGGGACAAAATTAAAACTGAATATTGTAAGAAAAACAACATTCCTTTGTTGCTTATAGACTATCGTGACTTTAAGCATAAAGAATCTATTTTTTTGTCATGGATAAAAACTCTTTGTGGACTTGACAAATTAGGGGATATCTGTTAAAGTATCTTCAAATCTTAAAAGGAAAGAAGAGGTGGGTTATCGGTTATTTACACATTCTTAATCTACAAGATTTAATAAATATCCTATTTGTATAAGTGGAGGGATTTATGCAAACGCAAATATGTAAAGAATGTGGTAAGGAAAAGCCTTTATCAGAATTTTGGGAAACCATTTCTGGTTATGAAAAGATGTGTAAAGCGTGTAGAATGCTTCGTCGTTATGAACAGCGTCTAAAGAAAAGAAAAGAAAATGGACAAAGAACAAGAACTTTGACAACAAGAGAAGTAAACAAGTTGCGTGAAAATGGTTTGAGGTACTGTCCTAGATGTAAAAGGGTTCTTCCTTTAGAAGAATTTTCACACACCAAAGGCAAAAAGAACAATTCTCCACACTGTCATGAATGTTGTAGTGACCTTTTGCTAGAACTAAGGGAAAAAGAAGAATACAAAAATTCTCACAAAGAATACTATAAACAAAGGAAAGAACAGGCAAAAAACAGAAATTTGTTAATTAAGTATGGTATTTCTTTAGAAATGTATAATGAAATGCTTGAAAAGCAAGATGGAAAATGTGCTGTGTGTGGTAAAACCACTACGGAAAATGGAAAGTGTCTCGCGGTAGATCACGATCATAAAACGGGTAAAATTAGAGGATTGCTTTGTAATAACTGTAATGTATCAGTAGGTTTTTTACAAGATAATCCGGAACTAGCTTTGGTTATTCACGAGTATTTAAAAAATGGAGGTTGATATTTCTTATTTACACATTCTCAATCTTTACAAGGACCAGACGGTTCTTGAATTCAAAGAAGTCTTCGCGATGGAGAAGGCACACGGAACATCTTCACACGTTGCTTGGAACGGGAAAGAAGTCAGTTTCTTTGCGGGTGGAGAAAGCCATGTGAACTTCGTCAATCTTTTCAACAAGGAAACTTTGACGGCTGCTTTTCAAAAGGTTTTCGGGGAAACGCCTGCCATCATTTACGGAGAGGCATATGGCGGCAGTCAGCAGAAGATGTCAAAGACATATGGGTCAAATTTGCGTTTCATTGCCTTTGATGTGTTTTCATCTGATCGGTTCTGGGATTTGCCGGATGCCTGCCGTTTGGTTATGGAAGAATTTGGCTTAGACTTCGTTCCCTTTAAGCGGGTTCCTGCTACTGTTGAAGCTTTGGATATTGAAAGGGATAGTCCTTCTGAAATCGCGGCGAGGAACGGGTGTCAGGGTAATACCGATAGGTTTGGTTTCAATCCTCCGGTTCGGGAAGGTATTGTTATCCGTCCCATCCATGAATTCACCAACAAATGGGGAAAGCGTGTGATTTGCAAGCATAAGCGTGCGGAATTCCAGGAACGGCAAAACACCCCGGATGTCAAGGATTTCGACCCTGAGAAGGCCAAACTGATTGAAAATGCTGATTCTATCGCCGAAGAATGGGTTGTAGCGGAAAGGCTTAATCACGTCTTGGATAAGCTTGGGAATCCAAGAGATTTGAAAGATACAGGTAAGGTCGTCAAGGCGATGGTGGAAGACGTTTTTCGAGAAGCAGAAGGCGAAATCGACATGACGGATAAGTCAAGAATCTCCAAGTCCATCGGGAACAAGACGGTGAAACTTTACAAACAACTTTGCACAAAGATTTAAGCATGAAACTTTACTGTTATCATTGTTGTATTGAATTTGAAATCAAGTGTAACATCGTGCATTTGGACAATTTTTTTCGTATACCTTATAGGATTGATACGGATGAAAAATATAGTCGTTTCATCGGCACGCAGAGGGACCTTTGCGTCAGAAACGTTAATCAAAAAAACACTTTTCATACGTGGTTTCTCTTTCAGACATAGCCAATTACAAAGTTTTGTCCTTAAATTTCCTTCACGAAATCGAAGAGGAAACACCCATGCTGTCACAACAGGGTTAAACCATGTTAATGCACGTATCGACATAAGGAGTAAAAAATGTTTAATGATGGGTTTGATGCTAAAACCATGAACTTTCTTGCGAAACAATCAAGGGAAAAAGATGCGGAGCAAAAGGCTTCTAATTTCATCCTTACAATTGAAGAACGAGTAAGAAATGATGCTTCCAACGGCCTGATTTCTTCTTACCTCCTTTCAACACAGCAAGGAGTCCTTCCACGTTATTTCGCCGACAGTCTTGTGATGTCTAAGGTTAAAACCTATTTTGAAGCCAGAGGTTTCAGCATCGTGATTAATTGTGTGCGGGAAACTGTTTTTATAGAATGGAAATTTTAAAAAATGGCGACAAACAGGAAAACGTTATCTTTTGAAGATTATGAAACGCTTCTGAAATCGCAGGAACGCGCACATTTTTATAAGATCATGGAACTCGCCCAAGCTGGTCTTGATAATTGCGGCATCTGTATTTTCTGTCAAGATTGCCCGAGACTTTCCACCTGTATCATTAAAAAGACGTGTGATGAAGTTGAAGGAAAACTTAAAAGCGGAGAACTTGAAAGGGATTAATCTGTGACTATTGACAAAAACCGAAGAAGTATGATATAGTTACACCATCAAAAGAAACAATAGGGATAATCCCTAGAAAGGTTTGGAACTATGAATGAACTTGGTTTGTTGAATGTCTGGTGGATGGTTCGTGAAGATATCAATATCGGGGTTACGAAAATGCATGATATCTTACAGAAGTATAATCTTGATCCTGATATGATGCGAGTCCCTAGCGACCGTGAATGTGTGCGTCGCGGAATCGACAGTTTTCATAACCGTAGGGGTTATAAGCGCCGTGTCGTTGAAAAGATCAGCGAGACCCAGAATAAGGCTGTTTTCGGAATCCTCGGCATCAGTCTTGACAAAGAACATGAAAATTCCAGTTACATTCAGAATACAAAAGTCGTTCTTGACAAGAATTCCGGAACTATCAGTGCGGAAGGAACGATGGCGGATGAGGTTCTTAACAAGGTTGACAATTGTCGCGGCACCTATAATAGTGAAGACATTCGCACTCTTTGTAAGAATGTCGTGCGGAAATGCTTCGGTGTAAGCAAGAGGCCAACTGGTGGAGTCTATATGATCCCGTTCGTTTTCAAGAATAAGATCGATGCTTTAAATTCCGTTCTTGGAGAAGTCGCCGGCAAACGTGAAGCATGTGTCTATGTCGAGCGGATTTTCGGAGGAGAAGAAGAAAAAGATACTGCCGCCGTCAGTGTCTTTGACGATCTTACTAAGAGAATTTCATATCTGATGAACAGCGTTAAGAATGTCACGAAACAGGTTTGTCGCCTCAAGGGCAAGACTGTTCAGATGGAAGAAATCAAGTATATCGCTGATGTCTATCAAAAGATTCTCGGAGATCGTGACAGCATCTTGGAATTCGGAAACGTCTTTAGCCGTGCTTCCGAAAAGATTGAAGAAGTTATCGCAGACTTAACGGTTTGCCCGGAGAAAGTATAAAAAGAACAATAAAATAATATATATAGCCATAAAAAAGACAGGGTGTCGGAATTCCGACACCCTGTCTTCACACAACCTGTTCTTTTACCGCCATTGCGAGTTCATACATTAAAGGAGGACAGACGCTATTCCCGATTATCTGTCTTGCCTGATTCTGAATTTAAGTCATAAGGTGAACAAATGAAAAAAATAAGTTTCAAAGGTATTCCCGTAAAATGTTTTGAAACTCCAAAACCCATGAACGAAACCGTTAATCGAAGTCTCTGGGTTTTGGAACAGTTCAAGGCAAGACACGGAAGACTTCCAAGACCCGACGATAAGGCTTTCCAAAAGCTTACAGAAGTCCAGCAGGTATTTGCCAACGGTTTGCGTAAGACCGTAACGGAAAGGCTGTATAAGCGCTTCTTGGAGATTTCTAAACATGTCTAAGAAAAATTTTGATTACTGTCCGAAAAAGGCCGCATTCAGAAAAGAATGTGTTGCCAATCCGATTATTGAAATCTTCGGAGGTCCTTTACCTGAAGACAAAATCATTGTGGATACAGCGGGTGAATATTCGAAGAACGTCAAGGCGACGGCATGCTATCAGCTTCTTAAAACAGGGGCGATCACTTCAACTACCCAATTCGTAGGCGTTGACAATGAATCGAAATCCGGAAGCAACGGTATTGTCAAGACGAACGCTTTACATTATGGACCGGATTGCCGTTGGCATATTCCTTGTGTCTGTGATGAAATTCAAAATTTTTGTCTAAAGAATAGGGACAGGATCGGATTTATCAGTCTTGATCTTCAGGCATTGGCTCCGAATTGTTTCTATGTCTTTGAAAGCACGTTGCAAGCGATGCAGGGATCCAGTCATAAATTCGGGATATGCTTCAATTCTATTTTTAGCTTACCTTGGAACATGAAAGAGAACCTTATCAAAAACGGACTTGTGGAAGAGGCGATGGAAACAGAATTTCAACGCTATCAGGAAGATAATTATTCTTTCGTTAACCTGCTTCAGAATTACAATCCGATGTCTTGGTTCTGGTATGAAGGGTGTGGAAAATCTCAAACAATTTTGGGAAGTCTGGTTTTTGAAAGGAAACTCCCTTTATGACCATCAAAAGAAGGATCTCGTTGGTAAAGTCATGAAAAGGTTTCTCAAGTATCTGTTTACTCATTTAACCTTTAAATCAAGTCATCCCGAAGAGTCAGATCCGGGATGGGAAATCCGTTGGACTTTCTTTAAAATTTCATTCCTAAAAAGAAATGTAAAAAAACAAAAAGACCCCATTGACAAGAATGACGGCATTTGATACATTGTTTGCATTCAAAAGACACAAGTCTTTAAAACAAGAAAACCAGAAAGGTATAAGGAAGTATGAACATCAATCCGAAGAATCGTTTCATTATGCAGTATATCAAGGAAAAGGATCAGAATGGCCGAATGGCCCCTGTCGGAATCTTAGCTTCAGGTCTTAACAATGAAGGAAAGATCATCTATTCCTATTCCCTCGCCAACACCCATCCTACCGGTGCGCAGAAGGCTTCCGGTATTAATCCTGACAAGTTCGATATGAAGACCGCCGTTGAACTTGTAATGAAACGTCTCGATGACGGTGGAATGGATACGACTAAGTTTCCGTCTTCGGTTTCTGCTCTCATGAAGGTCAAGAATCTTCAGGTCAAGATCAGCCAAGTCAAGACCCGTAAGGATGGAATCCTTCCAGCAAACTTCATTCGCTATTCCGGCACCAATCGCGGTTACGTGAAAATTCGAGGTTTCAAGGAGCGTTCCGAGGCTTATTTTAAGGATGCCATCAAGTAATAAGGTATTGAAAATTAACCTAAAACAATCTATTTAGGAACATCTTCTTTTGGCAGAAGGAATAACAAAAAAAAGAACAGAGTAACGGGGCTGCCACTCCTTTCTCAAAACAGAAAGACAAAACAATGAAGACTACCAAAACTCAGATTCCTGACATCACAACATCCAAGACCGTTGGCTTTGCCGAAGCGCGCAAGATCGTCCGCAAGGCCGGCTTCCGGAATCATCAGGCGTATTCATGGGCGAAGATCGAGGGTCGCCTTCCCGACGGCCTGCCGCAGAGCCCCAAGACCGTGTATTCTCGCTATTGGAAGGGTTGGGATCAGTTCCTTGGCTTGACCAAGTAATTTGGGAATAACCAAGTGGTTTCTAAAAAAGGGCGGAATATTCCGCCCTTTTTTTTATATCTTGAAGTCAAATCCGACACAGTGGAAAGGAAGACATTTGGATTCGATTATTTCTATTGATTGATCTTTAAATTCAGGACAGGAAAAAGGATCAATCATTATTCTGCTATATAAACAGGAAAGGCAGGAATGGAAAATCAGTTTTTGATTAGAAGAATCATCCATTCTTGAAATTGAAATTACGACCGGTTTCTTTTTGCAGACACCAAGTTTAGTTATGAATTGTTTCATTTAGTTCGATATCCTTTCTATCTGATATAGATTTCAATGATTAAATAATCAATAGAAAGGAGCGTGTTATGAGCAGAAGAGTACGCTATAATTCGATTTTGGTGAAAGATAAAGAAACTGACGGTTTTCTGCTTATCCCCATCATTAACGGGAGAATCAAATCACAGGGTATTCTCCTTGATATTTCTACAGATATTATTTCCGGCTGGTTAGAAAACGGTTCTTTGCCTGAAAACAGAATTCTTTTGGCTGAAGCCAAAATAGAAGGCGAAAACCAATATTTTATTACCAAAGCAAGCATAGATATGGTTTTGGACGGCAAAGAAGTTAACTTTTGGAATATTATAGACAATCCGGACTATATTTCCTATTTTCTTCAAAAAGTTAAGATTTAATTCCCTAAAGGCATTGACAATCAGGGAAGGAAATGTTACCTTTTGAATATTGAAAGGACGGAAATATGTTCAAAGCAATTGTCAGAGTCACGGAAGGCACTGGATCCAGTTATGGAATGCCTGCACATCTTTATGTCAGCGGGAATGGCATTGCTATGTCCAAGTCTCCGAAGAAAGCACTTACCGAAGCCAGGCGTCTCGCAGAAGCTAACAGGTCAGAAGATTGCGTTCAACAAGGATTGCCCAAGGGCATCGGCCTGATTCCTGTCTGGGACGAAACTATCCTATTCAAGGACGAAAAGATTGTGATGGTGAAGTTATGAAAATTGAAGTTTACAAAGTAACTGTCAAGCTAACCAAATCAATTGTTAATCAGTTGCAAAAAGCTACGCTTGAAGTCCTAAGACATGGAAAAGTCTTGGGGTATGTTGTTAATGTCCGAAAGGATATTCGGAAAGCTTTTTTGATTTCCTACAACGATGGACTTTTTTACATTTCTGATGATTGGCACACTTCGAAGAACTCGACGAGATTATTTCGCAGAATTGGGAAATGGAGTGTTGAATGGGATTTCGGAACCATTGAAAACAAGGAAGAATTTCTGAAAGAATATGAAATCGTTCTTAAGACCACAGTTCCTCAAATTTTCGTTTAAAGGACTTATGAAAAAAGAAAAATTTCACCCCTTCTTTTCTTATTCTAAGGGATGTCGGAAAACGGCTTGGGAAACTCCGGAATATCTGACAGAAGAAGATTGGGTATTCCTCGCAGGCTTGATTCCTTTCCTCGAATCTGATGATATCGGAGGGGCTAGAAATTATTTATTTCCTTTAGGAGAAAACTGGAATCTTACTGAGGATTTCTTTAATCATACAATCGGTTGGCCAGAAGGATATTCATATTGCCCGAAAATTGAAAGATGGTGCAAAGACATTGAAAAAACTTATTTCTATCAGTTAGGATTTCTAGTAATTAATAAATACTATTGTAAGATGAAAGAATCTCTTGAAAAGCATTTGTCTACTTGACAACCAAGATTAATCTGTGATATATTGACGGCATTGAAAGAAAGAACTTACAACATGAAAATTGACAGATTCCCAACAGCAGAAGAAGGTTTTAAACTTACCCCTTGTGTTTTTGCAGGGGTTGATTGCGTTCTTGTCGGGCCATTGGATATCAAGACCAAGTTCAACGAAGGAAACAAAATCTTCCGTTCCAGTATTTGGACTCTTGACGGAGATCCCGTTAGCTTGGGTTTCCGCAAGTTCACGAATTACGGAGAAGCACCTGCTTTCGAACCGTTTGATATTAACGATCCTAGCATGACGGCTGTCCAGAAAATCGACGGTTCCTGTCTTCTCGTCAGCAAGTTCCGTGGTCAACTGATTGTCAGAACACGAGGAACCATTGATGCCCGTCAAATGAAAAACGGCCAAGAAATTGATGAGCTTATCGCCAAGTATCCTGATGCCTTCGACAACGCTTGGCTGGATAACGGATATAGTATTTGCTATGAGTGGACAACTCCTAGCAATATCATTGTCCTTTCAGAAACGGAGACTCCCCAGCTTTGGTTGACGGCTATCATCAATCATGAGGATTATAGTTACCTGCCACAAATGATTTTGGATATTGAGGCTAAGAGGTTTGGTGTCAACCGTCCAAAAACCTACCGCTTCGAAAGCTTTTCGGATTTGGTGAACGCCGTTGAAGCTTTCAGAGGTATTGAAGGTGTAGTCGTTTATACCCGTGAAGGTCAAATCTTGAAGAAGGTCAAAAGCATCAGCTATTTGGCTCTCCACAGGATGAAAAGCCATCTAGGAAGTACTGAAAACGTCGTTGACTATTTCATCGCGAATGGTTGTAAAACCGCCGAGGATCTAATCAAGAAAGTTACCGAAGATAGCGATTATGAAATCGCGAAGGTTGTTTCTTTGTCCGCTTCGATGGTTGAGGAAGCCTATCGCCGCACGGTGGAACAGCTAGATGCGGCTTATTCATTTGTTGAACAAAACGTCAAATGTCTGACCAACCGTAAAGAAATGGCGAAGGAAATCCTTGGTCACAATAAGAAATTGTCGGGCTTTATGTTTCAAATGCTCGACGGTAAAATCAAACAACCTTGGAATGACATCGTTTTGAAAAAAATCATGATGGAAAATGTAAAGTAAAAGTTTTGATATTTTATTTAGGATGGGAGAAATAAACTATGAATGATGGATTTTGGATTAATTACGCGAATGGGAAAACAGTAAGAATTCATGAACACGAAACAGACATCAGGAATCCTGCCATTTTTAAGAAACTCGGTTTTAATATTAGAGAGATGGAAGCATTCAAGCCGTTTAAACTTGGTGTAGATCGTGAAAAGTTCATGTTGTGGCTGATGCACAAATATCCCCTTATGCGGGTACGCGGGCATGGTATTTCTACGACTTTCGAATTTGATTCCAGGTCACGTCAATCCCCTTTGGATGCTGTTTTTGAATTCGCTGAAAACAATCTCGGTCCATTTTCGATGTTAACGATCAACAACTTCGCAACAAAAGAATCTGTTGATATTTCTTTTGGATCTTTTAAGGATTTGATGGATAGTGACGGAGCCGAAGGTGTTTTGAGATACGGGTCAACTATTCGTATGAATACCAATGTTCTAAAAGAACTTCGTAAAATTTCACGGGTGTTAAAAAACACTGATATGTTAAAAAAGTAAAGGATGGCAAAAAAGTAATTGGATCTGATTATGTCTGTGCGGAGAATGATGAGAATGTTGCTGAACAATTCCTTTATCTTTTTTTTTTAAAATAGCCATTTACAAACCAGAAAGCTTTTGATACTATATCAATACAAAACCACAAATGGTTTTATTGAAGAAAGGAATTCTACATGAAAATTCAAACGTTGAAACAGGTGGTTCAGGGATGCGGGAAAGTCACTGTCCGACTGACGGATAAGCTTTTGGATGAATCTTGGGGACAGAAAGGCATGCTTGCGGATGTCATCCAATGTATTGACAAAAAAGACGGTTGCAGATTTGTTTTCGATTACCAACGCTATTTAGATAATGATCTCCCGCTCCAACCGCGAAATTATTACATTGCAAATGGTCTCGGAACCGCTTTTGAAGCGAGTCTGATGTCGATGAATCGGGTTCAAGAAGAAATCTATTTGGAAAAAGACGGTGAGATTTCTTGTGAACTCGTTGACGGACTTCTTGATAAATATCTTTCAAGCGGTAGTAAACTTTCATTCGTAGAGTGGATGGGGGCCAGACTTAATGTTACAAGTTCGGAAGACTTAGCCGTCTCTGAAATTAAAGCATTGGACGGAATGAAGATAGACGAACTTCATCAAAAGGCAGATGAATATTGTTAAACTGATAAGGAAAAGGAAAAAAGAAAATGAATGAAGGATTGAAGAATCCGATTTATGTTGAATATTATTCCCACTTGGGAGAAGATTGTTATAAGATTGACATCCCTTGGATTAATTACCACAAATATACGTTGGTCCTTTGTCCGGTAAATGAAGGAATTGAAAAAGCGAAGCTGGTCGCCGAAAAGGCGATTAAAGATGCGCTGTCCTTAGCCTTTGAAAACCCAATTGAAAAGAAGTAAAACAATGAATAGTGCGGAAATTATAAGGTATCTTGAAAAGGTTGATCTGAAAAGCATTTGTTCAGAACTTTCTGACTTTCAGATTTACGGAATTCTTCTTCCGGAAGGTCTTATTAAAACAATGATGCGGAGTTTTAATTTGACGGTACTCGAAGCCGAATATAAAATTGTGAATTATGTTATTTCTGCTGTTTCCTGTGGTTTGTTGCGTGATATCAGAACGGATATTAATTAGAAGGAAAGGAATAAAATAATGACAGAGAGAGTTTATGACGGATATGTGAAGGTTGATCGTGTTGACGTTGATTTGGGCGACGGGAAACTCATTAAGAGGGAAGTTGTCAGAGTTAGGGATGCAGTAGCCGTTCTTTGTTATTGCCCCGCAACTGATAAGTTTTTGTTTACCAAACAATTCCGTATCGGATCCAATGCAGAAACGCTTGAAGTCCCGGCAGGGTGCATTGATGGTAATGAAGAACCGATGAAAGCCGCCGTTCGGGAAGTCGAAGAAGAAACCGGACGAAAGGTTGTGATGATTCGAAAGGTTGGGGAATTTTTCCTGAGTCCGGGTTATACGACGGAGAAGATGCACCTTTTCTGTGCGGCTGTCGGAGAAACCGATTTGGGTCAACATCTTGATGGCGATGAATTTCTTGTCATTGTCCCTATGAGTCCGAAGGACATTACTGAGTATCCATTTAATGACATGAAGACAAAGTTCCTTGTTGATAACTTTATTTCACAATTCCCTTCTTGGTTTTCTTAACAAAAGTCAGTCGGGATATTGACAGATTATGTTCTCTGTGGTATATTGTCTTCATTCAAAGCAATCAAAGGAAAAGACTATGAACCATGAAGACAAAGAGTGTACGTTGATGCGGCATCAGATTATGATCGCGATTCGCGCCAACGGTGTTCCTGTCACAGGCGACATGTGGTTTTCCTTAGTGTTCAAGTCTAAGAACCAGCTAAAGGCAATGTGTAATGAACTTCACATCATCACGAAAGGTATCTGAAAATGATTAAAGAGGAAAATATGTTCAACAAAAAAGAAGATCAAAAAGAATATAAAAAGACCTGCATGTCGCCTACTCACAATCCGCCGACACATATCTATTTGACTCCAGGTGAACACGAATGGATTTGTGAAGCGTGTGGAACTGTTCAAATTATCGTTGTCCCCTGTGTGATGTATTAAAGAAAGGAAAATTGTTTTATGGAATACCTTCGACCTAAGACTCGCGGAGAATTGCGGGATGCCCTTAAGAAAGGCATTACTTGTGAAATCGATATCAGTAATCAGGAAATTACTGATATCTGCCTGAAATGGTGGATCAATTTCAGCGACTATAAAATAATGGAATCTGGAAATGAAGGCTGGTGTCTTTATGTTCCTAGTCTGTAACGGGTGATGACAAATGTCTAGAATTATTGTTAAACTAAAAGACTATTACTTTGAATATTCTACAATAGTAGATGCTCCAGTCACTTATGGAATGAAAAGGGATGAATTCGAAGCATACTATAGAAATGAATATGGAAAATCCGGTATGTAAAACTTCTCCAGCAGGATGAAACGTGTTGACCAAAAAGGAACGTCATCTCTTTATCACAATTGTGCGGAAGAAACTTTAAAAACGAATCTAGCTGGACATAATGGGGAAAATTTAACAGTAGAAGAAGTTTATAAATTTTACTGTTTAAGGGATATCATCTAAAAGGAAAATATGAATAAACACATCACTGGAAAGATTCCAGAAGACATTACGATATATCTTAAAGTGAAAGAAGAAGTTTCCCAAGCCGTAAGTGAAGACGAAGTTCAAATGGTTTTTTCTATGCCTGGTTTCGTTTTTGAAACGGGGAATAAAAAGACCGAAGGGACGGCAAGAAGCTGGGCTTTCGGATGGTCTTTCGATAACGAGGAATATCAGAAGGCATTGAATGAAAATCGGATACTGAACCAGAAGAATGTCCCGACTTGCGGATATCGTCTTGTCGGTCTTGAAAAGCGTTGTGAAGGTGGACGGGCTTGGAAAGTCTTAGATTCCAGAGGCAATCTATTCGATCTCCGAGAGGATGTTTTGCTGGATATCCTTCAAAATGCCGGTGTTGAAAACGGAATTATCAAGGCGGATCTTCTTTGGGCAACTGTCGGTTCTCAAATGAAGCTTATTCGCAAAGGTTCAAGTCTTCACCAAAGAATCTTAGACTATACATCCGATATGAAAGTGCCCAAGGTAAAGGAATTTGAAGTCGGACATGTATATACAGACGCGAAAGGTGAAATCAATCAGGTCTTTGTCGGATACTACGATGCAGTGAATTTTAATAAAGGGAAAACCGTTCGCTATAAGAATGGTTTGGTTTTTTATCGCCTTTATTACTGTCGTGAAGATAAAGACCGTCAACAAGACTTGAACCTTTGTGATTGGTGGAGACTTTCTATTAAAAAATCTTCTGCTCTTACAAAAGATTTGGGAATTCTAAAGATTCCTGAAATTTTCTTGAC
>JALOCC010000044.1 GCA_023227945.1 Candidatus Omnitrophota bacterium
GGGCGGCAATTTAATTGCACAGATACTTTGGGTTTTGTTATATTCTTTTTGTCCCGAACCTGCCAGATAGCCCCTTACAACGCACTCAAAAGAAATGGGATTTGTTTTTTTAACAAGCATTGAACGATTGACGAGGGCATCTCTATATTTTTTTAGATTTTCTGGATATTCATCAACATCCGCCGTTATAAAATGATTTGGAATTATATCTTTTGTAAAGTTAAACCAAAAAACCGATATTTTATTTAAAACCGCGCCCTTGTTTGGAATGGCATTAGGAAGGATAACGTCAAATGCGGAAATTCTGTCGGTTGAGACAATAAGCAGATACTTATCAACTTCGTAAACATCGCGCACTTTTCCGCGCCGGAAAAGTTTTAAATCAGGAAAATCCGTATGCAATACTTCTTTTGCGCACATCTTAACTTTTTAATTTTTTCTCTAAGATATCAAATTCTTCGTGCAACTCTCGAGGCATATGCGCCCCGAATTTCTCAAAAAACTCTTCAGCTTCTTTTAGCTCAGTGCCCCATTTTCCTTCATCTATCGAAAAAACTTTTTTCATATCACTATCACCAATGGATAACCCCGTCCTGTCAAAACTCTGTAAATCAGGCACCAAACCGATATGGGTTTCCTGTGCTTTGGCTTTATTTTTTGTGCGCTCGATAATCCACTTAAGCACCCTTATGTTTTCGCCAAATCCCGGCCAGAGGAATTTTCCGTTTTCATCTTTCCTAAACCAGTTTACGAAAAATATTTTAGGCGCATTTTTAATAACCTTGCCCATTTTAAGCCAATGGGCAAAATAATCACCCATATTGTAGCCACAAAACGGAAGCATTGCCATCGGGTCGCGCCGCAGTACCCCGACTTTATGCTGTGCAGCCGCGGTTGTTTCAGAGCCCATCATCGCTCCACAGAATACACCGTGATCCCAATCAAAGCTTTCATATACTAAAGGTATAAGGTTAGAGCGCCTGCCGCCTAAAATTATCGCGGAAATCGGCACTCCTTTGGGATTATTAAATTCTTTTGATAAAGTAGCGCATTGATTTATAGATACCGTAAAACGTGAATTTGGATGCGCACACTTTTCGCTGGAAGCTTTATCAAATTTATTACCCTGCCAATCTAATAAATTAGGTGGATAATCTTCTGTCAGCGCCTCCCACCATGGTTCGTTTGTGTCTGTATTTAAAGCTGTGTTTGTAAAAAGAGTAGGATAAAATGTGCCTGCCTTAAGCGTATCTATCATGCAAGGATTTGTGTTATAAGATGTGCCTGGGGCAACGCCGAAGAACCCTGCTTCCGGATTAGATGCCCAAAGACGTCCATCATCTCCCACTATAAGCCAGGCTATATCATCGCCAAGGGTCCAGATTTTATATCCGGGAAGAACCGAGCGAAGCATGGCAAGATTTGTTTTTCCGCAGGCGCTAGGAAGAGCTGCCACAAGATAATCAATGTTACCATTAGGATCTTCAACGCCGATTATAATCATATGTTCAGCAAGCCAGCCTTCACGAAACCCGAGATAAGAAGCAAGCCTTAGCGATATGCACTTTTTGCCAAGCAAAGCATTTCCTCCGTAGCCTGAACCGATACTCCAAACTAAACTTTCTTCCGGAAAATGCATTATATACCTGCGACTAGGGTCAAGGTCTCCTATAGAATGCAGTCCTTTTATGAAGTCATTTCTTGTGCCGATACGTTTAAGAACATCAGCACCCATACGTGTCATAATACGCATGCTTGTTGCTACATAACTTACATCTGTCACCTGCACGCAAAATTTTGCAAAAGGCGAATCAGGGTTACCCATTACAAAAGGCAATACATACATGGTTCTGCCCTTCATACAGCCCCGGCTTAAATTTGTCATTACTTCTTTTGCTTGTTGTGGCGCCATCCAATTATTATTGGGGCCTGTCATCTCTTTAGAAGAATGGCAAACAAAGGTAAGATTTTCCGTACGCGCGACATCAGAAGGATGGCTTGTGTGCAGGTAAGAATTTGGCCAGTTTTTTTGATTTAACTCATGAAAAACGGGTTTTCCATTTATTTTTTCTTCCTTTATGCCCCGCTCAATAAGCCAGCGCGCTTCTTTATCAGAACCATCGCACCAATGGATATCGCGAGGCGCAGTTACTTTGGCTACTTCTTCAATCCATTTTTCTACAGCATTTGCCATATGTTTATGCACGAATAACCACGTCCCGCTCCTTAATATTTTTATTTAGCGGCCTGCCTGTCGGCAAGGCAGGGATCCCGCCAAAGGCGGGAAATCATAAACGAATTATCACGAATAAATAATAAATTCGTGTATATTCGTATGAAATCTATGATTATTAGTGTCTATTATAAGATATAATGTATTACAGAAAAATCAAGCGGAAATTTAAAAAAATTGGCTTTATCCCGTTAGAAAAACCATCCCCATTAGCAAATTTATCTCTAATATGACCCACGCAGCATATGAGATTCTGTGTTCGTAAAATTTGGAATATACTCTTGCTGCAAATCGTAGGATGTTTTCTAACGGGATTTACTGGGGTATTTTTTTGAGATGTGTAGGAGCAAGGTCAACTATATCTTCCACATCTATTTCTATTAGATACTCTGGATGCGGGAATTTTGCTTCAGGATGATGGCCTGATTTTTTATAATCTTTAATGCTTTTTATCACTCTTTTTGAAATCCTCTGTATCACTCGCTCTTCCCATGCTTTTATGATATGGCTTTTTATTCTATCCCTATCAACAATTTTGGCTGTTCCTTTAAGAGTATAGCCCATAAACAGATGCTCATCGATTGAAGTTATGCTTATTGTAGGATTTCTCTGTAAATTTTTGAAAGTTTCTGCCTTGTATAAATCTATGAGAAAAACTTTTCCTTTTTTTTCTATACCAACAATGCCTTTTGCGGAACAATGTATTCTGCCGTTAGCATCCAGCGTAGAAACAATGCTAAAACCTTGTCTTTCCAGAAAATTTACTATGTCATCTGATAGTGTTTTCATAATTATTACGGAAGCCAGAGGTCAGATTTTTCTGTCATCTGCCATCTGCTATCTGTTATCTGAATCTATGCGTTAATAAATACCTAAATGCCGAGAGAGCTGCCTTTGAACCTTCTCCGCAGGCAATTATAATTTGTTTTTCCGGAACGGTTGTTACGTCTCCCGCGGCAAATATCCCCTCAATATTTGTCGAGTTATGGCAATTGACTATCACCTCTCCATATTCATTGTGCTTAGTAATTTTATCGAACTCTGAGTTAGGAGTTAAACCAGCTTCAATGAATATTCCTTCAACGTCAAGGCTATAACTCTTTCCTTCTTTTTCTATCGCTATACTTTTAACAAATTTATCTCCGGTAATTTCTTTTACTTTTGAGCTATTAAATATTTCTACGTTATCGCTTTTTTCTACGCTCTCAATCATTATGGGATCTCCCGTAAGGGATGAGGCAATATTTATAATATAAACTTTTGGAGAAATTTTCATAAGCTGTAAAGTAGCATCCAAAGCGGAATTACCTCCTCCTATGACAGCTACTTTTTTCCCTTTAAATAAAGGCCCGTCACAGGTTGCGCAATAGGTTACACCTTTATTTTTAAATTCTTTTTCACCTGGCACATTAAGCATCCTGGGGTGTTTTCCGGTTGCAATAATTATTGTTTTAGAAATATATTCATTTTTGTCAGTTGTTACTTTTATTAAATCTTTTTCTTTCTGTATATCCTGCGCTGCCTCCGGCATATTTAGGGGCGCAGAAAAAGCTTTCATGTGCTCCTCGAATTTTAAAGTTAGTTCCGGCCCGGTAATAAATTGATACCCGGTATAATTTTCTATATCTCCGCTCCAGGCAGTTTGCCCTCCAACGTCTAAGCTAAGAACTAAAAAATCCATCTTTTTTCTGGCAGCATAAACCGAGGCAGTAATTCCGGCAGGCCCCGCACCTAAAATTATAAGGTCGTATATCTTCATAAATATTTAGTATTACGTTGCACGTAACAAGCAACACGTTTTAAAAACCGTGCTACGTGGGACATGTTACGTTTCAATGGCAACCTGAACAATCTCCCCCCGAACAAGAACCGCATTTAGAAGAACCTTTTCCGGAACTACCGGAAACTCTAAAAGGGGCAAATTGTTTTTCTAAATCCTTGCTGCCGCACTTTGGGCATTTAAGTTCGGTTTTATCCTGGCTCATTCCAACAAGTATATCAAATTTCTCCAGGCACTTTTTGCACTGGTAGGTAAAAATAGGCATCTTTTTTAAAATAACCAATGACCAAGATACAAATTCCAAACAATATTCAAATTATAATAACCAAACATATTTTTCCTGTTTGAATATTGAAATTTGGTTATTGGTCATTGTTTGGTTATTGGAAATTGGAACTTGGTTATTTTACTAAAAGTTCTTCTATCCTTGCTTTATCAAAACCTACGATGATTTGTCCGTTTATAACTATCGTGGGGACGCCCATTTGCCCTGAAAGCTTTACCATTTCTTCCATAGCCTGGTGGTTGGCTGAAATGTCAAAATCCTCGTAGCTTAAGCCTTTGGAAGAAAAATATTGCTTCGCGAGCTTGCAGTAAGGGCATGTTGGAGTTGAATAAATTTTTATATCCATTTTTAGCCTCCTGTTTGCATAGATTTTGTCTATCGTAAATCGTCAATCGGTTACGCGGCTCGTTTCGTCATACGTTAATCGGTTGCGTCTTACTGACGTTAAACGCCTAACGCAACCGTGACAAGCTCGTCCGCCTCCGGCGGGCAGGCAACCGCAACCGCTTAACGCAACCTCTATCCGTGATCATCTGTGTTATTTCCCAAGTTTATCCTTCAGGATAGTAAGTTTAACAAGATGATTTTTTTCCTCATCTATAACTTTATCCAGAACCGCATGCTTTTCGGCAAGAATATACCCGCGCAAGGCTGAATAAGTAAGGATTGATTCCTTTTCAATATAAATTCCGAAATCTATGGCCTCTAAATCGGATTTAAATCCTTCTTTAGTTTTTTTCTCTATGAGTTCCTGGGTAAAAATATAACCTGCGGCAATCGCTTTTATATAAGCATCATACTCTCCCGGGCTAAATTCATAAACTATATAATCTCCCACATTATCGAGCATAGCTTGAAAAGTTTTTCTGTGCAGTTCTTCTTGATCCTTTAAATAGGCCCACACTTCGCGCATAATTTCATTGCCTGTTTTTTTCTCAAGTATCGCATAAAGTTTTTTACCGTTTTCTTCAACTCTTATCGCGATTCTCAATATTTCCTGCGGGCTGAATATATTTGCCATAGATACTCCTCCTTAATTTTTCCGACGAATGTCGGGAAAATTAACCCCGAAGCGCTTCGTGTAAATTTTCTCGGCCTCCGGCCAGGAAAATTTACACGATATACAGGCGCAAGGGGTATAATTTCAAACTTTCATAGAGCACATCATTTTTCCTGCGGATTACCTTGGAAAAATGCTGGCTTCATTTCAAATAAATTTTTAATTTTACCAACTATATCTTTTAAACCCTCTAGCTCTGTATCGTCCGGGACGTAGTTTAAGTACCTTCCCTCAGATATCAATTCCATTCCTGCTTCTTTAAGTGAATCTTCGAGCTCTTTAAACCCTACTTTTGCCCAACCATAAGAACCAAAGGTAAAGGCGTATCTATTCTTAGGTTTAAGCCCTTTTAAATAGGTAAGGAAAGCTCCCATATTCGGCAAAACTTTGTTATTTAAAATCGGAGAGCCCACCATCACTACTTTTGCAGAAATTATTTCCGCGATTATGTCGGAAATGTGGGTATTTTGAAGGTTATACAATTTAACCGGAATATTTTCACAATCAATAAACTCGTATAATGTTTGTGCTATCATTTCCGTTGAATGCCACATTGTATCGTAGACTATAACGATTGATTTTCCAGTTTCATAATTTGCCCATTTTTTATAAAGGGATAAAATTTTTTCTATATCCTCTTTCTTTCTCCAGATTAAACCATGGGAAGGGCAAATCATATCTATCTTTACATCTTTAAGGGCCTCTAAAGCTTTCAATACCTGGCCACCATAAGGCATAACAATATTTGCATAATATTTAGTTGCTTCTTTAACAACAACATCAATACCAACTTCGTCCGCAAAACGCTCCGAGCTTGCATAATGCTGCCCAAAGGCATCATTGGGAAATAAAATGTTATCCTCGATAGAATACGTTGCCATTGAATCAGGCCAATGAACCATCGGCATCAGGAAAAATTTTAAATTCCTCCTACCGATATTCAAAGTGTTACCTGAATTGACCACTTTAAAATTCCAATTTTTCTTGAAATGCCTTTTTAAACCCTCTTCTCCTTTTGGGGAACAAACAATCTGCGCGTTTGGACAAATCGACAATAATTTTTCTATTGAGCCAGAGTGGTCCATTTCCGTATGATTTGAAATTATATATTTAATCTTTGAAGGATCTATGATTTCTTTGATACGATAAAGTATTTCTTCAAACCCATAATGCTTTACCGTATCTATTAAAGTCGGCTGTTCATCGAGAATCAGGTAGGCATTGTAAGTAGAGCCTGATGGTGTTGAGTAGCCGTGAAAGTTTCTTAAATTCCAGTCAATATAACCTGTCCAGTAAATATTTTCGGCTATTTTAAGCATATGCATTAATTTTGTATCATGTCACACGTAGCACGTATCACGTCTTTAAAACCTGTTACGTCCACTCCAAGTGGACTCGCCTAAATATTTTTATATGGTGGCGAGGTTACCCGTGACGTGATACTTTAACTGGTGCGATTGATTTCACGTTACTACTTCAAATTGGCTCTTATCCGCCCCGCAAACCGGGCATAACCAGGTATCTGGAAGTTTTTCGAAAGCTATCCCTGGTTCGATGCCTCCGTCTGGGTCTCCTATTTCCGGGTCATAAATATAACCGCAAACTATACATTTGTACTTTGCCATTTTACACCTCCTGCTTACACAGATTAGTGCAGATTTGGAAACGAATAATCACAAATGTTTAAATCACAATACACAATGAACAAATCACAAACAATATACAATACCGAATACCAAAATCACAAACAAATCTACCGTTTTGGTCATTGTGATTTTGGTATTGTGATTTGTTTGTAATTTGTGTATTGTAATTTGTGATTTTTAAGAACACCCGTGCCTATCCGTGCGTAAAAATTCTATCACATATTTTACCAATGTGAAGCCATTAATGAGTATAATTTTTACAGTAATTTCTTGGCTCTATTAAACAAATCGTTTATCGCTTTTTTGTTATTAGAGATATAACAACCGGCAACGTCAAAATGACCGCCACCGCCGTAATGCTCGGCGAGTTTAGCAACATTAATTTTTCCCTTGGAACGTAAAGACACCCTTAAGGCATTGCCTTTTTCTCGTAACAATATAGTCACCTTTACGTCATGGATGCTACGCATTTCATCCGCTACCGCATCAACATCCTCTTCTTTACCTTTTATTTTTTCAAAATCCTTTCTTTTTATTATAGACCAGACTACCTTGCCGTTTTTAAAAAACTTGCAGCGAGAAAGTGCCAACCCTGAAAGGATAGCGGTTTCTTTGCTCCTCGACCAAAATATCATATCTGCCAACTTATAATAATTCACTCCCTTGTTTGCAAGATATTCGCAAGCCTTAAAGGTGAATGGCCTTACTTTTGGCAAACGGAAAGAATCGGTTTCAACAATAATTGAAGTTAGTATATTTTCAGCTATTTTCTCGGTAATAGTTACATTCAACTTACTAAGCAGGATAAAAGTAATTTCACCCACAGCTGCTGCACCGTTATCTATCAGGGAAATATCTCCAAATGGCCTTCTGAAATCATGGTGGTCAATTTCAAGTATTTTTTTTGCGCGCTTAAATACCTTTTCGAAATTTTTTCCTAAAACGTCTTTGGCGCTGCAATCAACAGATATCGCCAAATCGCATCTTTTATCTGTTGTCCGCTTTATTTTACCTGCCGCCGGCAAGCGTTTGTATTTCTTCGGAACCCTATCCTCGCTTAGCATATAAACTTTTTTTCCAAGAGCCTCAAGCCCCATGCCTAAAGATAAAAGTGAACCTATGGCGTCACCGTCAGGATTTATATGGCAAGAAACAACTATTGTCTTTGCTTGCAAAATCGCCTTTTCGGCTTTAACTAAATTTTCCAGCATAATTATAGTGAATTATTTTGGCTTACAACTCATCGATTATTCTCGCCATTATAAAATCATTCTCGCTAAGCCCGGAAACTGCGTGGGTTGTAAGCGTAATTTTTAATTTATTATAAATCAACGTAAACGTAGGATGATGCCCCTGTTCCTCGGCAATAACGCAAATAAGGTCAAGGAAATATTTTGCCTCGATAAAATCTTTGAATTTAAATTCCTTAACTATTTTCTTGTCCTCAACCAATTGCCAATTATGGTACTGGGCAATTAATTTATTTATTTCCTCTTTCGTTAGCCCACCGGAGCCTACTTCGCAAGGCTCACAATGAGAAGGCAGCGTTTCATGCGTTTTTGCCTGCGGATTAGACACCGCACCATTAAGGGCCGTTAAAGCACTTTCGTAATCCAACTGGCTGGTAACCTCCGGAGCTATTTGCATATACCTAAGTACATTTGTTTTATCCACAATTGAAACGCTTCTTGCCAGAAGATTTAATTCTTTTATAAGCAAGCCGTAATTTATGCCGAAGGAAGAAAATCTGTAATCGGAAAGAGTTATCACATTTTTTATATTATTTAAATCGCAGAATCTTTTCTGCGCAAATGGAAGGTCTTTGCTTATGCCCAGTACAATGATATCTTTTGAAAACGCAACTGCTCTTTTGTTAAACTCTTTGACTTGTAAATCGCAAACCGGGGTATCCATTGAAGGAAAAGAAGTTATTATTTTTATCTTATCGTTAAAATCATTCAAGGTAACTTCTTTTAAGCCCGTGGAGATAACTTTAAAATTTGGGGCAGTTGCATTTAGCTTTAAATTCCTGCCGACAAGCGTTAAAGGTGCGCCCTGGAATTTCGTTTGTCTTTCCATGATTCCTCCCTTTTACGCAGATTAGGATAGTTAAATCATAACAGCGCAAAGGATTATCTGCGCTTATTTGTTTATAAATGTGGGGCTCTGTGTTAATAATGATAGTAGCAAAGATAGAATAGGTCAATAATTAAATTCTATACAGAATGGGCTTTTTTACCATAAAATCCCCTATAAATCGTTATTTCTATTCTTGTTATCGTGTTTTACCCCGCGCCTCACGCCCCACGCCTAACGTCCCGCATCCTACATTATTCTGTATGGTATAATATTTATATGCCTTTAATTACGCCATTTGACCCCTGGAGAAACCAATACTGCACCTGTCCGGATAAATTCAGCCTATCCCCCTATACCGGCTGCGGACACGCCTGCCTTTACTGTTATGCTTCTTCGTATATAAGAAATTTTTCAAACCCCCGGCCCAAGAAAGATTTCCTCAAAAGGCTTGAGAACCAGATAAAAAAAATAACAAAGAATTCGATAATAACCATTGCGAATTCATCCGACCCCTATCAACCCATAGAAAAAGAACTAAAATTAACCCGCAAAATGCTTATACTTTTAGAAAAGTGTGAATTAAAAATAAATATCGTGACGAAATCTATATTGATTTCAAGAGACCTTGACGTTTTAAAAAATCTGGGAAATGTTGTCGTAAGTTTCACTTTCACCTGCATGGATGAACGGCTGGCACAAAGGCTCGAACCGGGTTGTATTTGCCGGCCTTTGGAGAAACTTAGAACTATAAGTATGCTTTCAAAATATATTCCTGTAGCTGCACGATTTGACCCTTTGATTTATCCCTTGAATACAACAAATATAAAAGAAACTGTAAACGCCCTGAGCGATTCCGGAGTAAAACAAATTATTACTTCAACCTATAAAACAAAACCGGATAATTTTAAACGTATGTGCGCACAATTTCCCGAACATGCTTTGTTGTGGAAAAATCTCTATTTAACTTGCGGCGAGAGAAAAGGCGGATATAATTACCTTGCTCTTAGCTTGCGGCAAAAACTGGTTGAAGAAGTAAAAGAAGCGGCCCTCAGCGAGAAACTTAAATTTTCAACTTGCCGGGAGGGATTTTATAACGCGAATACCACCAATTGTGACGGTTCATCACTATTTATCTTTTCATAACTCTTTTCCCGCTACAATAAATGTTATATCATCGTGTTGCTCGCGGCTATCGGAAAATTTTAATATATTTTCTCTTATGGCTTCATTTATAGTTTTGGTATCAAGCGATGCGTTTTGTAATATTAATTTTTTGACATTTTCTATTCCAAATTCTTCGCCTTTACTATTACGCGCCTCATAGAGGCCGTCCGTAAATAAAAATAGCTTATCTCCTTTTCCTATTGTGCATCTTACCTCTTCATAACTTACCTCTTCAATTATCCCTAACGGAAAACCCGCAGCCAAATCAACATCAATTAATTTGCGGCTTGAATTTTTATATACAAATAGCGGAGCATGCCCCGCTGAAGAAATATGCAGAAGATTCTGGCTAATATCTATAATTATATAAAGACAGGTAACAAAGCTTCCCTGGAATTTTCCGTAAAGCTCTTTATTCAGCATATTTAGAACAGTTGAACAATTTGAATTTTGACGGCAAAAAATCCTAAACTGCGATATAGCCTGAGCCATTATCAAAGCGGCAGAAACGCCTTTTCCGGAAACATCTCCTATTAAAATACCCAGTTTATTTTTATCAAGTTCAACTATATCGTATAAATCTCCGGCGACAAATTTTGCAGCCTGCATAAAAGAAGCAACTGCTATGCCGTTAAATTCCTTAGCGGCCTGCGGCAGGAAGCTACGTTGTATTGTCCGGGCTATATCAAGTTCATTTTCAAGAATCTGCCTCTTTCTTTCTTCCCGCAAAAATTTGTAAATACCTGAAGCTGAATAAGTAATGACTATGATAAATAAAGGGAAAAAAGAATCTATCAATATACCGCCATACATAAGAAATATAAATGTGCCAAAGAAATAAACCGCGCCAAGGGCGATGTTAATCAAAAATGCCTTAAGCGGTGCGAATTTAAGGCATAAACTTAAACTTGTTAGAAAAATAATTATACCTATTAATGCATTGGCGCACGCGCCTATATCTCTTATAAATTTTTTCTGTATTATGCTGTTAAAAACGGATGCCTGTAATCCCAGCATAGGGTAACTTTTTTCTACTGGAATTGCTCTAAGGTCTGACGTACCTGTTGCGGTTAAACCTACGAAACAGATTTTATCTTTAAGCATAGATAGATTCAGGTATGGGGTTTTACCTTTATTTATGTCACTATAGGCTTTTAAAATCTCAAAATAAGAAAGGTGCAAAAACGAGTCTTTCCATTTCGCAGGATAATTAACCAGGAAAGACGCACCTGAAGATACGGGTATAGACAATTTATCATCTATTATTATTGTGCCGGGTTTTAATAAAACCTTATCTACCTTTAAGCCCAGATAATTGCAGGCTGCGGCAAGAGATAAATGGGGAAAAAGTTTATCCTTATATTTTATAAAAAGAGGTATTCTCCTCACTTTCCCGTCACTATCAATGAATGTATTGATATGTCCGTATCCGGCAACATGGATTTTGAAAATACTACGGATATCAGAAATCATTTCTTCGCTTTCGGCAAAGCTTTGAGTTTTCTTATTTTTATCTTGAGGATAAAACGCAACAGGCAGATATACATTTCCGGATTCTTCCAGCGCAGCGCGAAACATCTCATCGTTTAGCGTAGGCTCAGCAAAAAGGACATCGATAATTATTTGCTTTACACCATATTCCTTAAGCACTCTTATCAAACTTCCGTGGAAATCCCTGGGAAGCGGCCATTTGCCTAAATTTTTTACGGTATCATCAGCTACTTCAATAATTATTATTTTATCCGAAACGGGGAGGCTGGGACGAAGTATGAGCTTTAAATCATAAAAAATAAGCTCATAGTTATTGAATACCCTGAAATAGGAAAGCAAAAATACCGAAAGGCAGGCAAAAAATATAATCAGAAATTTTATTGATATTTTTTTCTTTAAATCTGAAAAAAAAACGAGGCTGCTGACGTAAAAAAGACTTTTAAATTTGTACATGAAGCCTGTAAGTGCGCTTATTAAAAATAATACTGCCAGCCGCAGTTTATAACACTTTCGGAATATTCTGCAATATTATCATTGGATGAATTCTGCCGGTAAGTATAATATACAGAAAGGTCATTTTGTTTGTTCATCTGGTAAGAAAAACCCAATGTCCCCGTATAAAGGCTGTCTCTTTCTTTATAACTCCTTGAAGTCACAACACGCTCATCAAAAATTTTCCTGACATAAGAAAGATTGGAAATAAGATACAGCCTCTTTGCTAACTGATAATCGAAATTTAGCGCCCCTTCGTATGATTCATAATCATAAAAATCAACGTAAGAAACATTTGAATCATTGACTGTAGCTTTTAATTTTAGGGCAAAAATCAGTTTCTTAATAATATTAGAGCCTATTTTATACTCTATGCTGGCGCGCGTATCGGTGCGGTTATCATCCTGATAGGTATTTATTGTGTCAGCCAAAGCCTTCCTGTCGGTATAATTTTTAAGCCCCGCCTCTAGCTGTAACTTGTGATAAAAGTTTTTTGATATTTTATGCTTTATATAAGCAAATGCCTTATGGAAAAGAAAATCTTCGTCATCATTGTGCGGATAATAAAATACGCCTAAATCATAGCCTGCTCCAGTTGTAAATGTAGAAATTTCTTTATGCATGCCCAGCCTAAAATGGTTAAGCAAACTTGAGGCATCGGTAACTTTGTTGTAGTTTAAATAATCCAAATCATAATCGAAAGTAAAATTGAGTGTTTTATCGAATTTCTTGGACAAGTTGAAAGAATATAATATCTCTTCATATACATCTTTTGTTCTTACCGGGCTCAGATTTACATTAGTATCGTAGCCGACGAATAAATTTAACCGTGAAGAAAATTTATAATCCGGGGGAAGCTTAGGCACAATATTTATAGCCCGGGACTTTTCTTCTTTTTCCTCTTTAAGCTGGCAATACGGAGTATGAGCGCTAAAAACCAAACAGATAGAGAAAAATAGTGGAATTGAAGCTAATTTAATTCGCATAATATCTCCTTGAATCAAAACTAATCCTATTATTTATCATAGCGGCCATCGCTATCATCACTGCTTGAACTTTTATGGCTGTTTTCTTCATCCCTTCTTCTATCTTCTAGGTTATCGTCTCCATAATCTAACCTGCGCTCATCAAGTGCATCGTTTAACGAATCGCCTTCACCATCATCGACAGAACTATTGTCTCTTAAGTCATCTACGTTACTTAAAAATTCTTCCCACTGTAATAAGTCTTCCTTAGAAAGAGCAAATTGCTCGCCTAGTGTTCCACCCTCACACGCCTTGACGCCAAAACCGCTTGTTAAACCCCGTTCCCCTGTAGTATCACCCTGGTTAGTAAGCCCTTGTACATATACATTATTTTCAAAGCATTTCACGTTGGCACAACCGGAAGAAAACTCAACGGACTCGCCTGTTCCTCTTACTCCGGCGATAGCGGTGGGTGTCCTTATTTCGAATTTTTCCACCTTGGCTATATCTTCAATAAGAGAAAAAACCCTTCCTTTTGGAAGAGATATATCTACTGGCTTTAAATTCTCTAGTTTTATTTGAGAATTTTCTTTTATAGTTAAAATATTTTTAAATTCTTCGTCAAAGGTAAGCGTGCATTCAGCGCTAACGCCGGTTTTAATTTCCGCCTGCTTATCAAGAAACGTATTTATTTTTGCCTTTTTCCATGCAGAATTTGCTTCTTTTTTTACCTGGACATCGCCCTTTGTTTCAATAATTTTTGCTGTTTGCGCAAATGCCGCCACAGAAAACATAAACAAAAAAAGCGCAAAGAATGCTATAATTTTCTTCATATCAATTACCTCCCCTTTGGTTTGGATAAAAGTTTCCAGGGATTATTTTTTAAATCAGCAGTTAACTCTTCAACATTTTGGGATGTAGATTCGAGATTCTTGATGATAGAAGAAACTTTATCCTGATTACTGGTAACAGTGTAATTAAGGCTTGCTGAAAGTTTCTTAGCTTCTCCGGTTAAAGCTTCTGTCTCTTCCATAAGCGCATCTAAATCCATATATGGCTTACCTGTAACAGTGCTTTCAGGTTTCATGAAGCTGCCGCCGTGGGACGCAATCTGTATATATTTTTCACCCATAAGCCCTAAAGTTTTTATGGAGATAACCGCACCCTCCCTTACCTTTGCCTGAACCGGAAGCCAGAGTTTTAAGGTAATTTTTGTATTATCGCTATCGTAGCTTACAATAATATCGTCAACTTTTCCAACCTCCAGGCCGTTTAACATAACCGGCGCTTTTTTAGTTAACCCGGCAATTTCATCGAATGTAGCGTACAAAAAATAACCGGGTTTTTTTATATCAACCTTGCCGGTCCTGAAAGTAATAAAAATAAGTACGCCGATTGAGGCTAACACGAACAATCCCACTTTAAATTCGTTACCATATTTTTTCATGTTACACTCCTTTCATTACACAGATTAGCACAGATGGCACATCACAGATTACCGCAGATAAATTTATCTGTGCACATCTGTGATTTATTATCTGTGGTCATCTGTGTTTTTATAAGCCAAATATTTCTCCGATTCCTATATCTTCCTTAAAAAAATCAATCGGCCCGGTGGGCCTGCCGTTTATAAATTGCTGGATATAAGGATTTTGCGAGCTGCGCAATTCATCGGGTGTAGTAATGTCTATGATTCTACCCTTATGAATCATTGCAACTCTATCTGCAATATTAAAAACACTTTGCATATCGTGGGTTATAACTACGGAAGTAATCAGGAGTTTTTCGCTAAGCTCTTTTATCAACTTATCAATAACTCCGCCAACAACCGGATCAAGCCCGGAAGTCGGTTCATCGTAAAAAACTATATCCGGGTCAAGTGCAATTGCCCTTGCCAGGCCAACACGCTTACGCATGCCTCCTGAAATCTGGGAAGGATAATATTTCTCATAGCCGCGTAACCCCACCAATGAAAGTTTCATTTTTATAATTATATCTATAATTTCCTGCGCAAGGCTGGTGTGTTCTTTAAGCGGCAATGAAACATTTTCTTCAACCGTTAATGAATCAAGGAGCGCGGAATACTGAAAAAGCATCCCGAATGATTTCCTGACTTCATCCAATTCTTCACCGCTAATTTTGGATATATCTTTGCCTTTAACAAAAATATTCCCCTCTTCGGGCTTAAGGATTCCGGTCATAAGCCGAAGAAGAGTGCTTTTACCCGAACCCGAGCAGCCCATGATAACGAAGGTTTCTCCGCGAAAAATATCAAAACTTACATTATCTATAGTCTTGTTTCCATAGAAATATTTGGAAACATTTTTAAAGGAAATTATCGGCTCAGCTTTGGAATCTTTTTTTATCATAGCTTGGAAAAATAAAATATGGATGTAACAATGCAATCCGCAAGTATTATAAGTATAAAACTTATAACTACGCTTCTTGTCGTAGCCCTGCCTACACCTTCTGCCCCGCCTTTTGTATTTAGGCCCTCAAAACAGCCAATCAGCGCTATTATTATAGCAAACACAAAAGATTTGGTAATACCTGTATAAATATCCTTTATTTCAAGATATTTGAAAGTGGTTTGTATATATAAATCTGGATTAATGTTTAAGCTATAGACCCCGACTAAATACCCACCTACCATTCCCGATAAATTCCCTAAAATTGTAAGGCAGGGTAACATAAAAAATAATGCAATAAACCGCGGAACTGCCAGGAACCTGACGGGATTTATTGCCATGGTATCAAGAGCCTCTATTTGTTCGCTGACTTTCATTGTGCCAAGTTCTGCTGCAAAAGCAGAACCAACGCGGCCGGCAACGACAAGGGCAGTAAGCACCGGGCCAAGTTCCCTGCATAAAGAA
>JALOCC010000045.1 GCA_023227945.1 Candidatus Omnitrophota bacterium
GTTCCCCATTCACCTCTCAATTCAATCGCCTTGTCTACGATCATTTCCGTGATAAGGAAATAATCCGCCCAACCGGCAAGGCAAATAACATCCAATTCATATTCTAGTCGTTCCGTATAGGTGTTCGAATCCTGACATTTATCAAACCCGTGTTCTCTAAATCCTTTCCATGCCATTTCTGAAAGGACTTCTTCGCTGTTTTCATACAGCTTCGGAAGCTTGATTGATTTATCGACTTTATAGTCTTCGCAATTTACAGCTATCCATCGGGTGTTTTGACAAGCTTGTTGGAAAATATCAAATGTAAAAACATCATCTTCATAGGCATCTTGTTGATTTCCATCAGAATCGACATAGCCAGATTTGAAGAGTTCAAGAAGTTGATCATAGTTGCGATAATACAGATTTTTTACCGTGAATTTCCAAGTATCGTCATCTTCCTTTTGAAGGTCTTGAATCGTCCTTCCCTGACGAATACACATCATAAGTTCGTGCGTCTCACTTTGTTCTGGGTAGAGATAATGGCTGTCAATACCTATAGATATTCTTGCCCCCATTTCCTGCGCGAACTTAATCAGTTTCCTGTTGAGTTCCTTCTGTTCCTTCATTTCAATCAACTGGATTTCGATAAAGAATTCATCAAAACAAGACTTGTAAAATTCATATCTTGCCTTTGCTTCTTCAACCCTGTCCTGCATAAGCAATTCTGGAAGTTCACCAGCGAAACAGGCACTCGTCGCGAAAATTCCTTTCCCGAATTTCTTCAAAGCTTCGTCACATGTCCTTGGACTGTAGTAGAACCCGTTTAGCTGTGCGTCATTGTGTATCTTGATGATATTGTAATAGCCTTCGATGTTCTTAGCAAGTAGAATAAGATGGTTGGCACTGCGGTTAAGTTTTTTCTTTTCCGGGTCGTCGCCTCTGTAATTGTTATAATAGGCTTCCATTCCTAAAATCGGTTTGATCCCTGTTTCTTCACAGACCTGACTTTGTTTGATCCATCCCGCGATTCCGCCGTGATTTGTGACGGACATAAATTTTCGGTTTTGAGCCAATAGAAGACCAGCTAATCCCTTCCATTTTTTAGTATCTTTTTCATAACGACCGACAGTTTCGAGGGCATCTCTCCAACTATATTCGTCATGATGATGGTAGTTGAAAAATTTATCCTCGACATTTGTAAAAATGTCCTTTTCCAGTTCTTCTGTCATTCCTTCATAAAATCCGATTTTCCTTGTTAGTCTTTTGCCAATTTGAAGGACAAAAGAGGCTCCGCTAGCATATACTTCTGAAACTAAATCAACACCTGATTTGGGATATGTAAAGCTGACTTCTCTTGTGTCAAGACACATTTCTTTCAGGTCTCTTGATGCGTCATAGTTTATGTCTGGTTTTACGATAAGAATTTTTTTACAATCTGTTAATCTGTCTGTACACTCTTCTGTATAAACTCCATCATTCATGTTTAATTGTTACCTTTTAAAAATCATAGATATTCTGTTAGGATTGTTTAAATCCGATCATGTTTGTTCCTGCAACGATGTCATATTTCATGTCATATGAAAATAAGTAGTTGACTTTTGAATCAGAAAATTTATTCATTAAACCCCAAAAAGATGAAAGTTTTTCAGGGAACACGCCACAATAAAAATCAAGACTTTCAAAATCACCGAATATTTTCTTCTGTTTATCTGTGAGTCTTATCGTCGTAGGACAATAAGTAGCAAAATCAAGGACAGGACAATCAGGATAATTTCCTGAAACGTGTTCTATAAACATTTCCTTTGTAAGAAGAACAATCATTTTATTCTTACAATCGCGAAACGGGAGGAGAGAAAGCGTCCTTCCGTAAAAAGGATTTGGAAGAGAAGATTCCATTATCTCATTATATGCAACGCCACCATGAACAAGATATTGGACTAATTGACCGATGTCATCACCAGGAAGGAAATCAGCGATTTCTACAATCTCCTTATGTCTTTCAGAATCTAAAGGAGTTGACTTCTGTTCAAAATATGAATGTATCGGCGTCAGTTTTTCTTGGAAACAAACATATCCGAACAGTGGCATGAAGTCTGTTAGATTGGTCCAGAATACTGGTATTTTTAACCCCGTAAATCCAGACAAATCCGGCATAGATTCCCTGCAAAAAGCAAGTCCAGACAATATATCCACCTTCTGACGCCCACCACTGCTATCTACTAAAAAAGTATTGCCATACTCTACGCATTGTTTCCCGCTCTTCCCCGAAAACATTGCTGTTCCGAAACTCCCATACCTCATTTTTTCTTCATCTGTATAGGTTAGAAGGATATCAAACTTAAAAAGCTTCTTCTTCCCTATTTTTATGATTTTACCTTTATCTACAGTAATGCTATAACAAGAAGCCATATCATAATAAGTCTTCATTTCGAAACCTTTGTTTTCTTGATCTTTTCGCAAACTTCATGATAATAAGCAAGAACATTTTCATTGATTTTCACCTGTCTGGAATGTTCATCAAAAAGCATGAAGATATCACTATGTTCATTATTCCCTAATTTCATAGTTTCATTAATGGAATTGACGACTCCGCTAACATCCATTCCAGAAACGAGTTTTTTTACCGTTTCCGAAATGCCAACAGAAAAGACCTCACTACCAGGTCTTGATCTCGGAATAATAATTTCTCTAATTCCTGGTTCTTTTCCTTTGACGGCATCTATCATCAGCATTTTGGGCATTCTTTTTTCGTCTGCTGTCGTTTTTCTTGCCAAGCTCCCAGGATTACAATACCATGTGTTTCTAACCTTATGGGGGGAGAACCCGCAATGAAGATCTCCAGAACAAACCAAGTCAAACGGTAAATCAAGATCTTTAGTAAAGGTCGTCTTGAACGGCATTTTCTTGTCATAGAGCAATTCGTGACAAAGCAAAACGTTAAATCTCGATTTATCTACTTCGGTCTTTTCAGCAGATTCCATTGTTTCCCATTCGTGCTTTGCGTAGATGGATATTCCGTTTTCCAAATGAACTGGTTTCCAAAGTATTTTAAAATCGGGGCAATACGTACATATAAAAGACAGTGCTGAACCTCCGAATGTTTCTGGAGCGTGTGCGCATAAATCATGTTCTCCGACGCAGGAATAAGTGGTAAGATTTATAGCTTTAATAACTCTGTTAATCAACGGATAGGAAAATATTTGGAATCTGTCACACAAATCACCACCGAATGTCATAAAATCAAATTCATTCTGTGCAGCGAAATCATATATCATTTCTATCTTTTCAGGTATGGTATTAATATAATCATCTATCCTGTGAACGGGACGGTTTTCCGTTAAATGAGCGTCCGTAAAGAAACCGAATCTAGCCATTTGTTTTACCCTTTATTCTAAATGATAATCCTACTGAAAATATCCGACAGTCATCAAAAATATTGAAATTGAATCGTATCTTGTGTTTTGATTTCTTTGGTATCTTTATTGTCCCGTCTCTTCTGTCTATCTTTTTGCTTAACAAACAGAATGCATATTTTAACTTCTTGGCTTTGGGGCAATTCCGGCACCATGAAACGGAAATCTTTCCGTTTTTAATGATATAGACAGAATAGTTTAATGCGCATCTTGTTTTACCGAATTCCATGCGTCACCGATTATCCTTTCCACTTTAGGGAACGGGTCCATGTCATTGTTTTCTATAATCGTAAACGGTATTTTCCAATCTGTAAGAAGACCCAATTCTAGCATGTATATCATTTCCTGATAGTTCCAGCATAGCGTTCTCTTGTTGTTGTCTAACAACTTCCCTAGTTTGAAAAGGTAGATGTGGGAATATCTTGAACAATAGGTTTTTGAATCAGAAACAATCTTGTCTATCGTTTCTGTGTCCAAAGTTTCTGTGCTTGACAAAGCATATGCGGCCAGATCAACAAAACATCTATCGGTAATAAACATAGACAGTGACTGTGCTTCTTTCGTCTTCTTCAGAAGTTCCATTTGTCTTGGTATCGTCTGTAAGAATTTTTCTACTTTCATTCCACTTGAATAATCATATCCGTCTCTCTTTAGGATTGGATTTGTTATGTCCTTCGCACGCAAGAAGAGTATTCCTTTTTTATTACTGATTGATTCCGCAACCTTTGATTTCCCTGTTCCCGCCGGGCCTGCTAATGCTATTTTCATCTTAACCGCCTTTTGAATAGTATAATTTTAGTCATGAGAAACACGACCCTCTCCACAAAGAACATCCAAATTTTTGAGGAAACTTATGAATCCCCATGAAATCAGCATCTTTTTAGTTTCTTCAACATTTGTTTCTTGTATCGAATAATCTGGAAGTTCAATATTATCCATTTTTTTCAGATCATAGGACAAACCAAGCAAAGTTAGATTTTTCAAAACAGATTCTTCTTTTAACGTACGGGATTCTTTTTTAGACAACGCGCTTATGATCGATTCCACATCACCGTATTCTTTGATAAATTTGCGTGTTGTCTTATCTCCACAAGACGGGACACCCGGAATATTGTCGCCTCCTTTCCCTTCTCCCACAAAGGCTCCGTAATCCACATATAGTTCAGGATCAAATCCATATTCTCCCATAAACTTTTCTTTTGTCCATACCCTATGATTTATACAGTCTACAACCTGAACATTCGGCAAAGATAGTGCTTGATAAAAATCCCTGTCACTGCTTATAATGTAACAAGCATGATCTTTATATTTGTTGACATAACTGAAAATAACATCATCCGCTTCATATCCTTCCACGCTTATTTGACTTACCGCTAGTTTTGGAAGGATTTCCGTTTTAAGATAGGCTATCTGCACTCCAAGGGTTTCTTCATCTGCTTTTGAAAGAGATTTCCTTTCTTCTTTATACCCTGTCTTTATTAAACCTGCAGCTTTGGCTTTATCGGTCAATGCTACCCTTCTTTTAGATTTACAATCCCAAACGATGATGACATCAGAATTCGCGTATTCTTTCATCAAAGACAAAATTTGACGTAAAAACCCATAGATAATGCTTATTTCCTTACCCGAACTTGATAGTCCTTGTTTTCCGGCCTTAAATCCGAAAAGCATTCTATAGGCCAAATTGTGAGCGTCGATAAGTATAAGATTTTTCATGTCTAAATTCCTTTTTTAAAATAGGAAAAGAGGGTGATAATTTTCATACCACCCTCTTCACTTAATATCCGTCATCTTTTTTAGACAACTGAAATATTAGCATCATCTTTTTCTTCTTCAGAAACGATTTCCTTCTTTTCTTCTTCTGTCATTTCCGTGCCTTCTCGTTTGTCGGGAGAATCGGAAATACTGTCAATTGCGGCGTTGATTTCTTTCCGTAAGTCAGCATTTCCTCTGACTTCATCGACAACCGTCTGCTGCCCTTGCCATGTTTTCCCGTTAAAACTAAACCATCCGCCCTTCTTTACGATGATCCCGAGTGAAATTGCCTTTTCCACGCATCCGATGACAGAATCAATTCCGATTCCGAAAGTAATCGTATATTCAGCATTACGGAACGGAGGAGCAACTTTGTTCTTGATGCAGCTCATTTTAACCTTTACGCCGACAACGGCTTCACCTACCTTGATTTGACCGATACGTGAAAGTTTTGCGCGGATGTGGGCATAGTGGCGCAATGCTTTACCAGCAGGAGTCGTGGTCTTATCTCCATAGCTGTTATGAACAATCATTCCTCCTGCGATATAAGAATGGTTTCCGTCAACCTCTATATCGAATTTGTTCCTTTGTCTTTTGGGAGGGACATAAACAGAAACTGACTGAACGGTCCTAGCGACAGGGACAAGTTCTTTCTCTTTCCGTTCTACGGTCCAATCAAAATCAGGCATCCCTTTCTTTATTTTATATCTCATGTTCGGATGGACATATTTTGAAATTCCACGCTGGAACATCCCGCTTTGTTCTCCATACCAAACAAGACCAACACCTTCTTTAAACATTGGAAGTCCAAGACCAAGTTCCTCTGATTTTATGGCAATTTTTTCCAAGTCTCTACCAATAATTGAGGAAGAACCGATTCTACACTTCCCAAAACCTATTTTTTCATGACTTCCGCTAAAGTTGCCATCATCCATATACCAAATCGCAAAAGATTTAGGAGAAAGATTGTCTATGTGTTCTTGACTAATTTCTCGCGGAAACTGCTTCTTCCCGAAATCTTTATACTGGTCAAACTCTGAAGATGATTTTGTCTCAAATTGAGGACGGCCTCTTATATCAAAACGCACTTCTTCGCCGAAAGATTCCGCTTTCCAAGAACAATAATCGGTCTGTTCTTGACAATGAATAAACCTTAACGTTCCACGAGGAGAACCCTTGTCATATCTAAGGTTTCCGTCTCCAAACATACTTCCAAGAATAATTTCATGCTGGTCTTTAGAATAATAACTCCATTCTGGAATCAATACTGATTCTCCTGGTTTAATTTCACTAGCCATCTTTTCTCCATGAGGAACGAAAATAATATGATTAGGGGTAACGTTTATTTTACGAATTCCTCCCTTACCAAAGCCACATAGAGTTGAAAGCTTAAACTGTAAGAAATGTTCGCCATCTGCCATTGGTCCATTGTCGAACCAATTAGTAACCGTCTTCGGTTCTATTTTGTTTGAAACAGGATCATATGAAAGAACTTCGCAGTTAATCTTTTGATTAACAAGTTTTCCGATTTCCATGATAGTGCCATCTTTAAGCGTAATCGGAGTGCTATAATCAAAACACTGTCCAACGGCTTCACGAACTTGGTTTGTACAAAGCAATGTGATGTTATGCTTAGTAATCAGACTATTCAAAACACGCATAGCCTGAGAAACCATTCTCGCCTGTTCTGCCATCGTTTGATCTCCGATATCGCCGTTGTCATCACTTTTGGTAGTAAGAGCCGCGATGCTATCTATGATGATTAAGCCGATGCCGCAGTCTGATTCCGCCGCGAGTTTGGCGATGTTTAGCGCGTCTGTTCCGGTTTCCGCTTCTGTATGGATGATTCCCTGCGCCTTAACTCCTAACGCTTCTGCATAGAGAGGATCATAACTATGTTCCGTGTCCAAAAGCAAGATACCCTTTTCAGGATAATTTTCCTGGAAACTCGCGATGATATGATAAGCAAGCGTCGATTTCCCGCTGTTATGAACGATAAAGTTATTGGCTACAAAGTTATTGTTAGGGAAATCACACTTAATATCATAAGTTTCTCGTTCTCCGACATTAATAATTGAAGTTATTTTTGTCTTGGCAGCAATGAAACTCAGATTTTTAAGCTTCATTTTTGAATGATAAACACCATGATCTTTTGAATTAATCACCAAAAGATTAGATGCGGTGTTATTGTTCACGTTTTCATCAATGTGATGAACGTGTAGGCCTTCTGGGATGGTTTTAATTTTGTCGATTTCTTCTTTTGACGCTACGTTTAGAAAGTCTCGGTATTCATCAAACGACATTTGGTTTCTATCTGCTTCAAGAACGGCGTGTGATATTTTTACGCGGTAATATGTGTAACCATTAATAATTTTTGTTTTCGCATGAGGATGGTACTTAACCAAAATTTCAGGATAATATTCATGATCTTTTTGACCATGTGTTCTTGTGTTATTGTGAACATAGACTAGATCGCCTATTTTAAGATCAGAAAGAGGCTTAAACCCAGAATCTACCATAAATTTGTGTTCAAGAGTTGACGTAATTTTTTGGCCATCCTCTGTAACGACTTCAAAACATGGTTTCTTTCCTGTTTTAACGACTCCGACAACCTTATTATGAATCATTTTCCCTTCGTGGTCGCAAGAAATAACAAAAAAATCACAATCTTTTTCTTGAAGATGCCTTCCTTGTTTTCGACCTACTGTAATATCCCCGGTAAAACGTTCATAAAGACGCTCTATTGTTCCTCCTTTCTCATTAATCTGTCTACCGTCCTTCCACGTTTGAAACTTAATAAAAGTATCTTTATCAAGACAAGATTCACCACCGAAGAGCTCAATAATTTTACCTATCGGTAACCCACCTCCCCACGCCCAGTCGATATCTCGATTTGTAGTCGAAATACGTTCGACATTTGAAACGACGGTTCCTCCTAGCACACCAGCGATATCATGGTTCTCGCCACCCCACTGACTCTTATTTATAAGGTCAGCCAATTTCTGCATGTTCTCAAAGCGCGTAGGCTTTGCTTTTATTTCTTTAGCCATTTGTTTTATACCTTTACTTCATATTCTTTACGCAATCGGACTGAAATTTACAGGATTGGCATTCTGATTCTTTGGGATCAAAATATCCCCAACAAGGAAAACTTTTGGCGACAGACAAGCCCAAAGAATCAGAAGCTTCATTCGAGGTCTCTACAGAATTTTCTTTTAGAACGGAAGGTCTTCGTCCTGCGGTTCCTGCACCGGAATCGTCCTTACCTCCTTGTTTTTTTTTACATCTTTCTTATCTTCTTTTTCTTCTGTATGTTCTTCTGTCTTCTTTCCGGTGTAGCCGCTGAATTCACGAAATTCTTCATCCGTCATGTCCAACAATTCACGAAATTCTTCGTGCATAAGAGGATAAATTTTTTCAAAATTCCAGTCTTTCCCGAAAATCTCCGGGATATTCCAAAGCTTCCATGACTTCTGTTCATCAGTAAGCGGTGTAAACTTCATGGCTCCCTTTTCCATCACTGGAATGGCTTCATAAACCGTTTTCCCTTTTTCATCCTTGCCGCGCTTGAGATTAAAATCAATACCGCTTTCAACGTCAGCGATATCTCCACCGGCCATCGTGAAAAGACCTTTAATTCCTGTCTTAAAGACGGACATACCGAAACCACCGATCTTGTATCCTTTAACATTAGATTCTGTGCCGTCCGGATTGACGAAAGTATAAGTCGGATCGTTTCTATCAATGATATTCCAACGGATTTTTGAAGTAGCATGACAAGCGTTTTTAATCCGTGTATATTTCGCGATATCTTCTTTTGACAAATCTTCATTCTTCAACATACATGAAGCGCGAAAATTGAGCTTACAGAACGGACAAGACCTCTCCTTTCTGTATTCATCATAAATCATATCCCAATCCAAGCAACACACTTCCCAAGGGATAAAATCACTCCCTTTCCCTCCGAAGGCGGATTTGGGCATAACACCCACGCTTCCGAAATCATTTGGAGAAAGTCCATGCATGTGAGTTTCGTAGAAATCTCCGACCGCTCGGACTGTAGTTGTACCCGGTTCCCATTTTTCATGAACCGTGCCCATTTTCACGTAGCCCTTCTTTTCTCCGGTACCACCGATTTTGCTTCCGTTGTCGGAAGACTTTCCTTCACGTTTGTTTAATCTTTCTGTGTTATTCATTTTACCTCACTTTGCCGTAAACCGGCCTCTTTTTATTTTACAGGATGCAAAGATGACTGTCATCCCTGCATATCCCATAATAGATTGTTTTATCAAATTTTATTAAAGCTTTTTTGAACCCTTGACTTGATTGAAGTTTTACCGAAAACAGCATCTTTATCATCTATTTTCCGCAAACCTCGTCCGTCGCTTTCAAGGACATTTCCATAAACTTTAATCAACCAGTTCTTTGCGACGAAACCATCATACCATGCTTTAATCGTATCCCGATATTCCTCTGCCAAACGGATTTTATTTCTCCAGTCTTCATCTTCATCAATGCCGTTTTCTGTCTTTTTCGCAAGGTCTCTCGAATTGACAAAGACTCTTGCTTCCTTGGCGGATTCACTTGGTTTGTATGCATCTGGATCATCGCCCATAATCTGTGCCTGCGCTTCAGACTTTTTAATCTTCATCCATTTATCATAATCTTCTTTCAACTGCTTGACGCAAGCTTCAGCACGACAAAGATGCCATCCATAAAACGTAATGGCTGGCGCTTGGATTAACACATGAGTTTCAAAGTCATCCTGATCAAGGACAAGAATTCCTGGTTCGGGGCATTCCAGTCTTACTCCTGAAATATCAAATGACTTAAGTTTTTCAATACCGTTATTTAGATTCTGAAATAATTCCACATCCATTTTCTTTTTCTCCTTCCTTCTGTTTTCCCTGTCGTTCTAGCATCTTCTGTTCTTTAATGGTTTTAATTCTTCGTGAGAATGATTTTACCATCTCCCTATAGGTTTCCAGATTGATTCCTTTCGCCTTGAAAGACTTGGATGTCTGTACAATTTCTTCTTCCAATAAACTTTCATTCAACACCCTTGCTATCCTTACAAGTTCCCTTGCCTTATCAAGTAATGAAACAATTTCGATTTCTTCTTTTTTCTTTTCTTTAATTTCTTCCATCGAATCACGGTTTTGGAGTTTGAAGGATTGTAAAACCCAAGACTGGCAAGGATTCATAATGCTTTCAACCGTGAATTTCTTTTCCTGAATATAGGATTCAAAAAACCATTCGAGGTAATAGTCAATCGGGATTTCATCTTTTTCTAATTTTGACAAAAGATTACCAATCATCTTCGCGCTTTTGTCACCTACCGGAATTTCATAATCAATGTCATAAGTGAGTTTGTACCTGTTCTGAAAAATCTTAATGAAAATCTGGCGGCTTCTGTGCTCTTTATAGCGTTCAGTATTGTCAGGGTTTTGACGATGGAATACATCACGTATAATCGCTTCTTCCATCAGTTTAAAGTAATCCATCGCTTCTTGATTCTGAGTGATGCCAACGCTTCTAAGCATCGTTCTGAGGCTCGACATAAACACAATCTCAGGTGTGTTCGGATCTATTTCTAAAGCAGACATACATTTTCACTTTCTAGTCATGTCAAAATAGTTTATCGATTTGTTTTTTTAGTCATCTGTTTCAACTGATTCTGTCCCTTCCCAAGATCTATATCCGATTTCATACAGAGATATCGCTCTGTTTTTAGACATTTGAAAGGGGCAATTTTCAAAGAATGGAACTAATTCCATTCTTACGCTTCTTGTTATTCTGATATCCAAGACTTTGATATTCCCTTCAAATTCTGGAAACCAAGACAATGCCTGTCTCAGCCTGTGCCAAGTCTTTTTCAATTTTCTTACATTCGTTGACATATTCTTCCCAGGAATTCCGTTCCCAAGGATGCACCACCAAAGGGAAGCCGTAAGTATTGCCCCGTCTTCACAAGAATAATCAACGGGGAGGTCTCCTTTAAAGTTGGATATTTCTTCCCGATGATATTCTCCATAATCCCCGGTTATACGTATGCTATCAAGATTCCCCAATGCCCAAGCCAAACAAGCATCCTTTTCAATATCTCCATTCTTCTTTAAAGACAAAAAGTTATCATAAAGAAGCTTTACGTCTTTCACCGGGAGAAAAAGTCGGCTGGCGATAGTCCCTAGACTATCAACAGTCCAACTTCTGGTTTTTTCCATCCCCGTCACCTCTACAATCGCTTCGTTTTCTTCAAGATAAGAAATCACCTTTGAAATTTCTATTTCTTTACCTTGGAAAAATGCGAACGTCTTAGAATACAAATGCTGAATATCAGATTCGGTGAATCTGCCTATTATAGAAAGTCTTGGGAGAAGATAAAAACAAAGGTTCTTCATGTCTGAAAGCGTCGATATAACAGGCATAGATTTTTCCTTCTGTAAGGAATCTTCTATGACCATATCATCATATGTCAGGATGATATCTGCACAATAGGTTCTGCCGTCCTGTGTGCGGCCTCCGCGTCCGCACATTTGCTTAAGCTCTTGAATACCGACAAGTTCCCTGGCTCGTCTTACCCCTGTAATAATTACGTGTTCTGCCATTTTTTGCTTTCCAAGACTTCCTATAAAAAGCGGTCATTGCTGATATGAATTTGACCACCCGAAGGACAACCAAACAATCCCCGTTATTCAGAAAACCAATTTTCAATTTCTTCTAAAGTCAGCTTTCTCAAATCTGAAGAAAGTTCAACGAATTCATTTCCAAGAGTATACTTTCCTCTGAATCCCTTTACAATACAGTAGCTTTCATTGTTGGGGATATTCGCGACAAACAAAAAAACGGAATCAGCGATGTCAGGGAAATTTTCCTTTCCTTGTTCATTGAAACAGACCAATTCGTATTTAGAAAACATTTCTTTCTTCCTTTCGATATCGTGTTTTACACGTTTTAGAAACCCGAGAAACCATTTCCGGGGTAGCTTAAATTCACAAATTGACGCCTGCCGCGAGAGTTGATGTCGCGACAATCACGTCTATCCCGCTATAGATATTTTCGAACAAATCCTCATACCTCTTCCGTTTACCTTCGGGGAGTGTGGAATTATGGAAAACGGCTCTAATTTTATTCTTTTTCAATTCATTCATAATGGATTTTCCGACCAACTTTGAATGGACGAAAATTATCGTCTTTGTGTTTTGGTATTCCTTGACAAGTTTGACAGCGGTTTCAATTTCTTTGTACCTTTCCACATAATGGTATCTGATATCAAACTTATTGGGAGTCCATTGGCTTTCACAACAGTAAGTAGTCTTTCCTGAAATAATTTTAATCCATTTCGCCAAATCTTTAGCGTTTGTCAATGTTCCTGAAAGGAATATTATTCTTGATGTTTCGGCGGCTTTTATTACTGCGCTTTCATATGTCTTCCCTCTTTCGGAGTCCCCGACAAGATGCGCTTCATCGAAGCAAATGCAGGAATATTCGTTGCAATTTTTAATATGCATATCAAAGCTTTCTGTCGTGAAAATGATAATCCTGTCTTTTTCTACGAGGTCGCTTAGAGAAGTGCTAGAATCACCGGAAATTACTTTAACACCATATCCGTGGAACTTTTCTTTCCATGATTCCGCTTTCTGATTCGCCAAGGCTCTGAAAGGACATATGTATGCGACTCTTTGTGAACTTGACTTCAGATGGTAAGCAAAACAAGCTTCTGCTATCGCTGTTTTTCCCGTTCCGGGCTTAAAAGAAACAATAAGATTACCTTCTTTTTCAACTAGAGGAATAACCTTCGATTGGATAGGATTGAATTCATAAAACGGGAACTTAAAATAAGTAAAATCTTCTGTTCTCATTCTTTAATATATCCGATCATTTCGCTTTCTCCAAAAAAAAATGAATTTGATTTCTGTCTAACTGCTTAGGGTCAACGCCGTCTGGTAATTCAACGACTTCTACCGTAAATAGTTTTTCAAGCCGTTCTTTAACTTTTTGGGAAATTTTCCTTCCTGGCCCATCACCGTCAAACATCAATACTACTTTTTTAGGTGCAAGTTTGGTAAGCAAAAGGATTTGTTCATCATTCATGTATGCGCCTAGTATCGCCAAACTGTTTTTAAACCCCTCCTGCCACAGTTTCATTACTTCTCTTGCACCTTCAGTAAGGATAATGAAATCTGCGTTTTTTTCACATTCATCATATCCGTAAACAATATCTTTTTTAGAAAAACCAGCATAAAGACCCGGATAAACGGTCTTTCTATAATCCTTTTCTTCTAATGTCGGATGAAGTTTTATCCATTCTTGTTTACCGAGAATATCTATCGCAACAAACCCTTCCACCTTTCCCATCATTATTATCGGAATCGTAGCTCTATTGACATATTTCCCGGTTGTCCTTTCAAACACATGAAAATGTTTGAGTGTGTCAATATTAATGTTCGTTTGTGGCTTGCCGACAGGAGAAAGAAAATAGTTGATTGCCTGAGAAGAAAGATACCCTGTCTTCATTCCTTTTTCAATTTCATCAACGTATCTTTTTCCCGGAGTCACGGAGACTTTCTTTGGACAGGATATTCTCTTTAAAAGGCTTTGTGTTCTAAGGAAGGAAATATCATTTTCACTGATATCTCTTCCTGCTAAAAAAGAGATAGCCTTTTCACAATCTTCTTCTGAAACTCGTTGACTGTTCGGAATCTTGAGAAGCCTAGCTGCAATAAATAAAATATTGCTGCCACGTCCTTCCGTCTGACAACAGGTTTCCCCCGTATCTGTGTTTATATACCATCTCGGGTCAGAAGGGAGACAACCCTTAAACAACATGTGATCTGGACAAAAACCTTCCCAGTTCAGACCGGTTGTCTTAGACATTTCGATATTAAGTCGGTCAAGACACAGAGGCAAATCAATGATTTCCATCAACCATTTTATGTCTCTGTATCTTTCCCATACTTCTGAACGGTCTTCTTGTTGTGACATAAGGGTGTCCCCTTATTCTCCAGCTATTGGACTAACGTAATAACGACGCCCGTTTTTAACATCAAATGTTGAAAATCCATCTTCCCAACATTCCTCTCGTTCGATATAATCAAAACTTTCACTAATTAACGTGTCGATTTGACGAATCTTTGCAAAGATAATAGCCTCCTTCGTACAAGGCTTTAGACTGCTTTCATCACATCCGAGAACGTGAAGGATACGGAACAGCCATTCCCTGTTGGGGGCCGTCTTAAGGGCCTTCCACGCCCCGAAAAGACGCATCTGCATCAGAGACTTGAAACCAAGAAGTCTTCCACTCTTTGTTTCTTCCGGAGCGCATTCATTCATGGCATAACAATCTATGCAAGGAAGGGTTGAAAAAAGACAAGAAGTCAATAGGACAAGTTCTTCATCCTTTTTAAGACCATATGCCAAACTAACGTTTTTCGCAAGCTTGAAAATACGGTTAGCATTTTGAACAGCACTACCTTGTTTCCCGTAATAAACACCAAGACCAGAAGGTGAATTACCTAACGCTTTGATAATGGAATTAGACAAAACAGATGAAATAACAGTTTCAATACCGGATTTCAAATCTTCCGCGATGAGGTTTACCGACGCGATGTTGACATTGAATTCTTTCATCTCTTCCTCTATGTTTTCGACACAAGGCAAATAGTTCGCCATGTCCAACGGAGGATTCGTTGTTATGATTTTGTTGATGATATAAGACGGAGCTCCCTTATAGTCTTCAACGCTGATTGTGGTTTCTACGAAATCACCCTTCTTTACATTCTGATTATTTTCCCACTGTTTAGCGAAAACCGAACCGCTTTTATCCCTAAGCGCGAATTCTGTATAATCCTTCTTTGTTACTGTCTTCTTAATAGAAACTGCTGATACGAAGTATATCCCCGTGAATTGCGTTCCTGTTTGCTGTTGCGTCAATAATTTGTGTTCTGACATTTTATTCCCTTTCTGTTTTCTGTTTTACATCAGCCACTAATAGATTCTGGTTTAGAATCCTTCACCATGCTCTGATTCATCTTGTTCCAACACCGTAATTCCCTTTGCGGAATCCTTTTTCGGCGCTTCTTCATCAATGATAGAAGTAGAAAAATCTCCTGATTTTAGTGCTGCCGCCATTTCTTCTTCAAAGCGTTTCTTGATTTCAGGGCTGATTTCTATTTCTTCCATCCTTCCGTTTCTTACGTGGTGCCTGAGTTTAAAGGAGAAACAAGCTCCATCACGATTTTTCTTAACGTCACAGAGAATAAATACATCACGGAGATATTCTAGTGTTTCAGGACTTCCATCACTTCTTATCGTTTTCGCATCCTTTCCGAGAAACGTAATAATGAAAAACGTATTAGCATGGTGAATCTGTGCTTTTGAACCGTAAACGTCCAATTTGCTTGCCCTCTTGCCTTTGTTCTGTTTTTCTTCAACGACTGTCGCCGCCTGAGTGGGGACTACCACAGGGACTTGCAATTCCCTTGCCAATTCCTTACATTCTGCCGCGCACTTCTCTCTTTCATTATTTTCTCCGTATGCCGGTTGTACCGGTTTCATGTTGGGTAAATGATCAATGAAGATAGCATGAATATCGATACCCTGTGCTTTGAGTTCATGTACTGCCCTCCTTATCAAGCTGACATCAGAAAATGCAGGCACTTCTTTTGTGAATAATTTTCCCTTACATTCCTTTGCGATTTTTTCTATGTGTATTTCCCAGTTTTTAAGGACTTCTTCCGGAACATCTTCTTTCCTTGCGAACTTAAAAGAGTGGTAATCGATCCCGGTAAATACGGAGTCAAACTTAGAATCAACTTGATCCTCATACTCTTCATTCGCGATATGAAGAACATTCTTGCCGGGATTGTTGAGGAGTAATCCATATTCCATCTGTTTTAAAATC
>JALOCC010000104.1 GCA_023227945.1 Candidatus Omnitrophota bacterium
AAAGTCTCAAGCTACTCACATTCTTGAAATACACTGATGCCACTGGAATCGAAAAGCCTTTGCCAATCGGCTATTGGAATGGTCGTTTGGTTTTGGTGGACGACGGAATGCCCGCCGAATACGTTGTCGCTCATGGCACCGTAGCCGCCGTGGCCGCTTCTACATCCGTGGACTTCACCACTAACCTTTCGGTGGGTGATACCATTTCGATCAACGGCGTTACATTCACGGCTATCGCGAATGGCGGTTCTCCGACCGCCACGCAGTTTGCTTTGGGCACAACTCTTGCGGCAACGCTTGATGTGATTTCGGCTCTCACTGTGACTGGTGTTGAGTTGACTGACGACAACACCGACACTCTAACCATCACCGCTTCCACAGCGGGTGCGGCCGGAAATATTATCCCTGTGAATGTCGTATCTGCGGCTGTTGCTGCTGGCGAAATCGACACTACGCTTCTTGGTGGTGCTGATGCTCAGGCTGCGACCGACGGCTACTACAAGTACACCACTTATGTGCTTGGTGATGGCGCATTTATCTACGAAGATATTGGGGCCAAAGTTCCTCAAGAAATGTCACGCGATCCAAAAACAAATGGTGGTGAGGATACTTTGTATTCTCGCATTCGCTTGTGCATCGCTCCGAAGGGGATCAGTGTTGCCAAGCCTTCCACAAACTCGCCTACGAATGCATTCTTTGAAGATGGTACTCATTGGTCTATCGTAAACAACGGTGCCACAAGCCCTGTTTACTACGATCTCAAGAGCATCCTCATTGCTCGCATTATCTCTCGTTAATTTGTGCGCATCCTAGGAGATAAAGCAAAATGGATTTTACGACGCTAGAAGAAACGATCACAAGTAGGCTTCTTTCTATTGGCTACACGGTCAAGGAGGGAGATGCTTTCGCGCTTGGATTTGTTTTTGAAAAGTGCTCGACTACTATAATTCATTTTTGCAATGTCTCCTTGGTGCCCACAGACCTCGAAAAAGTTCTCGTGGACTTTGTATGCGCTGAGTTTCTCAGAGCTAAAAAGTCCACGGGACAACTTTCTGAAATTGAAATAGACGCAATTGTAAAAGCGATTGACACCGGAGATACAAAAACGGAATTTGCAGTCGGTAACGTAAGTGCCGATGAAAAGTTTTATTTGCTTTTGAACAAACTTTCTTTTGATCCTACAAGCCCTGATTTGTTGTATCATAGGAAAATAGTCTGGTGAACTACAATGCGGCCTTGGCCAAGGCTAGAGGCCCTATTGAGTCCACATTCACCGATGTGTGCAACATCAAAGAGTATCGAAATGTACTCAATGCAGGCACTCATGTGAGTGAAAAAAGTTTAGTTACTTTGTACTCAACGCAAGCGTGCCGGTTGACCTACAAAAGTAATCCTGTTGTCGGAAATGGAAACGCCCCAACTTTATTCGTATCCATAAAATTATTACTTCCGTACAATTTAAGTTTAAGTGCTGGGCAGTTTTTTGAAGTCACTAAAGACGGAAAGACCCAGATCTTTGAATCGGGCGGCGAGCCAGCAAGATATCAGACACACCAAGAAGTGATGCTCACTCTCATAGACAAATATGCGTAGGTTCTTATGGCTTTCGGAGTTGTTACTTTTTCTGAACTAACCGCTATGCGAAAGACGTTTGAACGTCTAACAACGCCTGAAGAACAGGATATTTTTTATACGAAAGCGACTAAAAATATTGCAGCTCGAATGCTTGCGCAATTGATAAAAAATACTCCCGTTGGAAAAAATACGGAAGAAATACAAGACGGAGAAACGGTAGTCACAATGCAGGGCGGAACGCTCCGGCGTGGCTGGCTCGTTAGGACTCATGCCGAGGCGATAGCCTCTAGAAGGCTTTCTGCGGCTGGCAATGAAGCTGAAGCGCAAAAATTTACGATGAAATTACACGTTGGAAAAAGAGGACACGAATATTTCATAACGTTAAGAAACAATGTAAAATACGCTTCTTTTGTGAACGACGGACATAGGCAAGAAGTTGGACGTTTTGTCCCAGCAATAGGGAAACGGCTTGTGAATGGGTGGGTTAACGGGCAATACTTTGTGGAAATTTCTGAAGTTATGATAAAACCTAAAATTCCGGCAATCCTGAAAAAACGAATGAACGACTATCTTAACGAGAAATTAAACAAGGCAAATTACTAATGAACTTCGCAGCACTAAAACAGGGAATTGTAGACAAACTAAATGAAACATTTGGAACTACAAAGACCTATTACACTGAAAATGTGGACACCGATTTTGCTTTGGGCTCATTCTTTATCAACTCAATCACGATGGTGAACAATGAGGAAACGGGGACAAGAGCACTTCGAGATTACCCCTTTGACATCGTTATTTTTCCCGCTTCTTTGACTGCTCCGAAAGCTGAATGTGAAAATATTTTTGACATCCTTACGGACAAATTAAACTATATTTCAGTAGACGGCGGTCTATATCGAGGTGATGAAATATCTTCTCGATATGATGATAGCCAAAAGGCCGGGCATTTCTTTGTCACTTATTCGTTTTTCGTAATGGACGAAAATTTGGTTAAGGACAAAATGGAAAAAGTTGAATTTCTTTAGGAGACCTCATGTCTAAAAACAAAAACAAAAATAACGCAGAACCCGCTGGAACCGTTGAAAACATTGAGCCCGTGGCTGTTGACAGCGAAAAGAAATTCACAAAGTCGGCCTTTCTTATGGCAAAAAAATACAAGGGGAAGCGCGATCTTCTCGGCGTTTTGCTGAAGGACGACGTTCGTTATTCTAACGAAGAAGTTGAAACACTTGTGGATAATTACCTCAAGAAGGAGAACTAAAAATGTTCGGTGGCGGAAAATTTGTAGTACAAAATAAGATCTTGCCAGGTGCGTTTTATCGCTTCTTGAGTGCAAGCAAGATTCCAT
>JALOCC010000105.1 GCA_023227945.1 Candidatus Omnitrophota bacterium
GCGAGAGAGACGGGGCGCGTGGCATGAACCCCAGAAGTTGGACAAAGTTAAACGTTGATATTGAAAAACTCATTCTTGTTGTTTATAAAACTCATCCTGTAATTTACAGGACTTGTTTCCAATCTAAGTTTAATTCTGTCGTTATTGTAGTAATCGACATAATCCTTAAAAGCCTTAATAAACTCATCTTTAGACTCAAAATCTTTTACATAAAGCAACTCGTTCTTCATGACACCGAAAAAGCTTTCCATGATAGCATTGTCATAGCAGTTCCCTTTTCGTGACATGCTTTGTATTATCTGATGCTCCTTTAATTTGCGGCAATACATCGGATGCTGGTAATGCCAGCCCTGATCCGAATGAAGGATTAATTTGCCTGAGCATTTATGATTTTTAATTGCGCTGTCAAGCATTGAGAGCACAAGTTTTAGGTCTGGATGACTTGATATTTTGTAAGTTACAACTTCCGAATTGAACATATCTAAAATTACGGATAAATAAAGTTTATCTCCATTAATGTTGATTTGTGATATGTCTGTTGTCCATTTGCTGTCAGGAGATCCTGTTTTGAAGTTTCTGGCAATCAGATTGTCTGCAATCGAACCAACAGTGCCTTTGTATGAATGATAGTGCCTACGTGGCTTAGAAACCTTTATTTGCATCTCATTCATTAATTTAAGAACAAGTTTATGATTGACAGTTATGTTCCTTTCGTTCTTTAACTGGCAGACAATACGACGGTATCCGTATGATTTGTTTTTTCTGGATATCTCTGCTATAATCTTCTTTAAATCAGAGTATTTATCCTTATTTATCCGATTTAACTGGTAATAAAAGGTAGAACGAGCCATCTTCTTTATATCCAACAACATAGTCAATGGATACTTATGCCTTAGTGAATCAATGGCTATTACGATTTCTTGTTTTGTCGCGTTCTTGCATTTACTAAGGCTTGCAATTTTTTTAGCAAATCCACTTCTGCCTGTAATCTTAGAATCTGTGCCTGCTGCTTCTCTATCAGCTTTTGTTCTGGAGTCTTTTCTGTCTTTTTCTTTTCCATGGTTTCTGCTTTTTTGCTGCAGTGAAACACGAGTCTGAAGAACCCATTTGGAAAACGACGATCTTGGTATATCATGTTTCAATGCAAACTGCTCTAAAGATACATTTTCTCTTTTATACATCGAAACCAAACGTACCTTTTCCTTTGCTGAAACAGGATGATAATGACCGTAATCCTTTATCTCTCCGAACTTATTATAAAGATTTACCCATCTTAATATGGTTCCTGGATTAGCTTTAATTATCCGACTTATTGTCTGACAGCCCATGCCTTTTTCATACAATCTGACGGCTTCTTCTTTTTCTTCTTTGTCACGTCCTGAAATAGCGTTACAACAAAAAAGTAACGAATATGAAAGGAAAAGAAAGACAGTACGTTAGACGTTCACAAAAAGACTACCCGATGAGCTTTAAGCTTGCGGTAGTAAGAGAGTATGAAGAAAATAAGATATCTTTAGGATCTCTTCATCGGAAGTATGGCATACAAGGAAGTCATACTGTAAGACGATGGTTAGAAAAATATGGTAATTTTGATTGGGAAAATAAAGATATCCGAGATATGGGAACAAAAACAAAAGAACAAGAACTGCTTGAACTACGTCAGAAAGTAAAAGAATTGGAAAGGAAGAATACCAGATTGGAAAAGGAATTGGACGATAAAGACCATAAGGTGGCATTCTTTGATCTGATGATAGATATGGCAGAAAAAGAATTCAAAGTTGACATAAGAAAAAAATCTTTCCCCGAGCAGTGAAGGGATATACAAAAGAGAACACATTCTCTATAAATCGTTTGTGTAAACTGCTCGGGGTATCACGAATGGTATATTATCGCAGCCAATGGAGCATACGACGATCACAATGCCGCGCTTCAGAAGTTGTAGACAAAGTTCAGGAATTACGCATGTATATGCCTAGGATAGGGACCCGCAAATCGTATCATCTGCTAAATAAAGAGATGAGGAATCTAGGAGTAGGAAGAGATAAGATGTTCGATATATTACGGGCCAACCATATGCTACTGGAACCAAAGCGTTCATATCATATTACGACAAATTCCCATCATCGATTCCACAAATACAAAAACATTGTGGAAAACCTTGACATACGCCGTCCGGAACAGGTATGGGTTGCTGACATAACATACATTGGAGGAAGAGACAAACATTGTTATCTCTCTCTCGTAACAGACGCATATTCAAAGAAAATTGTTGGTTTTGACCTTTCTAACAGCTTGGATACATCCAGCTGTATAAGAGCTCTTAATATGGCTAAAAGGAATAGAACATATCCCGAAGAACCGCTGATTCACCATTCAGACAGAGGCATACAATATTGTTCAAACCAATATCAAGCAGCACTGTCAAGATATTCAATAACACCAAGCATGACGGAGTCTTATGATCCATATGCAAACGCAGTTGCGGAAAGGGTCAACGGAATACTGAAACAGGAGTTTTTCTTAGAAGACATAAACCTGTCTCTGCCGATGATGAAACATGTTGTTTCTGATGCAATAAGAACTTACAACACAATGAGACCTCATTTGTCCTGCTCTTATTTGACTCCAGAACAGATGCACCAACAGTCATTTGTCAAAATAAAAAAATACAAATCAAAAAAAATATCCATTCCAGCAAGCTAGCTTGCTGGAATGGATAAATCATAGTATGTTTGTCCAATAAAACCTGTAACGCTTATTTAGGACTTGATAATCTCTCGTTAAATGCTGCTTTTTTCTGATTTTAACAAAAGCACCATTTACATATGTTTATGTCTAAATATAAGAAAACCTGTTGATTGCAAAACGCAACCAACTGATAAAGATTTCTTTATAGTTTTTTTTT
>JALOCC010000046.1 GCA_023227945.1 Candidatus Omnitrophota bacterium
ATTCATAATTTTTTTTAAAAATACCCCTAAAGGAGAAAGTGCTACATCGCCTATCAAAATATAGTTATACTGTTTTCTTTTTATAAAAGTATAGATAAAACTTTGCAGTAATACTTTTATAATAAAAAGCGGTAAAAAAACTTGAGAATATCCCCAGGTAATCTTATCTAGATTAACCTTCTTCTCTAATGCTTGCGCTAAGTGATAACTCATACGCTGCATTCCACCTATAGAAGGAGGGTATTTTCTTGTTATATATAATATTTTGATATGCTTATTATCCATAATCAACGTTTCATAAAAATACTACAAAAATTATTCAGGGTTTAAATGCTTGGGTTAAACTTTGTAGATTGCTATAGTTCAGAAATTAATTTCCTAATTCTAATAAAACTTAAGACTGCAATTAAAACTAAGAGCACAACGCAAATAACCATTATAGGGTAAATTTGCGGTAAGAACTTGCTGACACTTATCCACCAAATATCCCAGATATCATAATTTTCTAAGGATTTGCGAATCGCCGGAACAAATAAAGGATCGGGATTATATTCGAAAAATAAAGAAAGTTTAAAAAATATTCTATGGATAGACGAAATAAATAAAAACCATACACCTCGTATGGGGCTTAGCTCTGGCATGAAGTTAATAAAATATTCTGGCAATGCTAATTGCTCTTTAATAAACATAAGGTATTTAGTAAAACTGACGAAGAGACACGGTAGTTGGATTAAAAACCCTAAGAATGCTGTGAAAAAGAAAGTTATTTTTGTTGCTTTGGTTTTAATGTTTTGTATAAATTCTGCCAAAAATATGCAAAATAAAGGAACAATGGGGTATAAATATCGTGGCCCCCATGAAAATATAGAACCTCTTTCAAAACGATAGATATAAAATATAATATTAGCAAAGATAAAAATTAAACAATATAACGCAAAACTCTTCTTCCTTTCCCATAGGCTACCAATGCCAAATAAAGCTAATATTAATGGCAAATTGTATAAAAAGAAACTCTTGCCCGGACTAAAAATATAATAATATATGGCTTTGGCAATACTAGAACCATGTTTTATGCCTTCTTTAACCAATTCGTCAGTTTTTTGTATACTATTTACGCAACTACCCTTTAGTGAGCTAATATAGAAATATACTAAAATGCATAAAAGTAAAGGCGTAAGAGAAACAACCAAGAATTTTGAAAGAGAACCGAAAGATTTCTTATTTTTACTTTTATACAATAGGTAAACTAAAAATAAAGGTAGGTATAAGAAGGAATTGTTTTTTATGAGTAATGTATAACCAACAAGAAAGCTGGCTAACGATATATATTTGATTAATTCCTTTTCTTCAAACTTATACAAAAGAAGCATTGCCGATAAGATAAAAATGCCTATGGCGGGTTCGGAAAATCCAGAACGAACATAAATTAAATTCATCGTGCATAAACCGTAACATACGGTGGTTAAAAAACACGTTTTCAGGCTAAACCGTAAATGTTTTAAAAATATAAAAAGGACCAAGGCTGTAAACGCATTAATAATAGGGTTGGCTAAAGAAACGCAAAATTGTGTTATGTAATCATGATCTGCACCGTTATTTATGGCTTTTGATAATAAATGCCCTGTAATATAAAACGGTGCAAGCAAAATTGGCATGCCTATGTTGTGAGGAGAATAATATTTTCCGGAAGAATCTATTTTACCTCTTGAGACATAGCTCATTTCATTTACGTTAAAAGGTCTATCGTGGATACTAAGATCTCTATCTAAGACAAGGCTTTCTGCGGTAAGATAGTTCTCTAAGCCGTCTCCTCCGTAATGCCCGTTAGAGAAAAATAAGAATATTGAAAAGAAAAATAAAAAAATATAGAGGTATAGAGATTTTTTCTTAATCATATATTTTTACCAGCTACACTTTTGGCCCTTCCATTTCCTCTTTATATATTAAATAGTAATTCTTAATGCTTAAAAATATTTAATCCAGCAAAACGCGCCCGCGGTTGCCGCAGCTTCGCCTCGTAATGGTAAATAATTAGCCGCGGTGTTCATGCTGGTGAAATAAAAATATTCTTCCGGAGTAAGAGGCGTATCGACCTTTTCTAATATAAATTTTAGTAGTGGCCCATTAAAATACTGCATAATAATTAAAAGCATAATAAGCAGTATTACATCTTGTATTGAGATGGCAAGAAGTCTTTTTAAGTCGCTTGCATGCGAATAAAGATAATATACTAATCCCGCCGAACCGATAATCCAAATTAAGAATAATATTATTTTTTTCACTGTAAAAAAGCCTCTTTGAATTTAGCGATTTTTTTGTGTCGATAAAGCCATATTACAAGACAGAATGTTATCAATTCCCGCGGAAGCCTGGTGAGTCGTAACGAACCCAGATCTCTTAAGGCCTTTTCTATATAGAGAGGAATAAGTGGGCGTGTAGCCATAAAAAAGGGGATGATATCGCAACGCACGGTTTTCCTCGTAAAACCCTCCATCTGGAACTTATTCTTAAAATCTTTGCTTAAAAGCTCTTGGCCGGTTAAGCTCACAAAAGACGCCTCTAAACACTTAAAATAAAATTTCAAAGAATGATACCAATTATAGCGTTTACTCATCTTTACCATATATTCCATATCCAGATCTTTTTTCCCCGCCAAGAGTGTCTTTATATGTAAAAGCTCACCAACGGTAATATAGGTATTCTCATACAGGGTATGAGCGGCGGCAATCAGAAGCTCATCCTCTATCGAAGGTACCTGTATGGAATTGCCGTTTATCGTTATGGTTCTAAGCCTATTCCACACATCAAGAGCATTCAAACAATCTATACCATTCCATGAAACGGTAAAATGTACATGGATTACCGGAAGTGCAATTTGATTATTTTCATCTTCTTTTACATAAAACCTTTTCTTTGATTCCCGAATAGTGGAAATATTCCATTTTTCACGGAAACCCGCATCAACCAGAGCTTTTAAATAACGCGCCTTTGGTTTTCTGTCAACCAACACCAAATCAATATCCCCATCAACGTAGGCGTACGAACGAAATGTTTTCATGGCAAAGAACCTAAGCTTATTTTTTAAAAAAATGCGCGTGATCTCATTTAAATATTCAAACGTTCTCGCTAAAGTCTGGCGCTCAAGAATAACGACCTGCTCAGGAAACTTCCTCCCCGCGCCAACAAGATCATCCTCAAGTATCGCATAATATAACATTTCATTATATTTCATAACTTTAGCAAGCGCACAAGGGCCTCCGGTCAAGGCAAGAGGCGGGCCTTTTCGTTCGCCTTGCACTATAGCCCGAAAATATCCTTTTATTAATTCGCTATTGGTTATTGCCATTACCTAATAATGTCTTATAGATCGCATCAAAGTTACTGATATTTTTTCTCGTATCAAAGTGACGAAGCGCAACCTGCCTATTCTGGTCTCCAAGTTTTTTTCTAAACGTTTCATTACTGCAAAGCATCACTATGGCCTTAGCAAATTCTTCAGGGTCATCTTTGGCGATTGCCAACGCCGCGCCTGCCTGTATTACTTCATCAAACGGCGCTTTGTCGGATATGACGATGGGCATGGCTGAAGCTATTGCTTCGATAATAACATAAGGAATATCAATCTTTTTCTTGAAGCCGCCAAAGAAAGGATACATCATCACGTCGCAGGCTGCCATAAGCAACGCCATATCATCAACGGTATTTAGAAAAGTAATTCTTCCTTCAAAGCTTTTGTTCTGTAAAGCACCTTGCAAGGTCAACTGTCTTTTAAGGTGGGCTCTATCGTCAAGGCGTGCGGCGATAATAAAGTGAATTTTTTTATCCAGTGCAAAAACGCTTCTTATTATAGCTTCCAGGGCTTTTATCTCAAAGTCAGTAGCAAACTTACCAGCCCAAAGGACATTATGAGCTGCACGTAACTTGGTTTTATATTTTGCGACGTCTTTATCTATGGCATTGCTGAATAATGCGGTATCAACGCTGGGGTAAATAAGATGTACATTCTTGATATTGTTCCGAAGAAGGATATCCCGTGAGTACCGAGAATTCACCACTACCGCATCAGAATAGATAAGTTTTTTTACCTGAACAGTCTTGAGCTTTTGCGTGATATAAGGTATGCTTTGCACGCATTTACGCTTACTGATGATCTTTTTGATAATGCATGAGGTAAAATATTCCGGCGTAAAACAAAAATGATAGATATCAAAATCTGATCTATGGACAAGAAGAAACAGTAATAGCCTGAACTTTTGGCGCAAGCGTAAGGTATTATCGCTATAGATATCATACCGCGTTATGTCCTTGTGCCACACAACACCGCGGCGTTTGGTAAAGATATAAAAACTATAGTTATTAAGGAACGTAACAATGTCGCGCACTAAATTTTTACTTGCTTCATCCCATGGCGGTTCTACTGCGCGACTCACCATCAATATATTTTTATTACCGACTTTCGTTATGATAGACTCTATCTGTGCCCAGGTTCTATTTACCTCAGAAGAACTATCAATCATTATAAGCCCTAAATCTCTGCCAAGTTTTTTATATAACTCATTTTTCTTTTGATAGTAGCACACATCATTATGCTCACCTTCTCTTTCCTGGGCTATCTTTTCATTTGTTGTTAACACTATAGGAAACGTCGATTTCGGAATAATTTTCAGAAAAAATTCTACTTCGGATTCTTTGATAACTCCTAAAAAGATATAGTGTACTAATATATCAAAAAAATACCTGTCGCACACTATCGCTTTATTAATTCTACGAAAACACACTGAGCGTACATCGAATATAATAATATCGAGAAGAAGGCATATTTTTCTTAGCAAATGAAGGGTTATTTTCTTGACTCCCCTTTTTTCTTCGTGCGCTTTTTCGATATTTTTTTTTATACGGGCTGAAAACGACCCCAAAATACGCCCTGCCGTAAGATAGATAGAGCTCTTGTATACTTCAATAAATTTTACGGGGGTACCTTTTGAATCAAAAAATTCTTTTGTCCTTTTCGCGAGAGTACTTTTCCCAGAACCATCGATACCAGAAAAAGAAATAATCATAAATTCTTTCAAAGGTTATTATTACCAAATTCCCGTTTTCTTAATCGATAAAGTATCTCCTCGTTGATTTTTCTATTAACAGAAATAATATCCCCTAATAAACCTATCATGATAATTATTGTACCTATGATAAATGCGATGGCGGCAACAATTAAAGACTGGATATGCCCCCCTTGGGGTTTGGTGAAATGCGCAACTAAGAATCTTACGATAAGCAGCAAACTAAAAATTATTGGAATTAGCCCGAGATTAAAAAAACTTTTAAATGGCTCATACATTAAGTAAATACGCAATATGGTAGAGACTGACTTTTTAATGTAGGAAGGGATATTTTTTATTAATCGAGAATCTCTCAGCTTTTCGTTAGTGGAAATAAGAATGTAACTTATGGGAATACCTAGCCGGCCTGCCTGAATTATGGTTTCTATGGTATAGGTGTAGGTCGAAAACACATTAAGCCTTAAGGCTGCTTCACGGCTGTATGCACGAAATCCAGATGTGGTGTCCGGTATATCGGTTTTAGAAAACTTTCTCACAACGAAACTGCCAAGTTTTTGTAGTATTTTTTTGCCCCAAGAAAAATGTTTTACTGCGGAGATGTCCCGACAGCCTATTATGATTTCTCCTTTTTTATCAATAATTCCCTTAATTAATCTTGGTATATCTTCTCCTTTATATTGATTATCTGCGTCTGTATTCACTATAATATCCGCTCCTAATTCTAAAGATTTTTCTATTCCTCTCCTGAAACCCTCCGCAAGCCCCCTGTGATACGGGAGATCCAGTATATGTTTTACCCCCAGGGCCTTAGCCACTTGAACGGTATTATCGGTACTGCCGTCGTTAATCACCAAAATTTCTACCTTATCTATCCCGGTTATCTCAAGAGGTAAAGATTTTATGGTTACCGTGAGCGCTTCCTCTTCGTTATAGCAAGGAATTTGGATAATAAGTTTCATAATCTCTCCTTTTTATATCTTTACTATTTCTGTATCCGGCACCCCATATTTTACAGAAATACATTTACGTTTTTTAAAAACAATTGGCAGTTTTGCAAAAGCTTGAATAAAACCAGCGATGGTATGAAATTGTGCGCTTACAAGCGCATGCAAAAGTCTTGGTAATAAAAATAACAGATGTTGCGCCAGAATAGAAAAGCTGGATATATTTTTCCAGGTAAAAAGAAACATATTTCTATCCACTAAAACTTTTCTTTTATATTGAGAAAAGCTTTTAGCAAAAGTTGTGCTCTCTTTATGGTAAATACGGCTTTTCGGTTCATAGATACCTTTATAACCCATTTTAAGCCCTCTATAGCAAAGATCCGTATCTTCCCAGTAACCAGGTAGATAAAGAGAATCGTATCCCCCCAATTGCAAGAATATACTTTTGCGAAATGCTCCGCAAGCAATACTTTGTGTTATGCCCTCTAAATCAGGGATTTCTCTGTCCACTTCCACCTTGATAAAACCGTATTTCATTTTTATATAAGATTTACCTCCGTTAAATGTGCCATCGAAATTGAGTACACAAGGCGCGATAAAAAAAACATTGTTATCATGAAAATGCTCCAATAACGGATCAACAAAATCAACTTCTACTTTTATATCGTTATTAAGAAAAATTGCAAACTCGGCTTCTGATTGTTCTACCGCTTCATTAAACGAACAAAGCACTTTATTTTCTCGTGCAATATGTATTATAACTTGAGGAAAACTTTCTCTTAGGAACTCAACGCTTGCATCCTTGCTTTGATTATCTATTACGGTAACGCGGCCATTATACCTGCTTTTTTTGCAAGCTTCAATAATGGTCGGCAAACACTCCGCTAATAAATCTTTACCGTTATAATTCAATACGAAAATCTCAAAATTTAGCATTTTAGATTGTAATTCTAGACAAACATTCTTTATGATATTTTCTTGAAATTATTAATCTCATCATTTCTTTCTTGCCTGGCTAAGAATATATATTGTCTTGTAAAAAAATCCGCAAATATATTAGCCAGTATCGCATTAAAAAACCAACTTATGTGCCCAGAAAAGTTTCTTTTAATCTTTATTATCTTAAAATTAGCATTTTTTAAATATTGTTTTATTGTTCTAAATGTAAAAAATCTAAGATGGCCTATATCAAGAATACCGCTATCGGCATACTTGAATTCTCCTTTTACAACTAAACTTAACCAAACGCGATAATACCTGACATTAGGTATACTGATAAATAAAAAACCGTCATCCTTGAGCAAGGGCTTAATTTTATTTAAAATTATCCATGGATCTTGTAAATGCTCAAGCACGTCGGCTAGGATAATCACATCAAAGTAATTTTTGTTTAATTCCAAAGGGAAAGATTCTATGTCTGCGATTATAACTTTATCTATATTTTTCTTGGCAATTTCTGCCGCTTCTGTGTTCTTCTCTATGCCAATTACCTCCTCAATGCCCCCTTCCTTCAAACTCTTTCCAAACGCGCCTGTTCCACACCCCACATCTAATACGTGTTTTGCATGCCAAGGAAAAATTGAAAAGAATTCTCTTCTTCCGGAATTATAATATTCTATCTTTTTTTTGAATAAATCTACCATTTATTTTTCCTGTAATTATTTTTTGTTTTTAATACCGCGCGATTGGAAAGATTTCACTAAATTCCAAAACAATACTAAAATACCTGTTTTTTTATTTATGATTAACAAAAGTGGCAGGGAAAAAAATAACATTGTCATGATCTTTATAAATGCCAATAGAAATATGCTGCTGGAAAAATTTATCCTATCAATAAAAAAAGCTATTCCAAGAAAATACAGAAATACAGAAAATATTTCTCCAATAACTTTCAGATTATCGCCTATTGATTGAATATGATTCAAGGCATGCAACAATAGCGAAAAGGTAAAAATCATATAGCATAAACTTGTGATAAAAGCCACTCCCTCCATTCCCCAGCTGAAGTTTACAACCATTGTTCCAAAAAATAAAAGCAACAAGGAGCTGCCCACCGCAAAGGGCACTATATGTTTTGTTTTATTTACGGTAATAAAGTAAAAACTTGCAGGGTAATATAAGGAAATAAAAAATGAACCTAATAGAATCAACCTAATTACTACCATAGAATTACGAAAATCAGGCAATACAAAATGAATAAGAATGGGGGTTATAAAATAGGTAACAAGAATAAAAACCGGCATTAAATACGCAAGAATCATTGTGGGTGTCAATATATAATTCTTTAAATCTTTGTGATTATGCGCTTTTGCATATTTCTCCTGGAATCGCGGAAATATCACACTGCTGAATATTGTAGGTAAAAATAATATATATTTCATTAATATTACCCCTAAACCATAATATCCAAGATCCTCTAAACTCAATTTTTTTGCAATAATAATCCTATCGACGCTCCTAAAAAATGTCATAGAAAGATTAATTATGAGTATAGGAAATCCTATCTTGAATATATTTATAAGATCTTTTAAGGAAATAAAAAACTTCGGATAAGTATTGAACTTCTTGAAAAAATAAAAAGTTGAAATACATAAAGTCAGAATAGTTGAGATATAAAGCCCATACAAACGCAACGTTTTGGTTAAAGTAAAAACAAATATCAAATTAAAAAAAGAAGCCAACAATAGCGTTTTGCCAATAATTGTAAATTTTTTATGAGCCCTTAAAACTGTTAGATAAAAATTATATAATTGTTGTAATAAAGTTATTATTGCAGCCGCATATAAGCCAATTTTCACATATGGTGAATATTCCCCGCCAAAAAATAATACCCAAAGAGAAAGTAATATCGCTGCGGTAAGAGAAATTACTAAAATAAAGCTAAACGTAACGTCGGCAATACGGGAAGCCTGTTTATATTCACCTTTTCCTCTATTGTAGGGAATTTCTTTTTCAGCTCCAAAAAGTATACCGCAATGGATAAATGAAGAATAGCTCAACACTATCTGCACAACCCCCCAGATGCCGCTCAAGAAAGGACCCAGGAATCTTCTTATGGCTATACTTGTTACTGCATCCAGGATATTGCCGACATAAGAACTGCCCGTATAACTTACGGTATCTCGCACAATCTCGTCTTTTGATCCTGTTACATCGTCTATCATTGATACCCTTATGCACTTTGCTCCATTGTTGGTTTTCTCTAAATTCATTTTATAAAATCCTCGTTAAAGTCACGGTAGAATTACCAACCTTATCGCAAGCGCCTACACCTAAAATTTCTATTTTATCCAAGGGCAAATCAACGGTCCAGAGTGTTTCTTCTTTTTGCTGCATTAAAATGTGTTTATAAGTTAAATCAATGAATTTAGCCGAAAGCCACGGTTGTTTCGAAAAAAGCTTTTTGTTTGACTTTACTATAAGTATTTTGCTATCGAGTGACACCGTTAGCCCTAAAGAACCCTTGTCTTCGCAACAAAGACATTTTTGTGCCGCGTCCAAAGCATTTAAATAAGCGTATTCAACCGTGTCGAAATCTTTAGCTATACTTTTTATGAGTTTGGCAGTATTGTATATTTGCTGATCGGCGTTCACGTAGAAATCGTGCGTAAAGAATGAAAATAAAGCCTCTTTTCTTTTAGAAGCAAACAGAAAAGCTTCTTTGATATACTTGCTATTTACACAATCCTCATCGCTCTTAATCCCTGCGCAGCGGAAAATCTTTCTTGCCATTGTGCCTTTTAATTGATAATCTTCAGCGGAAGGCGTATAAAAAATCCAATCCCTGGGCGCTCTTGACCAATCCCACAAATATTTCGTGCTATTACCGCATATGTTATTTTTAAGTTTTTTTAAAATTGATTTTAAGGATATGCTTTCCGGCCCTCGCGAAGAAAAATCAAAAGGAATCCATTCTTCAAGCCATTGCGACTGTTCGTTAGTCTCAATAGTTCCTCCCGCCCTATAAATATTAGGAAAATATTGTCTATCTATAATAAGATGGTTTATTTGGTTTTCGTATTCATTATTATCACCCCAGGTCTCATTCCAACCACCATAACGCCATTTACCGTCTTTGCAAGGATGGTGATAGTGCCAATACACGCCATCTTTATGTTTTTTTAGTGGGGTTTCAGCGAATAAATCTCTTAAATAATGCTCGTATATGGCGCTATAACCAAATACGCGTTTATTTGGATTTTCGCTAAAAGCTGTCCAGTCCATTACAAAATAACTATATCGTAAACCTTCGCTGTAACTGTCAGTGTGTGCATATCTAAAATCATCGGATGTAATGCGTTTCATCATTTTATCTATCTTATCCCAACTATCTAAAGCATAAGATGCCGGGCCTTCTGTATCGATTGCCACAACAATATATAGTTTTGATTTTTCCATTTCAGGATGTTTTGCGTATCTTTTTAAATACTTTTTTAAATAACCCCAGGAAACCATAGAGCCGGTAACGTTCAGTTAAATAAACCCATGGCCAAAAAGGATTTTTATTTTTATAATCTTTCTCTATTTCTTTATCGGCTTCTGTTTTCAAAACACTTAAGCGCTCGAATGGCAAATTAGATAAATTTATAAATGGTTTAAAATGAGTTTCACCCAAATCCATTATATATTGCTCAATATCAGGTATAAGTTTTTTTGCGATAGCCTCTTCAAATAATTTGGTCCCGGGGAAAGGAGTAGTGTAAAAAAACCCGTAGTTTTTATGCATATTCATTTCTTTTATAAAGTTTACCGTAGCCTGGAATGTCTCTTCGGTCTCGCCTGTCATTCCAATCATGAAACTTCCGGAAATTTTTATGCCGACTTTTCGAGAAATTGTAATAGCTTTTCTTATTTCATCTATTTTTATACCCTTATCCATGTTTTTTAAAATCTTATCGCTTGCAGATTCAATACCATAACTCATATATACACATCCTGCTGCTTTCATTTTTTTCAAAATGCCTTCTTCTACCGAATCCACCCTGCTTCTACAATCCCACTTAATTTTAATACGCTCATCTATCAATCGATCGCAGATTTCTTTTACTCTCTCGCCAGATGCGGTAAAAAGTTCATCAAGAAATGAAATATACTCTATGTCGTATTTATCTTTTAATTTTTTTATTTCATCAACAACATTTCTTGCCGAACGAAAGATTGTTCTTCTGCCAAAGTCTCTAAAGCAAAAAGCGCAGTTAAAAGGGCAACCGCGCGAAGTAATCATCACCATTGATTTTGCTCCTCTACGGGAAGCGAAGGAAATTTGAGAAGAATATTCTTTCATATCAAATAAGTTCCATTCAGGAAAAGGTATTATATCTAAATTAGAGATTCTTTCTCGGACGGAAGTCACCGCAAAGCTGCCATCTTCTTTTTTATATAAAATACCTTTTACGTTATCTAAGGATTTTTTTTCTTCTAAGGCAGTCAGTAAACCAATTATTGTTTCTTCCCCCTCTCGCAGGACAACAATGTCAGCTTTAGTATGTGTTATCATAAATTCCGGCATAGATGAAGGCCCGGCGCCGCCGATTACGACAAGAGCTTCCGGATGCCATTTCTTTGAAATAGAAATCATCCATTTCATGTCTCGATATTGAGCCGTTAGACTGCTAAGGCCAAAAATATCGTATTTATAATTTTTAATTTCATCCTCTGCCTGATCTTTACTTAGGCGTAACATATCTAAATCAAGAATATCTACTTCGTGGCCTGCTTTTACGAGAACTGCCGCAATATACCCTAAGCCTAACGGGAACCTGAAACCAGGCCTTGTTTCTACTGCCGGGCGTGTTAATAATATTTTCATATTCTATTTATTTTTTTAATACAGCGGGCAACTTTAAGATCAAATTTGTCATCTAAATCAAAAGATTCCGGCCTGTCAACGAATATATAAGAACACTTTCTGCCAATAATTCTTTTTTGTTTTAATATGAGGCTCGATTTTGTGACATAAACCGTTCCTGTGGAACGAAAAACATTCGGTATAATTTGCCTTGGTTTTTCTATATATTTACCAGCACATAAAAGAGGCTTGATTAAACCCTTCTTAAGAATATACATCTTATAAGGAGTGCGTTCGGCTTTACATATTGTTATTATTGAATCGTATTTACCTTCAATTAATTTGATAATAGCTCTATCAATGGTTGAGAATTTTCTAAAGGGTGAGGTGGGCTGAAGCGTTACAACAATGTCCGGCATATAATTATTTTTATTTTTGATATTCTTAAGCAGATATCTAAGCACATCAACGGTAAGCGTACTATCCTGAGATAAACACTTTGGTCTTTTAAATATTTCTACACCGAATTTACAAAATTTCTTAGCAACCTCTGCTATGCGTTTACTATCAGTAGAAACTATAATTCTATCAAGAAACTTTGATTTTAATGCTTGCTCTATGGTGTATTCGATTAAGGGTTTCCCATATAATGGGACTATATTCTTGTGCCTTATCCCTTTCGAACCGCCCCTGGCCGGTATGACTCCAATTATTTTGTATTGATCAAATTTAATGTTTGACATGTCTTTGGATTCAGGAGTTCATAAATTAAATCTAAGATATTTTCAGCTGCCGTTTTTGATCCTATTGTATTATAATCTTCGCTAAATTTACCTCTTCCTTGCGCCAGTTTATAAAAAGTGCTACTGCCGCTGAGACAATTAGAAATTGCGACGCTCAGTTCGGTTTCAGAAGCAACGCCAATCGCTGCTCCTTTTTCTGCGTATGGCATTTTATCGAAAGTGCCGCTAAGATTTAGGGTTATTAATGGCTTATTAGCAAAAATGGCATCCATTCCAACTGTAGACCAGCAAGTTATAACTAAATCTGCGGCTAAGACGAGACTCGATACCCGATACTTCCTTGTTACCTTAGCATTTTCTGCACCATCTGAAATTAATATATCGCGATAAAGCGATTCATCTTCTTGCAATACAGGATGCAGTTTTACTAAAAGATTGGCTTTCTTATTGTAAATCTTGAGCGCTTTGGCAATACAGACTAAATTCTTATAGGTCTCTCCCGGTGTTAACTGATATCCGCTAATCCTATTGTTTCCTGCTGAATGTTGTGATACGAATAAAATTAAAGGAATTTTATTACTAAAATTAAATTTTTTACATATATCTTCCTTCAATTGTTTTGTCCGGGTTTTATCGTCCTGCATTTTGAAATATTCATCTAAGTGTAAAAGGCCTGTAACTTTTAATTTATCGGGCATTACGCCGTTACTAACCAGCCAATCTTTACTTATATTCCCGGCTATTGCCATAACGTCAGCGGTAAGCGGTAAGAATCCAAAACCAAAAAAAGAACTATTATTAAATTTCCCTACTTCTCCGCCAGTTGTAACACCATGCTGGATAACTAACGTGCGTACTCGTTTTGCTTTAGCTATTTTGACTATAAGTTTTGCAATCGGAGTTGTATCGTTGGTGGTTATAACTAATCTGAAATTGCTAATATCTCTTTTAAATATTTTTGCGTAGGCAGCACAACAAGGAAATTGATGAATAAATAATTTCCCAAGCTCAACGAATACGGCAGAAGCAAACGAAGTATTATTAAAAATAAATATATTGTTATTTTTTAATATTTCTTTTATGTGTGGAAATTTAACTTTTGCTTTTTGGCGTAACCATAAGTATTCCCAAAATAATATTGGCCTTAGCGTTCTATAGTGGGTGCCTGTCTTTTTTGATTTCGAAAAATATAACCAGGAAAAGCTTGGATACAAAGAAACACAGTTAAAACTTTGCCGTAATTTATAAGTAAAATCACCGAATCGATCTAAAGCCTCAAAAAGCAGAATTGAATATGTTTCTTTGTTGGTTTCATAAAAGTTTAGTCCGTGCCGAAGCCACCATAAATATGATATTATATAAATCGCAGTCTTCTTGCATATTTGCTTTGCTCTGGAATATAAATCATTAAGACTGATATATTCTTTTGTAAATACTTTAAATCGCGTTGCATAATTAATATTGTGCACTATGGTTTTGATAATTTCTGCCAAAAACCTGTCATTTACGATAAATATTTTACATTCTTCTGATTGATTACAAAGTTTATCAAGTATGGATGTATATTCCAATAATCTCGATAATCTAAGAATAAAAGGTATTTCGATAATCTCACCCACATTAACACCATAAATCTTTATCCGGTGTTCTATGCCCTCAATTTTATGCCAACAGCGCGCCCATTTTACGGCGCGTTCGGTTATAGAAGCCATCTCCTGTGTATTAATAATATTCTCTATTAGTTTATATGGAATTTTTTCTTTTGATAAGATCTGAATAGAAACCAGATCGGTTGCAACAATAACACTGGCGGAATTTTGCTTGCTTAATGATTTAATAAAAGAGAGTGCATTTTTTGAATTCAATCTTGCTACAAAAATTATATTCTTCATAATAAATATCTTAACTCATTTTTGAATTAAGAAAATCAGGGTATTTACCTGGGGTGTGCTTCTATGGCACTCGTATATTCGCGCCAGCACAGGACTAGCGCTATGGAAGTATAAATTTTGCCTTAAGCTATCCTCATAGTGCCTGCATGGGAATTTTAAAAACATATTTATTTCACAATATCTAATGAACATTTAGAAAGTATCTCGGCAATTCTTTTACCTGCCTTGCCATCACCATAAAGATGGCTTGGGCTGTAACGGACATGTCCTAATTGTTTTTGGATGGCTTTTTGGATAGCTCCTGCGCTGTGGCCAACTTCCGTAACGTTGCCCGCCCTGTCTCGTGTACGCTGACGCGAACCGATAGTTACTGACGGCGTGCCGTAGAAAGAGCTTTCACGTATGCCGGCGCTTGAATTACCTACGATACAAGAACATTTCTTTAGGAGGGCTAAAAATACCTCCGGCGGAAAATTTTTGTAGAAATAAAATAACGGCAATTTTTCAACACCGAGATGCTGGATTTTTTTAACCATATGATAAGAACCGGCGTCCACATTAGGATACAAAGCTATAACTGGCATCTTAAGTTTAATCAATGCCTTCATGGTCTCGCCTATCTGGAAAGATGCATCTTGATATTCGGTAGTAACAGGATGCTGCACTACCAATAAAAACGGTTGATTAGTATCTACAGGAAAGCTGTGATTTTTAATATAATCTTTGATATAACTATCGGGCTGACTGCCTACCTTGCTTGCTATGTCCACAGAAGGACATCCGGTGATGAAAATTCGTTTAGGGTTTTCGCCCATTTTTTTTAGTCTCGATGCACACTTGGCATTAGTTACTAAATGTATGTGCGCAAGTTTTGTTATTGCGTTACGCACATTATGGTCAATAGAGCCGGATGTCTCTCCTCCTTGCGTGTGCACAAGCGGAATGTTCATATAGGAAGCTGCTACTGCCGTTGCAAGCGTTTCGTATCTATCAGCTATAGTAACCACCGCATCCGGCCTATGGTTCTCAAGAAGCGTTGGCAATTCCAGTAAGCCTATCCCTGTAGATTTAGCCATAGTTATAGGATTTTCGCCTTCTAGAGTTATCCTGATCTCTTCATCTATCACAAAACCATCCTTTAACATAATATTAACTGCTTCGCCAAATCTGGGAAGCAGCATTGAAGCTCCAACTACTATTCTTAACTTCAGGTCTTTGTGATTTTTAATCGC
>JALOCC010000047.1 GCA_023227945.1 Candidatus Omnitrophota bacterium
TGCCTTTTTGCTTCAAAATGAGCACCAATCAAAAATCAGCCTAGCGAAATCCTGCGAAGCCAAAGGCGAAGCAGGAGAACACACAAAAATCAAAAGATGTCAGGGGGCGGAAAATGGTTTGAAAATGTCTCATTTTGTAGTAAACTATCTATAGTTATAGAATTAGTTCTATTAATAATTATTTATATATAAGATTATATAAATTAGTGTTATAAATGTCAAGAGAATGTTTGCTAAAAAAATAAGAGAATTACGGAATAAAAAAGGTTTATCTCAAGAGAAATTAGCGCGGCTTGCTAATGTTTCGTTTGTTACTGTCGTTAAGATTGAATCTGGCGAATCGAGGCATCCGACAATTCAAACTATGGCTGGGATAGCTAAAGCATTAGGAGTTTCTCTAGATGAATTGATAAAAGCGTAAGAAATAATGCAGATAAGAAAAGAAGAATTACGTAAAGAAATAATCAAGATTTTAGCCTTTCAAGGATTTAAAATAAACCCACACGTAAGACCATCCGGCAATGGGAAGCGGACTTTTAAGCGCCTGCAACAAAAATCACGTCTTGAGCAAATTTCTCACCACAAAAACTTTTTGAACGAAAATATTAGTAAAGTTAAAGAATATTGCAAGAATGGGAGTGAGATTATACCTGAAAATATTTCTTTAGAAATGAGAGAAGTCCATCCTGGCTCAATCGATGAGATTATTTTTAGATGGTGGAATCTAGTTTGGTGGAATATGCCCTATCAGCATCCTTATGGCCGACAGTTACGGTTTCTGTTATGGGATACGGCACATAATGCTCCATTCGGACTAATTGCATTACAGAGTCCTGTTCTTAAAATGTCGGTTCGGGATAAGACACTTGCTATACCAAAAGATGAATTGGATATCTGGGTAAACAAATCACTAAGTGCTCAACGTGTTGGCGCCTTACCTCCTTATAATGAATTATTGGGAGGTAAAATGGTTGCTCTCGCTTTAACATCTAATGAAATTAGAGAATCGTATAAAAGAAAATACAAAAATTATATTACAACAATTAAAAAAAGAAAGATTAAGCCAGACCTTTTATTTCTTACAACAACAAGTGCTTTTGGTAAAAGCAGTTTATATAATCGACTAAAATATAGGAAAAGCATTGTAGCCAAGCCGTTAGGGTATACGCAAGGATCAGGATCATTTCATATCCCCGATGATATATACGAAAAGATAATCAAATTCTTAAAAAGAAAAAAAATAAATGTTAAACGTCATTATGGGAATGGACCATCGCGAAAGCTAAAACTGATAAGTCTTGGATTCGCCCATTTAAAACTTCCAAAATTTGAATACCACGGTATTAAAAGGGAATTTTATCTTTTTCCACTCGCATTTAACTTAAGAAAAGTAATCTCAAAGAAGAAAAAGCCAATTTTTTATAACAGGCCATTTAATAGATTGGTAGATTATTGGAAAGAAAGATGGGCTATCCCTCGAGCGAAAAGAATACTGAGATGGAAAAATTTTAAAACAAACGTATTTTTTAGTAAAACAAAAAGAATGTTGAAGGATCTATAATGGAGCAAAACGAGCAATATCTATTTGCTGAATTGCCAGAAGCCTTGGTAGAAGAAATGCTTTCTAAGAGCCAAGCAGTGGGAGATGAATTATACAAAGTCTTTGATGAAATTCAGAGAAACAAAGAGCGTATAAGAGACCAGATAACAAAAGAGAAAATACTGCGAAATGATGCTGAGTTAGGATATCCAGGAATACCGACTACTTGCGGAAGTGATGGTGCGTATGCGGTTGAGAAGCTCTTGGCGAATGATTTTGCTGTTTGTGCTGCAGTTGCTATTGAAGGATTAACTCCACCTTCTGAAAAAAGACATTGGCCTAAGCCACACCATAAGCCATTTGTAACTTCATTAGAGCATAATCCAAATACTGGTACACTTTTACGCGGGCTCATGATGACAATGGAAATAGAACTTGCTGTGAAAGCTCCCCATGATATTGTTTTTCTTGACGGTTCTCTGACTACGCCGTTGATTTTTATTAACCAAGCCGTTACAAAAATTTCAGAAGTAGGTAAAAATATTATTACAGATTTCATAAAAGAAAGATTTAGAGATTTTTTGGTTTCATACAAAATAGTTTTAGAATCAGTGCGTACAGATAAGATATGGGTAAGCATGCCAAAATATACAACTAGGAGAGAGCTAGGCAAACAATTTAATTGGCCATCTTATTATGATGACCGAGCAATTTTAACAAATATTCTCAAACCAAGTGAATTCATAGCTCCTGTTTTGTTAGAATCACCCTCACAACCTTGGCATATTGCACTTCCTTTCAAGGATGATGAACTCCAAAAGTTAAGAGACGAGGTATTGGACTGTGTTAAGCAACTTCATGTTATGTATTATAAACCACAGAATTGGACGCCTGCTTTAAGAATAGAAATGTCTTCAGCTATTGCTACAAATAACTCCAGAATAGCTGTTTTGTTGCAGGGGTTAAAATATCAATGTGGCACTCCAGGAATTTTTGAGCCTTATCCGCTTTATATGGCAGATCGTATGGTAAAACACATTAGTACAGTTATTCCTGCTTTACGACAGACAGCTACCACCAGGATGACTGAATTGTATCAAGGAGACGATATAGGATCGATTTTTTTCAATATGCACGGTTATAGAACTGATACGGGGAGGTAATATGAGCGGGAAAAATAATATAGAAGAATTGATAGCGTCCTCCGAAAAAATAGGCACCATTGGCTCTCCGTCATCTACGGTGGGAATTTCTTTAGACATACTAGGAACAGCCGCAAGCAAAAAACTAGTTGGCGAACTCGCCCTGTTTCGATTCCCCCAAGATACTAAAATCCATTACGCATTAGGTCAGATAACCGAAGTTCAATTAAGAAATATTTGGTTGGAAGATCCGACTATGAGATCTCTCGCACGGCAAAGAGGACAGGTAAACCCGGTTAGTGGTCAACAGGATACCCATCTTGGAGACATGACGATAAGTGCTGTGTTTAGCGGAGAAAATGAGAAATTTGAACCTAGTATCTTAGGAACAATACCTCCTACTGGAACATTTATTCATTTAGTTAATGATCCAATTCTAGATGCTTTATTAGCACGATATCGTAATGAAATATTTTATTTAGGGCACGTCTACGGTTCTACCCCGAAATTACCATTGTGGTTTAAACATTTCGGAACGGGACAGCATGGAGCAGGCGAAGCGTATCATATTGGTATCTTTGGTAAAACAGGTTCAGGTAAATCAGTCTTAGCTAAAATGGTACTATTAGCCTATGCAAGATATTCTGATATGGCGGTATTTGTTATTGATCCCCAGGGTGAATTCTCAAAAGATGCGCGGGGTGTATTAAGGGCGGAGGGGTTTCCTTTGAATTTATCAGATATCCTCTCCAAGTTAAAGAAAAGAGTTGTAATCAAAAGCGTGAAAGAATTAGTTCTAGATAGATGGGATCTTTTTAGTGAAATTATTTATGAATCTCCTTTTTTTGAGAGATTATCAGTACCGAAAGGAGAAAATAGAAGAATCGCCTCTGAAGTTTTGGCAGAACGCTTACAGAGAGCACAAATTACCCTATCGAACCTACATGAACGGGCATCTTTTGATGCTGCTTGGCAGATTCTTGGTGATCAGAATGTCCAAACAATATTTTATAGAACTCAACAGTCAAGGGATCGATTTAATTCCGTCTACCAACAGGCTGATCAGGGAGAATTCTTCACAAGTTTTTGGGGACCAATTACGGAATTATTTAGAAAAAATAGGAGTGGCGCTATTACTGTAGATGGTCTTATACAACAGACTTTTGACATTACTAATCCTCAACGTCCTGTTGTAGTAATAGACTTATCTAAAGAAATGGCTGCTGCTGCTGGTTTATTTTGGAATGATACTATTCAGGCTTTGGTTATTAAAAGATTATTAGATGGTTTGACATATTCAGCTGAAAATGCCTATTTGGAAAATAGATTTTTGAATACCTTAGTGATCTTAGATGAAGCTCATAGGCTTGCACCTAGAGAAGAGTTAGAAAATGAAAAACAAGAAAGCGTAAGAGCTGCCCTTTTAGATGCCGTAAGAACTACCAGGAAATACGGCTTAGGGTGGATGTTTATTAGCCAGACGTTATCAAGTTTACATAGAGAAATTATCGGGCAGCTAAGAATATTTTTCTTTGGGTTTGGTTTGGGGCTAGGAACTGAATTTATGGCTTTGAAGGAGCTTATAGGTGGCGACCAAAATGCACTTAAACTTTACCAAACATTTAGAGATCCACATAGTGCTTTTGATATCACTTCAAGGAAATATACCTTTATGACTATAGGACCTGTTTCGCCTTTATCTTTTGCAGGGACTCCTCTATTTTTGACAGCATTTAATACTCCAAAGGAATTTCTTGATAATAATTTTAAGTAATTCCAAGATTTGCAAGTAGGAGGTCTTTCTATGGCCGAAGGTGGATTTTTAGTTAAGTTTGATGGAAAAGAAATCACACGTTGTTACGCGGTGGCATTTGATTATGATGAGTGGCAGTATGTGATTAACGAAACAGAGAAGAAAGAACTGCCGCGAGTAAAAAACATAAGCATAGAAGTAGAAGAAGGATAATTTTGCCAAGGTGAAAAAATATTCAATAGTTTTTATAATAGCCCTTGCTATATTTGGAATATCGGCAAGGGCTTTTTGTTATCAAGCCCAGGTGACGGATATTAGCGGCACTAAGTACTTTCCTGCGGTAAAAGAGGCACTCTCCAGGGCGGAGAAGTCAATTTATGTGGTGATGTTTACCATAGAGTCAACTTTGTCTAAGCCAGATTCAAAGCCAAACCAGCTCATTAATGAACTTATAGCGGCAAAGAATAGAGGGATTGAGGTAGAGGTTATCTTGGATCAGAATGTTGACTTTGTGCAGCGCAGGCACGCCGGAGATTGGGAAAGCCAAATTAAAAGCACCCGGGCTTATAAGCGGCTCAAAGATGCTGGTATAAAAGTCAATTATGATGAGCCGGCAAGATACGCTCATGCCAAAACCGTGATTATAGACAAAAAAATAGTCATTTTAGGGAGCACAAACTGGACGGAATCGGCATTTGACAACAGCATTGAAACGGATGTTTTGGTCAATTCGCAGGAATTAGCAGGAGAGATTTTAGCTTATTTAAAAACTATCAAAATTGATACTAAAATAGACGAGTATCTGTATTCCCTTGGGCTAACGGTGCCGATTAGATGGGAGTTTATGGAGAATCCGGATTTGGCGGCGGGGATGGTAAAATTTCAGGATGAGCGGGCATTTGATATTTATTTATACCTGCTTTGGAAATATGACGGTAATCCTCAAGCTAAATTAACGCTTTTCTATGATGACCTAGCCAAATATCTTGGGATTTATGAAGGCTGGACTAGCGAAAATTACAGAAGGCAGATTATAAAAATATTCAGGAAATTAGAAGAAAAATATAAATTACTTAAATTTGAGCCTCGTTACGCGAAGGAAGCAACAATAACGCTATTAAATTATGATGAAGATAAGGGGATATATACGATACCGGATGAGCAAGCACCCGGCATTATTGGAGAGGCCGGTGTCCCGCCTTCTGCGGGATATTTTGAGCTTCCGGAAGATTATTTTAATTTTAGCTGGAATAGGAGATTATCTTTAAGGGCGAAATTCTGTTATCTGATAAATCTTGCCAATACAGATGTAAGCGATATAAAGCCGTTCTGGTCAAAAAGTGTTTCCACGATAACCAAGCAATTCGGCGATATCGGCCAGGATATTATCAATAAGGGGATGGGGGAATTAAGGCGTAAAAACTTACTTGAAGTAAAATATGATGAGTTATCCGGTAAGCTCTATGAGCAGAGAAGGCCCAAGATGTATAAGATTCTAAAACTCTATGACCCGAAGGAATGTTTGTCTAGGCTGAAAGCTTTAGAAGAGAAATACGGTAAAGCGGAATATGCTAAGGCAAGAAAATATGCAGAGATAGTCTTTGAAGAAAATAATCCCGAAGTGATAGAAGATATAATCTTAAAGACAAAGCAATATGGAGAAAAAGAAATAAAAAGGGTTTTTGATATAGTGAGCCAGAAAAATATTGATAACCCCAAAAGGACATATATTTATGTAACGCGGATAATAGGAAGGGCAGAATAAACAGAAAGCAGTGCAGGGCGGTTTAAGACGACATGAAAAAAACCAAGATAAGATACGAAGTAGATCCACACAATCAGCTGGTTTGTGAAAAGACAGGCAAAAAGTCTGATGTGCGCGGATTTAGGACCGTCCTTGACGGAGAATTTGAGATAGGTGAGGACAATACTCTTAGCTATAACGTCAAGAAATCGCAAGGAATAGATACTCCTCAACAGCTAAAACTTCGCGGAAAATGGGCCTTAGATGATGAGCATAATCTGGTGTTAACTTTGGACAAGTGGGGTAACCAGATTGCCGGGAATAAATTAACACTGGAAAGTGAGCTGATAGATGCCAAATACAATAAGTTGACTTTTTCCCTTACTTCCAAAGATAGCGATGGTAACGATCATATCTATATTGTGAATCTAGGCGGTAGATGGCAGGCAGACGAATATAACCGGTTGACCTTCAAGGTAGAGAAAGAATCAGGCCCTGCTGATAGAATCACCTTACAGGGCGGTTGGGAGGTAAATAACCAAAACCAGATCATCTATACTTATGAGAAAAAAGGACGGGGAAAACGGGAAAGGATAACCCAAGCCATCACCTTCAAGGGACATTGGGATATCATCGGTAAAAATAGGCTCATCTATGTTTTAAACAAAGAAATAAATTCAGGATTTGACTTTCAAGTAAGCGTAGGCAAACCCGCAGAAAGAGGATTGCAGTATGAGTTAGGCGTAGGAGCAGCTCCAAGCAAAAAAACCATTACCCTTTTTGGTAACTGGAAGGTAGATAAGAACCTGGGTTTGTTATTTGAGATGCCCTGTGCAGAAGGCCAAATCCGCAGTATTGTCCTAGGTGGGTGGGCAAAGATGGATAAGAATTCCAGGCTTGAGGTGAGGTTAGAAAATAAACTAGGTGAAGATTTGGGGATAGATGTTAAACTCTCAAGGAATATCCTTGAAGGCCAGGGAGAAGCTTTTATCCAAGCGTTAGGCTCGCGTAAAGAAGTATCCATAGTCGCCGGACTGGGGTTTAGGTGGTGAGGAAAGAGTTATGCCTACTCTTAATGCAGATGCACTGAAAATCGGCTATGTAATTTTGGCAGCTACGCATAAACCTGCTATTGAAGTGTTTCAGCGCAAAACCGGATACGGTGATAGTGCTAAATGGACACATGTGGCCGGAAGCATCGGCGGTTATGACACGGTAGAGGCAGCAGTGCCGAGATCAAGAGTAGTAAATCTACAGAAAGAATATGTTGATAGAGGCATTGAGATTAAAGTTATGCGAAGAAAGGGTCAAAAGGAACATAAGCGCTACAAAGTAGCTCTCTGGTGGGCTACGATGAATAACTTGCCGTATGATGCGTTGGAGTTCTTTTGGTTTCCATTATCTATAATCTGTGGCAAGCTTGGTTTAGTCCTGCATAGATTCTTTAGCAGTAACAAAAGATTTATTTGTTCAGAATTAATAGCAGCGGGGTTTTATAAGGAAGGAGATTATCTTTTTGGAAAACCGCAACAAGAAGTGCTTCCCGCCGACTTTGACAATCCTGCCTTGTTTGAAGAAATAAAAGACATTTGGTTGACGGATAAGCAATAGAGAATGTTTTGTAATTAAGCGGCGCTTCACTATAAAATTGTCCGATAATCGGACAAAAATGTTCTAAAAAAGACTTGACAAGAAAAATAAGTTGTAGTATATAATTTACTGTGAAAAAGATGAAGCCAGTACTTTATAATGAAGAATTCGCGATTAAGTTTGATGAACCGATTATGCCCGCCACTGTTGTTTCTCGGCTCTTGGGTATTCCGGTGTGGGCTCTCAAGAGAATTGATAAGGAAGGAATTGTTTCTCCGCTGCGTAAAAAAGATAAAATGCGCCTCTATTCTAAGAATGAACTTAATAGACTAAAACACGTCTGGTACCTAATGAAGGAAAAGAAGGTAAAAATTACCGGCTTAAAAGTTGTTTTAGAGTTAGAAAAAAAGCTTCATCGCAAAGGGTAAATTTTTTTTCATTGTAAATTAGCAGTCTAAGAGGCAAAGTGCCAAGATTAACAGAGTAGGGGGAGGTGATTTGTATGGACTTAGTTCCTTGGAAACCATTAGACCGTTTATGGGATCCATTCTCTGAAATTGAGCAACTTCAGGAACGCATGAACAGCCTTTTTAGTTCCTCGCTTGCCCGGTTTCCCGAGAAAAAAGGACAGATGATGTTTAAAGGGTGGGGCCCTGAAGTGGATATCCACGATCTCAAAGATAAGGTAATGGTTAAGGCGGATATCCCAGGCATGGAAAAGAAAGATTTTGATATTTCAGTGTATGGTAACACCCTGGTTATTAAGGGAGAAAAGAAACACGTGCAAGAGATTAAAGAAAAGGATTGTGTGCGTTCAGAAAGATTTTATGGCAGCTTTAACCGCATGGTTACTCTTCCGGCAGAAGTTGATGACCGCAGAGTAAAAGCAACATATAAGGACGGGGTATTAGAGCTTATTCTTCCCAAAAAGAAAGGCTCACGATACCGTAATATTAAAGTCGAAGTAAAATAAATAATACAAAGAAAACTTAAATCTTATTTTTTCATTCATTGTAGAGGAGGTGACTAATCTTTGCTATGAAGAAACGAAAAACTGTCGCTAAAAAGAAACCTTTAGCACGAACAAAAACTCTAAAGGAAAGGCCCGTTGAGGAAAAGCAGGAAGTGAAATCAGAGATAACACAACAGAATGTTCAAGGAAAGGAGGAGGTGTCTATGCAGATTACGCCATTAGGAGACAGGATTCTAGTCAAACCTTTGGAAGCTGAGGAGAAAACCAAAGGAGGGATTATCCTGCCGGATACTGCTAAGGAGAAGCCGCAAGAGGGAAGAGTTGTGGCAGTAGGTAAGGGAAAAGTCTTGGATGACGGCAAGGTTCAACCATTAGAAGTTAAGCCCGGAGATAAAATCCTTTATGGGAAATATTCCGGCACAGAAATAAAATTAGAGGACGAAGAGCATCTGATTATTAAGGAAGAGGATGTTTTAGCAATAATTACTGATTAAAGGGAAAGAGAGGTGAATTCAATATGGCAAAACAACTTTCTTTTGGCGAAGAAGCCAGGCAAAAGATATTAAAAGGAGTTGAACAGTTATCAAAGGCGGTAGTAGTGACTTTGGGTCCTAAAGGCCGTAACGTGGTTTTGGATAAGAAATTTGGTTCACCGACCATTACCAAAGATGGCGTTACGGTAGCAAAGGAGGTTGAGCTGGAAGACCCATATGAGAATATGGGCGCTGAAATGGTAAAAGAAGTGGCTGAGAAAACCTCTGACACTGCTGGTGACGGTACTACCACAGCTACGCTTTTAGCCCACTCTATATATAAAGAGGGCATGAAAAACGTCACTGCCGGTGCCAGCCCAATGGGGCTTAAAAGAGGCATTGATAAGGCAGTTGAAGTGGTCGTAGATGAGCTAAAGCGGATGGCCAAGACAGTTAAGGAAAAGAAAGAAACTGCCCAAATTGCCACAATTTCCGCTAACGGTGACGAAACTATCGGCAATCTCCTGGCAGACGCTATGGAAAAAGTAGGCAAGGATGGCGTGGTTACAGTAGAAGAAGCAAAATCCATGGCCACAACCCTTGAAGTGGTTGAGGGTATGCAGTTTGACCAAGGGTATCTTTCTCCTTACTTTGTCACCGATGCTGAAAGAATGGAGTGTGTCTTAGAAGAGCCGTATATTTTAATATTTGAGAAAAAAATATCGGCAGTAAAAGACATTATTCCATTACTGGAAAAAACTGCTCAGCAAGGCAAACCCCTATTCATTATTTCGGAAGAAGTTGAGGGCGAGGCTTTAGCCACTTTGGTAGTCAACAAAATCAGAGGGACAATTAATGTCTGCGCAGTAAAGGCCCCGGGTTACGGCGATAGGCGTAAGGCAATGCTGGAAGACATTGCTATTCTCACCGGCGGCAGGGCAATTGCCGAAGACTTAGGGATAAAATTAGAAAATATCCAGATGTCTGATTTAGGTAAAGCCAAAAGAATCAAAGTGGATAAAGAAAATACCACCATAATCGAGGGTGCAGGAAAAACCTCAGATATTAAAGGAAGAATCGAGCAGATAAAGAAGGAAATTGACAAAACCGATTCTGATTATGACCGGGAAAAACTCCAGGAGCGTCTGGCAAAACTTTCAGGCGGAGTAGCAGTAGTTAATGTAGGCGCTGCTACAGAGACCGAGATGAAAGAAAAGAAGGCGCGCGTGGAAGATGCGCTCCATGCTACAAGGGCAGCAGTTGAAGAGGGCGTTGTTCCCGGAGGTGGCGTCGCGCTTTTAAGGACAATTCCTCGCGTAGAAGCCCTTAAACTCGAAGGTGATGAAAAAATCGGGGCTGATATTGTCAGGCGTGCCCTTGAGGAACCAATTAGGCAGATTGCGCAAAACGCCGGCGTGGAAGGCGTAGTAGTAGCACAAAAGGTCAAGGACGAAAAAGGCGCTTTAGGCTATAACGCTGAAACAGGCGAATATACCGATTTAATTAAGGCGGGAGTAATTGATCCGGTAAAAGTGGTGAGGCTTGCCATACAGAATTCTTCAAGCATCGCCGGGCTAATGCTCACTACTGAAGCAGTGGTGTGTGAGCTTCCGGAAAAAGAAAAGATGCCGCCTATGCCGCCATCTCCGCACGGTGAGTATTAATCGCAACTAAAGGTTAAAAATAGAGGGCTGCTGTCATTATTAATGGTGGCAGCCCTTTATCGCTAAAGCTGAAGAAAAAATCAGATTGAAAGAGAAATAAATAACCATGCAAGAAAATATACTTAAAAACATAGATATTATAGCATTGCAGAAGGAATATGGTGCGTTGAAACACTCAAATGGTAATTATCGTTGTCGTAAATGCCTCATGACCGACGGTTATGCTGAAGAAGAAAAGAAATGCCGCTGGTGCGGCCAGGACCTTTTTGAGATGGATAAGGTATGAGCTCTAAGAAACAGTTACAGATTAAATTCAGGCAAAAATTAAAGAGGCGCCGCAGGCGGCTTAAGCTTTTAGAAAAAGGCATTGATCCGAAAGATTATTTTTGCGGAAGATATTTTATAAAGGATAAATCAAAACCACAATGGGAAGAAAGCCAAAAATTGTAACGAGGGATAGCCCCAATAAAGAAAATCCGTGTTGCCAGGCGCTTAACAAACAAAAAACAGAGATAGAGAATTATATCATTCAACTTATTGAAGCCCGGGAGGATTTTATCAAAACCAAATGGGCCTGGGGGATTATTAAGGCAATCGAGCCGATCTCAGAAACAAAGGTTGCTAAGAACAAAAAAATAATTTTATGCAAGGAATGCGAAGCTTATGTTACGCCACGAAAAAGGCTGGCAGAGCTGGTTGTATTAGGAAGCAAAGACTAAGTACTAGATAGTGAATTATGCCTATGAATGGAAAGATTAGGTGTCCTTGTTGCGAGAAAATTTTTAATTCCCCAGCTAACTGTAACGTCAAAGATAACCTAGAATGCCCTTCGTGCTTTACTAAATTGGAGATTACTCAAACTTCTCCTGTTCAAGTAAAAATAGCTGGAGAAATCGATGATTATATGTACGAAGAATATGGTGGCTGGGACTAAATAAGCCTCACTTTATTGGAGGTAAATAGAGATGAAAAAAGATTTGAAGTGCAGAAAACATAAATATATAGGTAAGCGAATAGAAGGTATCCCATCGCAGTCAGGTTTACCCATAGAATGTAAGATTTGTGGCAAAATGTATTTTTCCGATAGTCCTTTGGTTTTTAGAACAACATCTCTTAAGAAAGTAACTATCTGTAATGCTTGCCAGGAAAAGTTGCATTGCGCTAAATGCAAACAGAAATTCATATTAAAGAAATTTTTTGTTGCAGAGTGCACGCAGTGCGGGGATTTAGAATTCTACTGTAAAAAGTGCAGCAAAAAATTACCTACTTTGCCATTGGGCCGTGAACCACACGAAGAAATTTTGCGTAAGATGCAGAAGATTTTAAAGGAATACATGCCGGATATAGGCGATAACTTGCCCAAGGATTTGAAAGACCTTAAAAAATTTAAAGGTTTCGGAGATATTCCTTCGTACCTTTTTCTCCATTTCAATATCATTCTACCTCCTGATTTTAACAAGTTTGAGGAGGAGGACGATGATGCGGATTGGTGGAAAAAATAAGATTATCGATACTCTGGTGAATAAATACATCTCGTATCTAATGGTAACTGTGCCTAAAAAAGAATATTCCGAACAACTCATTCTTAAAAATAGATACGGAAAGCAAAATTATAAAGAAAGAAGAAATGAGAAAGCAGCTCGGCTTAAAGCGGGATAAGAGATTATCTCTGATTGAAATTATGGCGGACCTTTCTGGACAGGCTAGTACTGTGGGGATGTCGGCATGGCTGCCGCCCGCATCAATTTCCAGGTTTAGGAAAGATATTTCTCCAAAGTAGAAATTGGTGTTTTGTAGAATGCCATGATTGAAAGAATAAAGGATGTGGGACGATAGAGAAGAGGAACAAGCCAGGCAGTTTGAAAAAATGACTGCCACGCATTTGTATTGCAACAATTGCGGCAGGTCAATGCCGGTGCAAGAAACACTGCTTTTGGTATTACCTGATGGCGAACTATACGATTATCGCTGCGCCAAATGCCACGAATCAGTCGGTACGCGCAAGGAAACAAAAAGGCCGTCTTTAGAAATAAAGGGCGAGTAAATTCAATATATGGACATTAGTAAATGCATTTACAGGGTTTCTCAAGGCTTATTTTTTGTAATATTAAAATTATTTTTCCGATTAGAAATAAAAGGAAAGGGAAATATACCTCAAAATGGTCCCGCCATATTAGTAGCCAATCACTTCAGCCTACTTGATCCATTCGTAGTCACCTGTTGCACAAACCGCATAATCCATTGGTTAGTAGCAAGCTGGGTTTTTCGCATTAAACCTTTCTCTTTTTTTGCCAAACGAGTCCCTTTTTTTAAAGTAGAGCCGGGTAAAGGCAATAATAGAGAAGCACTTAAACAGGCTACGAATCTTTTAAGCCAAAACCGGATTATCGGCGTATTTCCCGAGGGTAAATTATCAAGGAACGGAGAATTAAATCCCTTTCTTTCTGGAGCCGCTTATATAGGAATTAAATCTAAAGCTCCCATTATCCCTTTATATATAGATGGCACTTATAAAGCATTTAAGGGAGAGAATAATTTTTTGAAATGGCCTAAAATTTGCGTTATAATTGGAGGAAAATTTTCTCTTAATGGGGTTTATAACCCTGCTTATAAAGATGATATTGAGAAAGGTAGCGAATTTATTAAAAATAGAATTGCTGAGTTAAAAAAGGAGGTCAAAATATGAACTATACAGGTGTAACTGCAATTAATGAGAAAGTAAAGCAGGAGAGCAGTTTTGTCATAAGTCTAAAGCAGGAGATAGAGAAAGTTATTGTTGGGCAAAAATATTTAATTGAGCGGCTTTTAGTCGGGCTTTTAGCTAATGGCCATGTGCTTGTTGAGGGAGTGCCGGGTCTTGCCAAAACACTTTCCGTAAGGACCCTCGCTGGCGCAATAAATGTTAAATTCCAGAGAATTCAATTTACGCCTGATCTTTTGCCTGCGGACTTAATCGGCACGCTTATTTATGACCCCCGCAGCTGCGCTTTTTCTACTAAAAAAGGCCCTATTTTTGCAAACATAATTTTGGCTGATGAGATTAACCGTGCCCCGGCAAAAGTACAGAGTGCGCTCTTAGAGGCAATGCAGGAGAGGCAGGTCACTATCGGCGAGAATACTTTTAAATTAGATGAGCCGTTTTTGGTGATGGCTACGCAGAACCCTATAGAACAGGAGGGGACATATCCTTTACCCGAAGCTCAAGTTGATAGGTTTATGCTAAAAATCAACATCACCTATCCGAATAAAGACGAAGAGCACAAGATTCTAAAAGAAATGAGTGTAACCGATAAGGAGATAAAAGTTTCTCCTGTGGTTGGGCCTGACGATATCAAGCGCGCCCGCAAAGTAGTCAATGAGATTTATATGGATGAGAAGCTTGAGAAATACATCCTTGATATTGTGTTTGCGACCAGAGAGCCAGCCAAATATAAACTGCAGGATTTAACCAGCTTAATCCAATATGGCGCCTCGCCCCGCGCAAGCATTTATTTAACCCTTGCCTCAAAGGCCTATGCCTTTATTCAAGGCAGGGGTTACGTTACTCCTCAGGATGTTAAGTCCATCGGCCCTGATATCTTAAGGCACAGGGTGATTGTTAGTTATGAGGCAGAAGCAGAAGAAAAGACATCCGAAGATATTATCAAGAGAATATTTGATGAGGTTGAGGTTCCTTAAATGATTCCCAAAGAAGTTTTACGAGAGATAAGACGCATCCAGATAACTACCTCGCGCATGGTTACTGATGTATTCTCCGGACAATACCAGAGCGTGTTTAAAGGTAGGGGCATGGAGTTTGATGAGGTAAGGGAGTATCAAGTAGGCGATGAAATACGCTCAATTGACTGGAACGTGACTGCGCGCATGGGTCATCCCTATATCAAAAAGTTTATGGAAGAAAGAGAATTGACGGTAATGTTGTTGCTGGACTTGTCTGGCTCTTCCTATTTCGGCACAGTCAATAAACTAAAAAGGCAGATTGCCGCGGAGATTTGCTCGGTCTTGGCTTTTTCGGCAATCCGTAATAACGATAAAGTAGGGCTGATTATTTTTACTGATAAAATCGAGAAATTCGTCCCAGCCAAAAAAGGGATTAGCCATGTTTTGCGCATCATAAGAGAGGCATTGTATTTTAACCCGCAAGGCAGAAAAACAGATATACCCGCGGCCTTAGAATATCTTAATAAGATGTGCAAGCGCAGCACAGTTACTTTTATCGTCTCCGATTTCTACGATGCTAACTTCGAGAAGCCGCTTTCCATTGCCAACAAGCGCCATGACCTGGTGAGCATTACCATAACTGACCCTAAGGAGTTGGATTTGCCTAATATAGGTATGGCTCAGTTTGATGATCCAGAAACCGGCAAGACATTTAATCTTGATACCTCAAATGAAGCCTTGCGCCGGAATTTCCGGGAGAACGCCTTAAGGATAACAAGCGAACGCAAGAAAACATTTGATAGGTTGGGAGTAGATAATGTAGATATTCGCTGCGATATCCCCTATAACCGTACCTTATTTAAGTTTTTCCGCATGCGGGAAAGGAGGTTACGTTAAATGCGTCAGGTTTTCTTTTCCATAATTATAGTTTTAATGTTAGCGGTTTTAATATTTCTGGTGGGAAATTTACCCACACGGATAG
>JALOCC010000048.1 GCA_023227945.1 Candidatus Omnitrophota bacterium
TGGCGAAGCAGAACACCATTCTTCTTCGCCCTTTGCTGACTTGAACCGCTGGTAGGGCTTCGAAGGAATAGTTCCTGCGAAGCCAGACCCGCAGTTAAATGTGCTACTGGCGAAGCAGAACACCATTCTTCTTCGCCCTTTGCTGACTTGAACCGCTGGTAGGGCTTCGAAGGAATAGTTCCTGCGAAGCCAGACCCGCAGTTAAATGTGCTACTGGCGAAGCAGAACACCATTGCCTTAGCAACATTTAGTCTCGCCTACAACCAATCCTCGTTATTTTTTATGCAAATTATTAAAAGTTTATTTTTCTAATGAAACTACACGGAAAACTCTTGAAAGAATTTAAGAAAAGAGTTAAAATCAAATTCGTAGACGCTTCGCCATAACTTGTGTTCACCCTTTGAGCTGCTACAAGTTATCTACTTATTGAAGGAGGATAGGGATGAAGAAAATTTTTATAGCTGTAATACTATCGGTATTTTTAGTATTTAATTTGTATGCTGTCGATATCGATATTCCGCAGGTACTTAAAGATCTGGGATTTAAAAGCGAAGATTTGGTCGATTATAATACAGAGGACAACGAAGAATATTTTACATTAGCAAATTGGCAGACAGAAGATCCTGCTGATACTGTAACTTTCGTATTAGTTGATGGTGAAATTATAGATTGGATAAGCAGGTAAAGTTAAGAAACCAAATATAAAAAATCGAGCATCAATAATTGTAAATTCCGGTCTTTTCTCTTGACCCGGAGAAAAAAATTCATATAATATAAACGCAACACAAAATAAAATTTATAAAAAGAAAGGAGTATTATGGAAGTAAAACTAACTAGTCATAACTTCGACAAAGAAGTCATTAAATCTAATGTCGCTGTGCTTGTTGATTTTTGGGCGCCATGGTGCGGCCCATGCCAGATGATTGCTCCTTTCATTGAAGAAGTTGCAAAAGAATATCACGGAAAAATAAAAATATGCAAGTTAAATGTCGATGAAGCCTCAGATGTTGCTACGTCATTTACGGTGATGAGCATACCAACTTTGCTTCTTTTTAAAGATGGCAAAGTTATGTCCAAAAAGGTCGGTACGCTAAACAAGAGAGAGCTAGAAAAATTTATTCAACCGTATATTTAGCTCCGATGCACCGGTTTAGCATACCGAAGGCAAGAGGTTATTGTCAGTAAATTTTCTAAAAAATCATTGATATTATAATATATTAACGTATAATTACTTTTAGGAGGTGAGTTATGCGTTCTAGAGGTTTTTTAGTTATTTTCCTTATTTCTGTTTTTCTTTTTTCATCCGGTACTTATGTGTTTGCTGGAAATGTATCTCCTGCTAAAAGGGGACTTGAGGGGCAGTTAACTCAGGCAAGAAAAGATTTTACATTAAAACGTGATAAATTGCATGACCAGATTAGGGTGATGCGGATTGCTTGGCATAACGAAAGAGCCGCCCTCTATGCTCAAGCCAAGCAGAGTCCTAAGGATAAAACCATCAAAGCAGCATTAAATGAAGGCGCCAAAAAGTATTTCGCCGACAGAAAAGACGTCTATAATCAGCTTGTAGAATTACGTAAGAACTGGCTTAATGCTAGAAAAGATTTAGGCCGTAAAATAAAACAAGCAAAGTAAAATACCTTAACGGATTAGGCTTATGGTTATGTATTCCATAAGTTTTCCGTTTGCTGAAAAAGGAGGTGTGCATGGATTTACAGATAGTATATCTAGAACCGGCTAAAGTGATACTTGCGAAAATAAGCAGTATTTTTGTAAGCCTTGCCGCGGTTGTGCTAGTTCTTCTTGTAGGCTGGATTATCGCAAAAATCGTCAAAAGCATACTTGCGAAGGCGCTCAAGGCAATAAAAGTAGATGAACTTGCAGAAAAGATTAATTTGAATAATCTTCTGCTTAAGGGCGGTATCAACATAGCTGCTTCAGAGTTGATAGCCATGATAGGTTATTGGATTATTATATTTGTCGCTCTTTTTGTAGCTGCTGATGCGGCAGGATTGAAACAGGCAGCAAGTTTGTTGGATAAAGTTATTTTATACGTACCTAATATTGTCGCAGCGATATTTGTTTTACTTCTTGGAATGTTTGCCGCAACGATTCTAAGCAGTGTGGTTAAAACTGCTTCAGCAAATGCCGGAGTAGAACAAGGCTCGCTTTTTGGAAGAATAGTGCAGATTACGATAATAGCTTTTGCCGTTGCTATTGCCCTTGAACAGCTTAAGATTGCTACTTTAACAATTCATTCAACCGTAAGCATAATCATAGCGGTAATTCTTGGTTCTTTGGGTCTAGGCATCGCACTTGCATTTGGCTTGGGCTGTAAGGATTTGGTCGCCAAATACGTTGAAGATTTTATCGATAAAGTAAAAAGTAAAAAATAACTATCTCAAGAAAGCTAACAGACCCCAGCGCAATTAGGGGCTTAATGGTGCTTAATTGCGCTGGGGTCGTTTTTTTAAAAATATATATATATTTTTCTTGACAAATATATCTTTTATAATATAATCTTAAAATCTTGTGCCGAGACGATTCTTCGGCAAAATTCCCTTAATAAACCTAAGGGAATGCCCATGTAGCTCAGTTGGTAGAGCGTATCCTTGGTAAGGATAAGGTCACCGGTTCGATTCCGGTCGTGGGCTAAGCGAACAATCAAATAAATAATTTAACTACAAAGTAGAACGGGGATTTTTTAATCTTTTTTACCTTTTTTAGCCTGTAAACTGCTATGAGAGAACTAATCGCCCTGGAATGTACAAGTTGCAAGCGCAACAATTATTACATCACTAAAAACAAAAGAAAACACCCAGAGAAACTTAACATAAGTAAGTTTTGCCGTTTTTGTCGCAAGCATACGGAACACAAAGAGACAAAAGCTTAGACGCGAATATTCGCGAATCTAACGCGAATATTCGCGAATCGTAAAATTGTTTTCATCTAGTTCATTGAGATTTGAGATTAATTTATGATGCTCCAAATTCGCGAAAATTAGCGTTTGATTTGCGTGAATTCGCGTTTAAAGGCGAGTAGCTCAATTGGCTAGAGCATCGGTCTCCAAAACCGGGGGTTGCAGGTTCAACTCCTGCCTCGCCTGCTTTAAGCTAGCCTGAAAGCTAAGCTTGCAGAAGAGGATGAGGTGGCAGTTTGGTGTCAAACGTTGGATGTGTTTGAAGAAGCTTCGACTTCGTCGAAGAACACATACAACTCCTGCCTCGCCTGCTTTAAGCTAGCCTGAAAGCTAAGCTTGCAGAAGAGGATGAGGTGGCAGTTTGGTGTCAAACGTTGGATGTGTTTGAAGAAGTTTTGATTTTACCGAAGAGCATATGCAGTTATAAGCGTATACCCGCTTAAGACTATCCGCTAACGGTAGAAACAATTCCTTGTTTGATCAAATAGGAGAGATCGCCCCATTTGTGACGATAAAAAGCCCCATTTTTAAAAAATATGTTTAGTAAGTTTAAAAAAATTCCTCAATTTTTTAGAGAAATAAGAGAAGAGCTTAAAAAAGTAAATTGGTCCAGTAAAGCTGAATTAAAAGGTGCTGTGATTGTGGTAATTTGCGTGCTTGCGTTTCTTACTATATATATAGCACTCCTGGATTTAGGCTTATCTAAATTAATGCATTCGTTATTACAAGGATGATGCGCTGGTATATATTACATACTTTAAGTGGTGCCGAAGAAAAGGCCAAGATAAATCTGGAAGCGAGGATTAAGGCTCATAAATACGAGTCTTTAATCGCTAATGTTATTATTCCAAAAGAACAGGTTACCGAAGTAAAGCTCGGCAAGAAAAAAATTCTGGAAAGAAAATTTTTCCCCGGGTATATTTTGGTAGAAATGGAAATGAATGACGATACCTGGCTTTTTGTAAAAAACACGCCAGGCATTACTACTTTTATCGGGCCGAGGCGCAAGCCTAGCCCCATACCACAAGAAGAAGTTGATAAAATTTTAGCCAAAGCTAAGGAAAGTAAAGAAAAACCTGCCCCAAAGGTTACTTTTGAGAAAGGCGAAAGTATAAGAGTAATCGAAGGAGCTTTTCTTAATTTTAACGGTGTGGTTGAAGAGATTCAGCAGGATAAAGGTAAAATAAAGGTAAATGTTTCGATTTTCGGAAGAACTACTCCGGTTGAACTTGAATTTTGGCAGGTAGAGAAGATATAGACCGCAGATGATCACAGACGGGAAGAAGACGCAGATGATCACAGATGATTTTATCTGCGATCATCTGTTTTTCAATCTGCGATCATTTGTGTAAGGAGCGAAGCGACTATGGCGAAGAAAAAGAAAAAACCAGTAAACCAAATAAAATTACAAATTTCTGCAGGAGCAGCTAATCCAGCGCCTCCGGTAGGCCCTGCTTTAGGCCAGCACGGTTTAAACATAATGCAATTCTGCAAGGCTTTTAACGAAGCCACAAAAACCAAAGAAGGTATAATTCTACCTGTAGTCATAAATGTTTACGAAGACAAATCTTTCGATTTTATTATTAAAACTCCCCCTGCTTCCGTACTTCTTAAGCGTGCTGCTAATTTGGCAAAAGCTAGCGGCCAGGTAGGTAAGGAAATCATTGGCGAAGTTACCAAGCAGCAGGTATTAGAAATAGCCAAAGAAAAATTAGCAGATTTAAATACCAACGACTTGAACCAGGCAGTTAAGATTATTGCCGGTACTGCCAGGAGTTGCGGCATAAAAGTAAAAGAATAAGAGAGAATATATTATCTAGGTAACTAAAAAGGCATAACATGAAAAAGAAAAGTAAAAGATATCAAGAGGCAGCGAAGTTGGTCGATAAGGCTAAAGTGTATTCAATAGAAGAGGCTGTTAGTATTTTGAAGAATATGCCTCATGCAAAATATGATGAAACATTAGAAGTAAGCTGCCAGGTAGGAATTGACCCAAAGCAGACAGACCAAGCTGTGAGAGGCTCGGTAGTACTTCCTCACGGAACAGGGAAGCAGGTAAAAGTTATTGTATTCTGTGAACCGGAAAAAGAAGCAGAAGCAAAAGAGGCAGGCGCAGATTTTATAGGTTCACAGGAGTTGGCGGATAAAATCAATAAAGAAGGATGGTTTGAGTTCGATTGCTGTATATCTACCCCATCTATGATGAAGGTTGTAAGCAAACTGGGAAAGGTTCTTGGGCCGCGCGGGCTTATGCCTTCACCAAAAACAGGCACGGTTACCGATAATGTTTCTTATGCGATAAAAGAAGCAAAAAGAGGAAAAATAGATTTCCGTATGGATAAAGCATCGTGTATCCATGTAGGCCTTGGTAAGATTTCTTTTTCAAAGGAACAATTAGCAGAAAATGTGCATGCATTTATGGATGCGTTAAATAGCGCGAGGCCAGCTTCAATTAAAGGGGAATTCATAAAATCACTATCTCTATCAACTACCATCAGCCCTTCAGTGAGGTTAAACGCATGAAACATATAGGTACAATAGTAAGAGAAAAAATCGTTGACGAGATAAAAGAAAGCGTGCAGCAATCCGAAGGCTGTTTTTTTGTTAATTTTAATAAAGTAAAAGCCCGATCTATAAGCCAATTAAGAAATAATCTAAGGACAACAAAGGCTAAAGTTTATGTAGCAAAGAATTCTTTGTTTTCTAAAGCATTCGATACGAATCGTGACAATGTAGCTAATTTTATAAACGGAGAAACTGCTGTTATCTTCGTTTACGATAAAGATATAGTTAGAGCAGCTAAAGCGTTAGTTGATTTTGCAAAAGAAAATGAAATCATTCGAGTAAAAGGCGGCCTGCTTAAGGATAAAGCGGTAAGTGCCCAGGATTTAAATTCTTTGGCAAAATTGCCGCCCAAGGAAGTGCTTTTAGGCATGGCTGTAAGCGGCCTCGCATCTCCCATTACTGGTTTTGTTTCTACATTAAATCAGGTTATATTAAAATTTGTATGGGTAGTTGAGGAAATAAAAAAGAATAAAGAAACCAATAAGAAGTAGGAGGTTAATATGGCTAAGGTAGAGGATGTTTTAAAGATGGTAGAGGAGATGACAGTGCTGGAGCTTTCCGAGTTGGTAAAGGCGTGTGAAGAAAAGTTCGGCGTAAAAGCAAGTGCGCCTATGATGGCTGCAATGCCTGGAGTAGCAGCGGCTGCCGCCGAAGAAAAAGAAGAAAAAACAACCTTCACTGTTGTGCTTAGCGGTACCGGCGCAAATAAAATAGCTGTCATTAAAGAAATACGAGCAATTACCGAACTTGGCCTTAAAGAGGCAAAAGAGCTTGTAGATTCTGCTCCAAAAACAGTTAAGGAAAATATCACTAAAGAAGAAGCAGAAGAAATTAAAAAGAAACTGGAAGCCGCAGGCGCAACCGTAGAATTAAAGTAAATTAAGCATAAATAGCCACGAATTTATTCGTGTAAATTCGTTTCAAATTCGTGGGAATTCGTGTATCAAGGAGGGTATTAGCTTGAAAGGAATAAAAGAATTATCTTTTGCTAAAACCAAAAAGAATTACCCGATGCCTCATTTTCTTGAGCATCAAACTAATTCCTTTAAAGAGTTTTTGCAAATGAACATTCTCCCGGAAAAAAGGAAAAAAGTAGGTTTACAGGAAATACTTGAAGAGGTATTTCCTATGGAAAGTCCGGATAAGCAATACCGCCTGGACTTTGTTTCTTACAGTCTTTCTCGCCCACGCTATAGCGTTGAAGAATGTAAAAAACGTGCGCAAACTTACGCCGCACCTTTAAGGGTAAGGCTGCGCCTCACCAGCCCGGCAGCAGAAGTTAAAGAGCAGGAAATTTATTTAGGCGATGTCCCCCTGATGACAGAAACCGCCTCGTTTATAATTAATGGTGACGAAAGGGCAATAGTAAGCCAGTTGCAGCGTTCTCCCGGCGTATTTTTTGAAGAAGAGCTTCATCCAATGGGCAAGCGTATGTATTTTGCCCGCATCATACCCTATAGAGGTTATTGGATAGAGTTTAGGACGGATATAAATGATACTATCACAGTAATTATCGACCGCCGCAAAACTTTTCCTGCCACGCAGATTTTAAGAATAATGGGCCTTTCCAATAACGAGGATATTTATAAAAATTTTTCCGATAAACCATACCCCGAAGTTGTAAATACAGTAAAAAAAGATTCTACAATCAGCACAGAAGAAGCATACCTTGATTTTTACAAAAAGATGCGTCCGACTGAGCCTATTACCTTGGAAGCGGCAAAAGAAGTTTTTAAAAGAATGTTTCTTGACCCGCGTAGATATGATTTAGGTAAGGTAGGCAGGTATCTTTTGAACAAAAAACTGGGAATGGATATTCCTTTGAGTAAAAGAGTAATAGATTTAGAAACACTGGTTGAGATTATCAAAAATCTTCTTAAGGTAAAAGCGGGTGCGCGGCCTACTGATGACATAGATCATCTTGCAAACAGGCGTATAAAATTAATAGGAGAACTCCTGCAGCACCAAATAAGGGTTGGTTTACTTCGGGTAGAAAGGACTTTCCTTGATAGGTATCCGCTTATTGCTTCAAGTGATTTTTCAATTCAACATCTTATAAATTCAAGAGCATTTTCTGCCCAAATACAGGATTTTTTTGCACGTTCGCCGCTTTCGCAATTCATGGATCAAACTAATCCGCTTGCAGAAATTACTCATAAGAGAAGGTTGTCTGCAATGGGTCCTGGTGGGCTTTCCCGTGAACGTGCAGGGTTTGAGGTAAGAGATGTCCATCCAACGCATTACGGAAAAATTTGTCCGATTGAAACTCCGGAAGGTGCCAATATAGGCTTACTTTCGTCGCTTACTACCTACGTCAGGATAAATCCGCTGGGATTTCTTACAACTGCTTACAGAAAGGTTGAAAAAGGTGTTGTGTTGGATAAGGTTGAATATTTAGCGGGAGATGAGGATGAAAATCGTTTAATCGCCCAGGTGTCACATAATTTAGATGAAGACGGAAAGATAAAAGATAAAGAAATTTATTCGCGATATAAAGGAAAATTTCCTAAGGTAAAACCTCATGATGTTGAATATATGGATATTTCTCCGCAGCAGATAGTTTCTGTGTCTGCGGTTTTAATACCATTCCTGGAACATGACGATGCAAACAGGGCTTTGATGGGTTCAAACATGCAAAGACAAGCTGTGCCTCTTCTTTTTCCAGAAGAGCCGCTCGTTTCAACGGGCGCTGAACGCAAAGTTGCGCGTGACAGCGGCGTGGTTGTTATGAATAAGGAAGAAGGCACGGTTGATGAAGTAGATGCACACCATATAAAAATAGGCAATTTCGTCTATAAGCTTAAAAAATTCGAACGCTCAAATGCAGATACTTGCGTAAATCAACGGCCCTTAGTTGTAAGGGGAGAAAAAGCTAAGGTTGGCGAAACTATTGCTGACGGTATGGGAACCAGGCATGGCGAACTTGCTTTGGGCAGAAATTTGCTGGTTGCTTTTATGCCATGGAGAGGTTACAACTTTGAAGATGCAATTATAATAAACGAACGGCTGTTAAAAGATGATGTGCTAACTTCCGTTCATGTTGAAAAATTTGAAGTTGAAGCGCGGGAAACGCGCCTTGGGAATGAAGAAGTGACCAGGGATATTCCTAATGTAAGCGAAGAGGTATTGAAGAATCTTGATGAAAATGGCGTAGTGCGCCTTGGCGCAGAAGTTATGCCGGATGATATTTTAGTAGGACGTGTTACTCCTAAAACAGAAAAAGAGCTTTCTCCGGAAGAAAGGCTCTTACGCGCTATATTCGGAGAGAAAGCTGCAGACGTTAAGGATACGTCTCTCAGGGTTCCACCCGGAGTTTACGGCGTAGTTATCAATGTTGAAGTATTTCAGAGAAAAGACAGGGGCCGCCGTTCCAAAAAAGAAAAAACAGAGGAATTAAAAAGAATCCGTGAGATAGAGAAATATTACGAAGAAGAAAAAGAACTACTTTCCCGGGAAAAGATGAGGCGGCTAAGCGCTATACTCGGTAAAAGCGAAGGAAGAATAGATTCTGACGATATAGACGCAAGCGAAGAAGCAAAAGCCATGGTAAATATTTATGATGAGCGTTTGCAAGAGCTAGCCATGGAAAGGGAACTTGAAAGCGCAAAGATAAAGAAGGGCGATGAACTTCCTACTGGTGTATTAAAAAGAGTTGTCGTGTTTGTAGCGATGAAGAGAAAGGTTTCTGCCGGAGATAAGCTTTCCGGCCGGCACGGCAACAAGGGTGTTATCTCAAAAATATTGCCGGAAGAAGACATGCCGTTTCTTGAGGATGGTACGTCTGTTGATTTGATTTTAAATCCCCTGGGTGTTCCTTCCAGAATGAATGTCGGACAGCTCTTAGAAATGCATCTTGGCTGGGCAGCTAAAAAGCTTGGCATAAAAGTAATTACGCCTGTCTTTGAAGGGGCAAGAGAAGAAGATACCAAGAATTTACTAAGGCAGGCAGGAATTCCTGAGGATGGAAAAGTAACCATTTATGACGGCCACACCGGAAAAGCTTTTGCTAATAAAATAAGTGTCGGCTGCATGTTTATTATGAAACTTGTACACATGGTTGATGATAAAATCCACGCGCGCGCAATAGGGCCATACTCTTTGATTACTCAGCAGCCGCTCGGAGGAAAAGCGCAGTTCGGCGGCCAGCGTTTTGGAGAAATGGAAGTCTGGGCGCTTGAAGCCTACGGCGCGGCATTTACCCTTCAGGAAATGCTTACGGTAAAAAGTGACGATGTGGAAGGAAGGACGAGAATTTATGAGGCAATAGTAAGAGGAGAGCAGAAATTTCAGCCTTCAGTCCCTGAGTCGTTTAATGTTTTAGTCAAAGAGCTACAAGGATTGTGTCTGGATATAAGGCCAGAAAAGGAGTCTCATAAATGATTGAAGATAGTACATTCTTTGATCAAATAACTATTCGACTTGCATCTAACCAGATAATCAGAAGCTGGTCTTCAGGAGAAGTGAAAAAGGCCGAAACCCTTAATTACCGCACCCTAAAGCCGGAAAAAGACGGGCTTTTTTGCGAAAAAATTTTCGGGCCTGCCAAAGATTGGGAGTGCCACTGCGGAAAGCTTAAAGGCATAAAATTTAAAGGCACAAAATGCGACCGTTGCGGGGTTGAGGTATTGCATTCATCAGTACGCAGGCAGCGCATGGGCCATATTGACCTGGCAGCTCCGGTAACGCACATCTGGTTTTTTAAGATTATACCTTCGCGCATAGGCTCAATGCTTGACCTCTCCGCAAAGGAACTTGAAAAAGTAATTTACTACGAGGAATACATTGTTATAGACCCGGGCAGCACCACACTCAAGAAGATGCAGCTTCTTAACGAAGAAGAATATCAGAAAGCTTTACAGGAATTCGGCCAAAATTTTACCGTAAAAATAGGAGCCGAAGCAATAAGAGAGTTATTAAAGGAATTGGATTTAGATAAACTCAGTAAAAGTACTCGCCGTGAGATAGAAAACGCAAAAAGTGCCTTGAATAAACGTTTGTTGAAAAGGCTTAAAATAATGGAAGATTTTCGCCGTTCAGGCAACAAGCCTGAGTGGATGGTTTTAGAATCCGTTCCGGTTATACCGCCTGATTTACGCCCCTTAGTCCCTCTTGAGGGCGGAAGATTCGCCTCTTCGGATTTAAACGACCTTTACCGGCGCGTGATTAACAGAAATAACCGTCTTAAGAAATTAATTTCTCTAGGTGCTCCTGACATAATCATAAAAAATGAAAAGCGAATGCTTCAGGAAGCAGTTGACGCTCTCATAGAAAACGGCAGGCATGGAAGGCCGGTTACAGGGCCGCAGAACAGGCCATTAAAAAGCCTTTCGGATATGCTTAAGGGCAAACAAGGCCGTTTCAGGCAAAACCTTCTTGGCAAGCGAGTAGATTATTCAGGCCGCAGCGTAATCGTAGTAGGGCCTGATTTAAAACTTCATCAATGCGGAATACCTAAGCAGATGGCTCTTGAGCTTTTTGAGCCTTTTATAATAAAGAAATTAAGAGAAAGAGGTTTTGTTCATACTATTAAGGGGGCGCGCAGGATGGTTGAAAGAGCGCGTGTTGAGGTGTGGGATATACTCGAAGAAGTAATAGACGGCCATCCGGTATTGCTTAACCGTGCTCCAACGCTTCATCGTTTAAGCGTCCAGGCTTTTTATCCCATGCTTGTAGAAGGCAAGGCAATAAAATTACATCCGCTTGTTTGTGCTGCTTTTAACGCAGATTTTGACGGAGACCAGATGGCAGTACACGTTCCTTTGTCAATTGAAGCACAGGCAGAAGCAAGGCTTGCCATGCTTTCGGTAAATAATATTTTTTCACCTGCAGACGGCAGGCCGGTTATTACTCCAACACAGGATACAATCATTGGAAGCCGCTATCTTACTTTGGATAAAGATAAAGGGATAGGAGAAGGAACGGTATTTTCTTGTGCTGATGAGGCAATAACTGCTTATCAGGATGAAGAAGTTGAGCTGCATGCAAAGATTAAGATACGCATAGAAGAACAGGGCCAGAAAAAAATCGTAGAGACAACAATAGGAAGAATAATCTTTAACCAAGTTTTGCCGAAAGGCTTTAGGTTTGTGAATGAGCCTCTCAGCAAAAAGAGCGTTTCGGAAATCATCAGCGAATGCTACAAAATATTTGGCCATGGTGCAGCGGTTGAGTTGCTGGATAAAATAAAAGATTTGGGTTTTGAATACGCTACTTACGGCGGAATAAGCATTTCTATCGAGGACCTGCAGACGCCTCCTCAGAAAACCGAGTGCATTAACGAAGCGAATGAAGACGTTGCAAAAGTTGAAGATCAATACAAAAAAGGCGTCATTACGGAAAGAGAACGCCACAATAAAATCATCGATATCTGGACTAGAACAAATGACCACGTATCAGACCTTGTGTTTAAGAGCATGGACAAATTTAATCCTATATTTATGATGGCAGATAGCGGTGCCCGTGGTTCGCGTGTTCAGATAAGGCAGCTGGCCGGAATGCGTGGCCTTATGGCAAAGCCATCCGGAGAAATTATTGAAACGCCGATTATTTCAAATTTTAGGGAAGGTTTAACTGTTCTTGAATATTTTATTTCAACTCACGGCGCAAGAAAAGGTTTGGCTGATACGGCATTAAAGACAGCTGACGCCGGTTATTTAACCCGGCGGCTTGTTGATGTTGCCCAGGAAGTTATAATCATCGAGGAAGATTGCGGCACCGTAAACGGTATAACAGTTTCGGAAATTGTAGAAGGTGACGAAGTTGTTGTTCCTTTAAAGGAGAGAATAGTAGGCCGCGTTGCACTTGACAGCATCGTAGATGTGGTTAGCGATGAAGCAATCGTTAAAGCTGGAGAAGAAATTACCGAAGAAAAAGCAGATAAGATAGAACGCCTGGGCTTAGAGAAGATTCGTATAAGAAGCGTTCTTACTTGTGAGTCCGAAAGAGGAGCTTGTATTAAGTGTTACGGAAGGAATTTAGCATCAGGCAAGCTTATCGAAATAGGTGAGGCAGTTGGCGTAATTGCAGCTCAGTCAATAGGTGAACCTGGAACACAGCTTACAATGAGAACGTTTCATATCGGTGGAACTGCTTCGCGTGTTGCCGAACGTGCATTCATTAAGGCAAAAGAAAAAGGCACGGTAAAATACCACGGTTTAAAGGTGGTAGTTAAAGGCAAAAATTTTATAGTACTTAATAGAAACGGTATGGTAAGTGTAAATGATGAGCGCGGTATAGAATTGCAAAGAAATCCCGTACCTCAGGGTTCATTGGTTCTTGTAGAGGATGGTGTTGCGGTTGAAAAAGACAAAATTTTCGTCAGATGGGACCCATATTCATCGCCGATTTTGACTGAAGTCAAAGGAAAAGTAAAATACGAAGATCTTATAGATAAGATAACTATACAGGAAGAAATGAATGTTGCAACGGGCAGAAAAGAGAGAGTTGTCGTTGAGTTTAAAGGGGAATACCACCCTCAGCTTTTGATTATGTCTGATGACGACAAAAAGGAAGTTTCGGGAATTTATCCGCTTCCTTCCGGTGCACACATAATGGTTGGCGAAGGTGATACAGTTGAGGCGGGAGACGTTATCGCCAAGACTCCAAGGTTGGTTGCTAAAACAAGGGATATTACCGGAGGCCTTCCCCGTGTTGCCGAACTTTTCGAAGCGCGCAGGCCAAAGAACCCGGCAATAATTAGCGAAATCGACGGCTTTGTGGAATTTAAAGAAGAAAAGGGCGAGCGAAAAATAATCGTACGCAGTCCAACCGGAATGAAAAGGGACTATTCAATTCCTCTTGGCAGTCATCCAATAGTTTATAGAGGCGACCAGGTTTCCGCCGGGCAACAGTTAACTGAAGGGCCTACGGTTTTGCAGGATATTTTAAGGGTTTGCGGAGATAAAGTATTGCAGGAATATTTAGTTAATCAGATTCAGGAAGTTTATAGGTTGCAAGGTGTTAGAATAAACGATAAACACATTGAGGTTGTAATCAGGGAAATGCTTAAAAAAGTAAGGATAGTTGAATCCGGAGACACTGAATTTTTACCCGGCGAAGCTATTGATAAATGGGATTTTCGTAATGAGAACGAAAGAGTAGTTAAGAAAGGAGGAAAACCCGCAACAGCCTCACCTTTACTTTTAGGAATTACAAAAGCATCTCTCAGCACAAAGAGCTTTATTTCTGCGGCAAGCTTTCAGGAAACAACACGAGTCCTGACAGATGCTGCCACATCCGGTAAGGTCGATGATTTGCAGGGTTTAAAGGAAAATGTAATCGTAGGCCATCTTATCCCTGCGGGAACAGGTTTAAAGATGTATAGAGAAATTGAGGTGGAAAAATGCCAACAATAACACAATTATTAAGAAAACCGCGTATACCTAAAAAAAGAAGAAGTAAGTCACCTGCCCTTCAACAGGCTCCGCAGAGAAGAGGGGTTTGCATACAAGTAAGGACGATGACTCCCAAAAAACCCAACTCAGCTTTACGTAAAATTGCAAGGGTTAGGCTTACCAATAGTAATGAAGTAACAGCTTACATTCCTGGTGAGGGCCATAACCTGCAGGAACATTCCATAGTTTTAGTAAGAGGCGGCAGGGTAAAAGATCTTCCCGGTGTAAGATACCACATAGTAAGAGGCACGCTTGATTGTCAGGGAGTTGCTAATAGAAAGCGTTCGCGTTCAAAATACGGAGCAAAGAGGCCGAAGCAGTAATAAAAATGCAATATAGAAGCAGATATCCGCGTCAATATCCGCGGTAATCCGCGTCTATAAATAAGGAGAGGAAATGAGAAGAAGAAAAGCGCCTAAAAGACAAATTCAGGTTGATCCAAAATATAAGTCAACCGTCGTTGGCCAGCTTATTAATATAATAATGCAGGATGGTAAAAAAACCAAGGCGCAGGGTATGGTTTATGGAGCGTTGGATTTAATCGGCGAAAAAATGAAAGAGGATTCCCTGAAAGTATTTTTCGCGGCACTAGAAAATGCCCGCCCACGCTTAGAAGTGCGCCCGAGGCGAATTGGCGGAGCAACATACCAGGTTCCTATGGAAGTCACTCAAGAACGTGGAATTTCTACAGCTCTACGTTGGCTACGTGATTGCGCCCGCAGCAAAAAAGGCAGATCAATGGAAAATAAAATAGCCGATGAAGTTCTTTCTGCCTTCAAGAATGAAGGTTCGGTAATCAAGAAGAAAGAAGATATGCACAAGATGGCAGAAGCTAACAAGGCATTTGCTCATTTTAAATGGTAAATCACAGATGATCACAGATACAAAACAGATGATCGCAGATAAAGGCTTTATTAAGAATTCAGGTAAGAAGGATATGAAAGAGAATTTAAGTACAATCAGAAATATTGGAATAGTGGCGCATATTGATGCCGGCAAGACTACAACTACCGAACGGATTCTCTTTTACGCCGGAAAGATTTATAAAATCGGTGAGGTTGACGAAGGAACAACTACAACCGACTGGATGGTACAGGAACGTGAGCGCGGAATTACCATAACCAGTGCGGCTACCTATTGCAACTGGAATAATTACCATATAAATATTATTGATACTCCCGGCCATATTGATTTTACGGTCGAAGTTGAGCGTTCACTTAAAGTGTTGGATGGGGTTGTAGTTATTTTTTGCGGGGTTGGCGGAGTTGAACCTCAGAGTGAAACTGTATGGCACCAGGCTGATAAATATCATGTCGCAAGAATTGCCTTTATAAACAAATTAGACAGAAGCGGCGCAGATTTTTTTAGCGTACTTTCCGAGATGGATTCGAAATTAGCCACCTTAAACGTTCCTGTACAGCTTCCGATATATGACAGCGATGAATTTGCGGGAGTGATTGATTTGATAAAAAATAAAGCGGCATATTTCGAAGGAGCCTCCGGAGAAAAAGTAGCCTACAAAGAGATTCCGGAAGATTATAAAGTTTCAGCTGCTAAATATAGAGATAACCTTATAGAAAAACTGGCAGAGCTGGATGATGAGTTTATGCAAAAGGTAATTTCC
>JALOCC010000061.1 GCA_023227945.1 Candidatus Omnitrophota bacterium
TATTTGGATATATTCGTATCGCAGTAGCATATTTCAAATACGAAATATCCAGACCATTTATTTTAGGTGCATTAGTGGCTTCGGTAAAAGCGTAATGCCACCCACCGTGTGTATTCGATCCAAAGCACGGAATAGCACTAGCGTTGTCCACGAGGACGTAAGCCGAACCACTTGCAAGCCTTACATACAAAGTAGTCAGCGCGTTAGCGGTAAGCGTCCTGCTTGTAGCCTCACCAAGCGTTCCCGCGGCATCCGTGTAGAATCTCCCAATGCCAGAGATGTACGCTGTGCTCGTTACGGTTGAGTACAAACGAAGCGTGAATACGCCTGCACCTGTACCGGTTGCGGCGAGAGGAATCACAAGGCGATTTTGAGCGTCCTCGTATTTTGCAAGTGCGTCGTAGTCTCTTAGGAACCAACCCCAAAATGTTTCAGTAGAGAACCAACCCGTAGGGTTCAAATCAAAAATACGTCCTAGGCCCTCTCGGATTATGGAGGTTCCAAACTGACCGTAGAATTGAGGGATCATTCTAAAATGAGTACCTGGTGTTAAAATGCGTTTGGAAGCGAACGATTGCAGTTGTGTTAAGTTGTACGCAGTCCCATACATGAAAGTGCCGCCGTACATCCAGCCAGTCCACGGGAGAGTTCCATCGAGACGATTTCCGATGTAGAGCCCGTCGGCTTCAGTCCATGCAATAAGCGATGCCGTGGCCGACGATGAGCCAGAGCCCACAAGTGTATTGCTGGTTACATCCCAAGCAAGAAACGAGAGTGTCGTTTTATCCCACGAGGAATAGATTGCAATGTCGTGGTCAAGCGTCGGGATGTTGGTTATTTCCACTTCTCGTTGCACGGTGCCGGAGGCGTTTCGTAGCCTTGCATTAAGCCGTCCAGAAGTTCTGACGGTAACCGTCAATCGGTCGTTGCCCCGCATTTGACGCATGATGCAAGCGAAGTCAACGGCAGGTGTGGCCTTTGTTTTTCTAATCAGAAAACTTTCAGTCCAAGAGTTTGATACAAAATCCATTCCAGTAAAAAGACTCTTGATAAAATTGCCGTCCAAAACGGTAGGCCCAATGCGAAGCATGGAGTCTATCGAAATGGGCCGGTTGGTAACTTTACTTTGTGTGAAACTTGGAATCATGATAATTTTCTTATTTTGTCCACGTTTAAATCTTTCAATTTCGAAATATGAACTCTTATGCTGTCACTCAGCGAATGGACATATATTTTTTGGAATGGGCCGTTAATAGACCCAGTAGAGGCTATTTTGCAAGCTGCATCCGTAGCTGCATACAGTCCATTTGAAGCCCCGCTACGATCCGCAAGCCCAACATCAGGACTAGATGCTTGCCCACTGAATGAGCATAAGGGCGAGTCGCAAAGAACGTAGTCAACACACCAAACTTCGTCAGTTTCGGTTGTCAAATCAAGCGTTGCTGCTGGTAACAAAGTGAGAAATTTTTCTTTCATCGTGAAACCTCAAATTAAATATAAATTAATTTAGTACAAATTAAAAATCAAGTGTTGGATAATTGTCCGTATCCAATTTCCACGGCGTACACCCAGCTGGCAAATTCGCATTAAGCAAATCCACAAATGCTTGAGTCTGAATTTCTGCGGTTGTTTTAGGCGTACCCTGCACATAGCCCGTTGCAATTTTTGTACTATCACAATAACAATTCGTAAATGTAGATCCGGGGGCGGCTAAAGCGCGTGCATTACTTCCTGGCTTCACCAGGGTGGCAGATTGCCAACAATTTTGCAAAACCACAGGCTGATTTCCACCAATAATCGAACCCATATAAAAATTCTGATTCGTGTCTGTGACGGTTCCAATAATTCCAATATTTTTTATTGTCTCGGAACTAAGTGAACTACCGATAAGCGCACCATGCTGATAATATCCGGTTGATTTTCCTTTAAATAAAATCGAATGAATATTTGGAGTCCCATACATTTCTCTTAAAAGCAAACCAACATTATTGATAGAGAGGTATATGTGATTGCCCTCAAAAATGAGATTGTACGACTTATAACAGGTCACTAGATTCGGTCTAAATATTCCGCATCCTTTGAATTTGATATTATGCAAAGATGTCTCTGCGGCGGACGTATTAATGAAGAAAGCATCACTTGCCAACAGGGCAATGTATAATCCATAAATAGTATGTCCCTGACCGTCAAATTCGCCTTGCGACGCGCCGACTGCATATGACACGAGGCGATTTGGGGGTGCGTTTGTTGCTGTCCAAGTCTCAAAATCTTTCCAGTCGTTAATTGCGAAATCAGCAGTTAGTCTAGCTTTATGGTACTGCCCATCGGCTGGCAATTTTCGAAATCCCATCAATGTGGCCCCGTCATATATTTCGTAGTATCCATCGACCAATTGTGGTGTAGTCACGGTTACGCCATCCCAATAATCCAAACGACTTTTTGCAGCAGAAATCATAGCTCTTCGATGCAAGTTTATCATACAGATCCTACAAAAATAGCGCAATTATCGACAACTGAAAATTCATAAGTTTTACTAGGAAGCAGTGATGGAGCTGACTGCATCCATGTGACAGACTCAAAAACAGAAGGAACTACAGATCCTAAAGCGGTAACAGTTCCAAAATTCGTGTCACACACAAAGTAAACATCAGAGTCCGAAAGACCATCAAGAACTAACGTCTCCGCACCAACGCTAAGCGTGTGAGTTTCGGCTGTATAGGTCACGCTTAAAGTAGCATCTACGAGTATTTGGTCTGCCACCAAAGCATAAATTGAATTTAATTGGGTGGCTGTAAACTTTATTACTTTTGAACTTAAATCGTTAGCCGTCGCAACCGCAGCAACCGAAGGGCCAACAACTTTAAATGCGCTTATTCCTAAAGTGTCAGCTGTTGAAAATTTGAATCTGTATTCATGCTCATAAATTTCATCAGGTAATGGATTTAACACACAAATTAATGTAGTTACCGAGCTGTCGATAGTCCCAAGCCTACGGCTTATATCCGCATTTATTTTGGTTACTATTTTCACTTCAACGGGTGGGACCGTTGCATCAATAGAAGTATGAACCGCACTTTGTACCCATTGCCCACCACCTTCAGAGTAGTAAACCACAACATAGCCGTTGAAAGCCTCTGGAACAGTAATCCCAGCCGATCCAGCCCAATTATCCGAAAAATTGCAGTTAGCAATTTGTGTGTAATACGCGCTTCCTTCGAGCTTAAAAGCCTCGGCACCAATAATTAAGCCCGGCTTTCCTGTGGTGTCGATGTCCTCCAACATTAAAAAATAAGTCGGATCAGTTCCAGAATTAGCCGTGAACATCGATTCGGTCACTTCGTAGCGCACAGCATTTAATCCGCTTGACATTATTTTATCGGATAAAAGAAGTTCCCATTGACGAAGCATCGTTGGGAATTGAGCCATCATAGAGGGGTCAGAGGCGATAGATTCGCTCACATACATCAAGGCTTCGTAGGTATTAAACACTGCCGCTGTGGTGTCTGCAACGGTGCAATTATTCCAGTTGTCGCCAGCCGGAAAAATGCTCTCAATTAGTTGGTAAGCAACTGTAAAAGCGCTTGTATCTTCGAGCGTCCATTTTCCACTAGCTCCAATAAAAATTCTGTAATTGTTGTCGTTTTTGTATGTCCTGAGTGATTGAATAGCTTCTGGATTTTGAACGGTGTAAGTTCCGTTAGCGTTCGCATCTGTTGGGCAATTTACATACAAACTACCTGAACCTATCGCTTTAAAAACGATCTGGTATTTAGCGTAGCCAACCAAAAAAGTAGAAAGAGTTCCAACATCCCAAGTGAGTGAAATTGAGTCATCGACATTCAATACTTTGGTTAATTTAATTTGGTCGATGTGCCCGCGAATGCTCAAATTCAGGTAGGCATCAAAATCATTCAAGTCAACAAGTCCAGTAGTATAACGGCTGGAAACCGTCCAGACCATTGATGTGGTGCCATTCTCAAACTCTTTGAGATTGATAACGCCTGGTGTGATTCTTTTACTTGAAATGTCGCAAGTTAGATCAATGGCCATCTGAAAACCTCTTTTCTAAAATATACTTTTTTTATTAGTAAATCGTTACTTTGTAACAAATTCGGAGTACCAATCCTCATATTTCATTGAGGCTGGAACGCTTATAGTTTTTCCATTTTCGTCACGGGCAGCCCGAGTCTCTAAATCATCGCTAAACTCGTCATTAAAATATGGAGCGGTTACAGTTCTACATTTCGAATGAAATGGAGGGGCTGTAATCCCTGGTTTGAAGTCAGCTAACACAAATGTTTTTCCGTCAAGACCGCGACAAAGACTACTTGTATGAATGTCCAGCGTCGCTATAATTTCATACATTTCCACATCGAGTTCTTTGTATGAGTCTAATTGCCCTTTACTTACAAAGTAAGTAGTTTCGGTTTGAATTAAATTTGCGGCTGCGCTTTTTCCAACGTTGTAGCGAGTTGAAACGTCTGCAATTGCGGCCCTAGGGCCATTTCCACGGATAATAGAATGAGAAATAATGCTGGTTAGATCATTCGTTAATTTAGCTCTGTGGGTTCCCCAAATCCTATCAGAAAAATTTGAACCGTCCGAAGCCCAAGGTTTTGAAATAACTTTTTTTAGAGCTTGGTCGTTTATGCCGGAAACTTTTACACCAATACCAAACTTTTTTTCTATCTCAAAAGAAGTCATAAAGCAAGACTCTGAATAGATAGAACCTAAAATATTTTCACTCTTGTCTATTTCGGTAGAATAAAGTTCATTCATTTTTTGCTTTATTTCTATCTGCATTGCTTCGAGTCTAGAGATTCTTTGACGTAAGGAAGCGTTCTCAAGCTCTTGAGCCCATGCGCCAGTAAGCGCATTCTCTTTTGCTCTTTTTGTGTAAGTCTTTAAGTTCCATTTAAACTCAGATAGTTCATCCGAAGTCAAAAGGCGTTTTGCTTCTGAAAAAGAAATTCCGTTCGATGTTGAAAAACGAGAATAGAAAACGCGAATTTCTTTGCTCAATTCTGCAAAATTATTTTCGTACAAATTAAACAGGTCTTTGTTTATGAATGAAGTTGCTTTCTCATTCATTGAGGCTTCTAGAATCGTGGATCGCTCGGCCCAGTATTCGCTATTGACCATGGCTACGCCTTCATGTTATCATCTTGATTCTGGCCCTGAGCGCTATTAGTAAACTGATCTCCGTATTTGTCTAGCTCTCCTTTTTCGTCCTCTTTGACTTGCTTCATTTCTTGATCTACGTCGTCAATAAAAGGCACTTGCGACAAAAGTGTTTTTTGAGATATTTTAACACCGGCACTTACAAGGCTGTCCAAGATTTCAGTTTCGCTCATCAGCAAATCACGATTAAAAATAAATTGAATTGGCTCTTCGTCAATATTAATTTGTTCTGAATTTGATAAATGAGCAGATACAAAGTACATCACACTTTCTAGCGATGCCTGAAACTCCGTTTCGTTTTCGTTTGCGTCAATGTCGCAGTCGTTAAACATCGCCGAAATATGCATCTGGTTTGCGTTACCGCCCACGCTGTCGTCTTTGACATCGTAGCCCTTGCAGTTGTCCACAATAGCCTTTTTAAGCAGCTTAACGACTAGCTCGTAATTAGTTGCGTCCACTTCGATACTTAGCTTTCTGACATCGCCTTTGGCCCCATCAGCCGAGCGGACTTTGATGGCTCCATACTGAGCTAAATTCTTTCTGAACTCTCCTAAATCGGTTCCGTCGTAATTGTCCAGAATCAAAATAGTTTTTCTTACGTCCTCGTCAAGGTTGTCTTTAAACGTCGAAAGAATTTCGTTTAGCGCGTCTTGGAGGCTCTTGCAACATTCAATCAAAGCTATTTCGGAAGAGTTACTTTTGAACGCTATGAGTGGAATCTTGTTCCATTTCATTTCGATAGTGGCAGGGGCTTTAGTCTCTGGATCTTCGCTTTCCATTGTAAAATAAGGACGAAACGGAATTGTCTCTGGAATTAAAGATCCTGCTTTACGCACAAAATAATAAATTCCATCGGGCTTAAAGACTTCCACTTTTTCATCGTAATCAATTACGCTAGTCGCATATTCTCGCTCTTGTAAATAAAAATGCACGGCCATTTGCAATTCTGTGTGCTCTGAGTCTTTCCAGATGGGCATTATCTCCGATGCGCTGAGGCTCACAAACTTCAAATTTCCGTTGTCGTCATACGTTATATAAAGCCACGAAATTCCAGCCTGTATGGCTTGCAACCCCTGCTTTCCAATTGTCCTTTGGAATCTTTTATTTAATATGTTTTGAACCTTTTCAATTTTAGATGTATCTTTTCCAGTAATTGAAAGTGGTTTTCCAAAGAGATAATTCTTTTTTAAGTCCACCATTTTTTTGTACTGATTATCAACAATTATGTTGTTTGGAAGGTTGTCGACAACTTCAAGAACACCGTCTTTTCCAACAATTTCACGAGTCTTTGATAAAATATCGTGAAAGCCACGATAATATTGGATCGCGGCAATCTGCGCAATTCTTTGCGGGCAAGTTAGCCAAAAAGAAATTTTAGTCTCAAGCCATCTCATTTCTTTCGTAGACTGCGTTTCAGTTTTTCCAACAATTGCCGATTTTATAAAGTCAAAGATCATGTTTTACCTGCTAATCTAAAATAGCTTATTTTACGCATAAATTAAACGATTTTCACGACAAGTTTTATTTGAGCGGGTAGAATCCATTTTAAAATTTCCGTTATTTGCGAAATTTGGCTTTCAGTGGCCCCATTTCCAGATACGGTCAAAGTCTGGAAATCTATTTCGTAATCCATTTCAAATGTTGTTATGCCGAAAAAATCGGCAATAATTTTTTTTACATAACGCCATGTATATGGAGTTCTGATGTTTACCTGAGTCAAAATAAGCTGTTTTCGTTCGTTCAGTGTTGCACCGGAAGCCGGGACAATACCCAAAATAGTTTCCCACCTGGAAACCCCGTTTTCGGTGGCCGTTTTTATAAAAAGATCAGAAATAAAATTTCCAATGGCAACCCACAGCAAATCAAATTCTTCGTTTTCGGTATTTGCGATTTGACCCATTTCTCGCATTTTTGATACGACGTTCGGCCAATAGGCTTCAATTTTTACATCTCTAGAAAATTGCATTTTAGTGCCTCACAAAAGAACCACGAGAAACGATTCCGTTTTCATCAACAAGCAAATTGGCAGGAATACCATTGATGTAAATTGAGAATACATCGTCTATCCCAGCAACAGCAAGGATTCTAGCCGATAGCTCCGAGACTCTTACAATAGTTTGTGTGTTATTTTCCCACGATTTATTTAGCTCATAATAGTAGGTATCGAGTACAGAAAAAACCAAGGATTCAACAGAACTCCAGGCTGTACCGCTTGCAAGCGTTATTCCTACGGACAAATTAACGGCGACGACAGAAGCACTACCGATAGTAACGATGTGCCCTATTGGAGCCTCACCGTATCCGAGTCCCATCGTGTCCATTTCGTCGATTAATTGAGGATCAATTTTTTCTTGGATGCTCGTGATAAGCTCTTCGCTTGCTTCTTCGTATGCGCTATTTGTGACAGCGATTCTTACGGTTCCTCCGCCATTCCAAGCCGGAAAAACTTTAACCCCACCAACGCCTTGAATTGCCTTTACTTTGTCTTTGTAGTCCGAAATGTTTCCTCCGAAAGATTCGGACGTGAGTGAATCTTTGCAACGCTGACGAAACGTTTCGGTATCTTCTTCATCGTTGCCCAAGATCACGACCTCTTCCAGCGTCGCACTCGTGAGCCCATTGACTCCATCGACAGGGATAAGCCTACCCGTTTGGCTGTTAGGTCCAACGCCTGCCGTTTCGCATTGCAGCAAATACACGCCTGCGCTCTCTTTTTCTGTGACCGCATAAATGTAGGTCCCGCATGAAAAACGCTCGCCAATCGCTATCTCAAGCGTGGACGGCGTGAAAATACCACGAACGATCGCATAAGTTGCGGCAACAGGATAGATGTTGTGATCAGATCCCCAGAGGATCAAATATTCTCGTTCGGCGGTGTCTACAAATGCCTGATTTATCCCGTTATCAATCGCCACATACAAATTCTCAAATTCAATAGATGCCGGGGCTGTGGAGTCGTAAATAATTGCTCCCACACGCTTGTCGTATTTCGACAAGACACGAGCTAAAATACGGCTTAAAATTACATCGGCTGTTTGGTCTGCATACAACATAATCACTCCTTAAACAACGGTGGACTCTTGCGATTCACCGTAAATAGATTCAACGATAAAAGATACTGCAAGTTTATTATTTGCCAATTGCTTAAATTCAAAATTGCTCACCGAAACGGTTCTTTCATCTCTCATGAGAGCTTCTGAATATCGACGGTCAATTTCTGAAATTGCATAAATTAAGCTCTCTCCAAAAAGATCGTCCAATTCAACACCAAAAGCGGATCCGTATATTTCGTGAACCTCAAATTCGGTGTTCAAAACTTTGTACACAAATTGCTCGTACGCTTCTAAACCATCGACAAATCCAGAGATAGACCCGTCAATTCCATCGTCATTATCGACGTTCATTTTGTACGTCAAATTCGGCTGAGTGGATTCTGTAGCCTCGACAACGCTTTCGGACAATGTATTTCCAGGTAGTAAACTCATTCTGGGGCCTCTCCTGATGGGTTGAAAGCGGCTGGTTTAGATGCTCTTGGCCAGTTGCTCGGATCTGTCACGTTCTCTTTCCAGCCAGCTAAAACCGAAGCGTCCGAGACTTCAAACGGAGCTTGTGTCTGGTTCTCAATTCCGGCGGTCGCCGAAACTTCCCACTCGCCACCCGTTAAATGTTCGCTCATTCGATCCAAAACGATAAATGAATTTCCGCCCTGAGCCCGAAGCAAAAGAACGCTCTCTCCTTTGTGGAGCCCGTTATAAATGCGAATGCGCTTTCTACCTGCAATATTATGCAGGTGGCTTGTTTTAAGCACCTTTGTATTTGGGGTTAATGTTGAGGCGGTCGCCCCAATGCCTACACCAACGGGTACGCCGTTTAAAGTCACAGGCAAGGATGTAATTGGATGGATGTGAGAATTAAAAATATCTACGTTAGCATCTCTTTCTGCTTGGAACTCGCTTAAATCGTTATCGTCGATGGTCTTTGAATAGACTTCGATGTCCACAAAATGATCTTGAACCGCATTTGTCAATACTAAAAATGCTTCTGTCAAAATTACTTTGTCTGAAATTTTGATCTGTAATTTTTCGTATTCCTCAGAAACGACTTCCCCAAATACAAAATCACAAGGCTTCGAGTTAAGCCTTTCATTTCTTGCGATCCGTTGTATCGTTCTTAAAAGCTCTTCGGAGTTCATTTCTTGATTCCTTTTACTATCAAATCTACATCCATATTATGATCGTCGTTGAGAAAATAATGCGTGCAGGAGTTCACAAAGAACCTTTTAGCTACCTTCAAATCATCGTCTATGTCAATGTCCACAATGATTGATTTTCCACCCCTGAGCGATGGATCACCGAAACAACGGCTAATAGAAAGACTTCTT
>JALOCC010000077.1 GCA_023227945.1 Candidatus Omnitrophota bacterium
TTCTTTTCTTATCGGAGTTCACCTCTAAAATGAGTTGTGCGATATTTTCGATGTTATCGACTTCTGAAAATTCATCACTGAAAAATTGCAGGGTCCCAAATTTAGCCATGCTTGCAGCATCTTTTGCATAAATTGGTTCGCTCGCAACTTCTACCTTTTTCTTTCTTCCAGTCTTTTCACTAATGCCATCAACTTTGAACATTTTTATTAATTTGACGCGGTTGTAAGTATCTTCAATGCTGCTAGAATACTTGAAATTCGAAGCCGTTTCATTTGTGATTAAATATTCAGCGGAGTTTTTTTCAATGTCTTTTAGGTCTATGCGACCGTCATTATCGTAATAGCAATATTTTCTACCTGTGTTCATTAAGGTGGCTTCTAGGGCTTGATTTACCATGTCGATTAGCGTCATATTATCAAGCGCCATCTTTTCGATAACATAACCGGTGTCTTCAATGTCGCCGGGGATCAAGTCAAATTCTGCGCACAAACGAATCAAAAAATCACTTGCTTTTTCGTTCTCAATAAGGAACGAATCCTTATTCTTCATGTATCGCAATTGATCGTATGCAGTAATTTGAATAAACTTTTTTTTGTCAAAGTCTTTAGAAAACACAAATCCATTAAATCTTTTTTTTCCGTCAACTGAAAAAATTACTTGTGCCCCTTCCTCAAAGCTCAAATATTTGTCTTTTATTACTGTAAATTCTAGCGATTCGGGAGATCCGTAGGCATCGCTTTTTAACGTTATCCCGTCTTGGATTGCAGGGATAAACCGTTGTGTCTTTGTGAGTATGGATAGTTCATAGCTCATCTCAAGCCTTGCTCTGGAAGGTTGGAAAACTAACGCCTATTTTTGCTGTGATTGAGCTTGCAAGTTTCTTTATTTCGGAAGCGAAACTAACCCCATTCACAGGATCTAAAGTGTAAGTGATCGTGTCTCCGGACTCTGAAATCTTTTTTATTTTTCGTGTCGAATATTGCTTGTACTGCTTTAATTCGAGCCGTACTTTTACGTCGGTGCCATCGCTTGCGTCCTCAATAATCCTCATGTTTTCAATTGACGAAACCATATAGGAGTAGCCAACTGGGAGGATTGTGCCTTGCTTCATTTTGGCGACGACAAAAGGAAATGGGATCTTTTTTGTTCGCAACAAATTAAAGTATTCTGTAAATGCTAAAGCATCAAGCCCCGCCATTGAGTAGAGCGCAAAAGGATATGAGTTCCCCTGCGGAAATAAAGCGTCAAACGAAATAGTATCTAGACCTGGTTCCTTCAAGATATTTATTTCGCTTTCATTAATGAGATTCACTGTCTCATTATTTCCATTTTTAGAGGTCTCCATAGACCCTGGAGTAACGGGTAATAGGACTGGCCCAATGAAGAAATAATACATTACGCGGTCACTCCTTCAGCACTTGATGACATGGCTTTCTTGAGCCCGCTAGTCATTCGAGAGACCACATTGTCAATATCCATATTGGAGCTAATCGAATTTCTGTTATTCGAAATCAGCTTGATGTTCTGCGATGAAATTCTATTTAAGACACGGTTTTCCATAGCATCGCGCAAATATTGGTAGGACTTCTCATTTGTGTTTTTAGCGGTCTCCGCCGTGTTGTCTGCAATGTCTTTTAACAAATCGTCATAAGGTGCGTTTTTGCTAAAATCAAACATCCCTGGCGCTTCAAAACCACCAAGCAAAGACTTTAATTTGTCCTTAATTCGTTCTCCGATTGTGTCACCCCAATTATATCCAGCCTCGAAAGCCTCGCCAGGGTCTAAGAGATCAAACTTTTTCTTTCCATAGGTTCCACGAGATTCGTTAAAATTGAAGGTCTCAGGGGCCACGAACTTAGGCCCAATCATAAAGTCTCTTGCTTTCTGAGTAAATCCAAGAAATTTAGAAGCGTAATTTGTTTTCATTACTTTATCATAAAGCATGAGTAAAGGTTGTAAAAGCAACATCATGCCGCTAACTAAATTTCCAAACATAAAGCGAACAGCAGGGATGAACCCGGTAAATGCGTAATTTAAGGCATTAAAAACGTCCGCCGCTAAATCGCCAACACCATCTCCGATAAAGTCTAGAAAGTCAAAAACATAATTTGCCGCCTGTGCAAAAGTGTTGTAAAACATCGCTAAAAATTCAGCGGTTAGTCCGGACAAGATTCCAAAGAAACTAAATGAGGCTCCTGCGAGATTGTTAAATAAAATAGTCAATGAGGCTGCGAGCCCTACAACCGCAACGATTGCCAGCGTTACAGCATTCCAGGCAATCATATTCGCAAATGCCAATCGCAGCGTAGCGGCAATTGCTTTAAAAATTGTCGGAATGTAAGCCACCATAATAGCCGTTTTTACTGCAAGGATTCCTAATCCCACCGCGCTTAAAATAGGCAATATTTTTTTCATGTTATTTTGTGCGAAATTTACGGCTACCGCTATTTTGTCGAATCCCCATGAAACAAAACCAACAAAATATTGGGCGGCCACGACAGCCGAATTTAAAAACGATTGAAACTTTTTAGAGTTAAAAATATCACTTATTTTTTTTTGCAGTGGCCAAGCCGCTCTCTGTATAGCATTTAGTGCCATCGTAGAAATTCTAGACCACGTTAATGGAATCTTTTTGAATTGCGCATCGGTCTCTGCAGACGCTTCAAGCATTGCTTTTTTAACGACCTTAGCAGAAATTTTACCTTGTGTTGCTAAATTACGGAGCTTTTCAATTGGCATCCCCATTGACTTTGCAACGGCTTGCATAATGTTCGGAGCCGCTTCAAAAACTGCGTTAAATTCTTCCCCGCGCAATACGCCAGAGCCCAAAGCCTGAACAAGTTGGAGCGATGCTGAGTGTTGTTCTTCGGTACTTGCCCCGGCGATTCCAAACATCTTGCTAAGTGTTTCAGCGAACCGAATTGTCTCTTTGTTATTGGTAAATATTTTCCCCGCGCGCAAACCAATTTTAGCCACCACGTCGGCCTGCACCCCATAAGCTGAGCCAGAACGTTGAGCACTATCGTAAATCATCTTTTGCAATTCTGACGATTTTTGAAGCCCATCATTAATCATGTTTATTCTAGCATTCGTATTCGTCATTTCGTCAGACCATTTGACGACGCTAGAAATTGTCCTGAAACTCAAATAAGTCGCGGCAGCATATTTTAACTGCGTCACAAGTCCGCTCGTGGAGCGTGTGGCTTTCTCGATGGCTCTAGTGCTTGGAGACTTTTCGCTTGCGTTTTTAACGATAGAAAAACCCGCTTCGCAACTAGTCAAAGCCGCCGCAATCGCCTTTAGTTTAGGCGACATTTGGTCATTTAAACCAAGTGTTGTTTTTACGCCAGCCATTTAATGCCCTTTGTTTTTGATCTTGTCAGCCTGCTCTTTTTCGTCTTCAATCGAAACTTGAACGCTTGCCCAAATAAACGCTTTTTCAGACTCTTCTAATTCAGGAAATTCTTTTACTTTGTCCCAAGGCCAATGCAACTCATGAAGCAAATAATGCATGAGGGAGGGCTCTCCTCCCCCACGAATTAGTTTTTTGCGAGAGTAACCGCCTCGTTTTCATCGTCTATTTTGTCCACGAGGTTGTTCAATTTGGTCACAGCAAAAGCCAATTTTTCAAAGTCGTCTTTGTCGCTGAGCATGAGCATGACCAAATTTTCAGGCGTGCGCTCATCCATCGGGTATTCACTCATGTATGAGTCTGCAATCGTTTTATCGGTAAGGTCTGGGTATACCACTGATTTAGCCGTAAGAACGCGTAGGAGCCGTTCAGAATCGACAACAAATTCACCCGGGCCTTTCCCTTTTACGTTTTTAATTTGTGTGCAAAGAGTGCGAGCATCGCTGATTTCGCGGGTAGTTAATTTCTTGATTTCCCACTCAATTGCGTTTCCATTTTCGTCTTTGAAATCGTCACAAACCGCAACCTTTACGTTTGGAGTTGCTTTTTTCTTATCCTTCAAAAAGACTGAAATATCACTCATGTTTTGTTCCTTTGAAAAGTCCCGCTTTCACGAGACATTTCGTACAAATTAACCAGCAATGACCGAGTTTGTATTTGAGAATTTCGAGATCGGAGTAAATCCAGCCGCCTTGAAATTCACTTCTTGCATGAGGAAATCGTCACCACCGAGCTTCATCAAGTCGATGTCACCGGAGATGTGGCAGTCCGTGAAGATTCCCACACGCCGGCCAGAAGAGGACGTTTGATCCTCATTAGACACCTGCAAATCAAAGTATGGAACTACCGCTGTGCTGCCGATTTTTTGCACCATGTCGTTCACTGCGCTGTCAACGTCGTAAATCGTCATTGAGCCAGAGTAACCAATGCCAGTGATCTTTGAACCCTTTTCAAGAGTTCCAAGCATGGGAACGTCAGCATCGGAAATGTTTGCAGTGCCCTTGACTTCCTTCACTTGCAACCAGAGCTTACGAGTACCGTCAATGGTGACGTAGCATGAGCCCAGTTTCGCGTTGACAGCATCTTTTGGATTAAATTTTTGACCCATTTTTGAACTCCTTATTTAACCGTCATGGTGGTGTAAAGTTGGAACATCGCATTCGTTGCCGAAATTGCGAAGCTCGAAAGAACGGTTCCTTTTTCTTCACCTGCGGTAATTTCAACGGTGTCGGAATCGAAATTTTGAATCGCGCGAATTTTTTCCATTGACTGCCAGTACTTAATTACTGCGCCTTTGAAGCCGTCACGACCGTCCTGATCGTTCGGGGTGATGCCCATCCAGTTCTTGTTAAAGTCGGCCTGGATGTCGTTCAAGCCTTGATATAAAACGCGAATTGTCTGGTTGTTCTTGAAATCGCCCTGCTCTTCTTCCGTCAGAGTGACAAAAGAATTGATGTCGGCCAGTACTCGAATGTCGCCATCACCCACATCATGGAAAGCAAACTTTCCGGCCTCAATGAGCTCTTCTAATTCGCTCTGTGTGTGCGTTGTATCAAGCGTCAATTCGCCATCGTATTTGGTATTCTGTATCGACTTGTTGACGGCCACTCCAGCGTGAGCCCCGAGAGTCCAGAAAATACCCCAGTGATATTCGGTAGCCGTTTTGCTGGTTACTTTGTTCGCAAGCACGATAGTGTTGAAAGCGTCAGGGTCAATAGAACCAATGTCGTAGACAATGAGTTGTCCAAGCCGTCCCACTTCGTCCGTCATACGCTTAATCCAAGCCGTATAAAGTCCGATAGTGGTAGAGTCGAGTGAGTTGCAAGCGATAGCGTGGAATGGCACCGTTTCAGCAGCATCGAGCAAGTCTTGATGTGAGGCACCGTCCACAGTGCTATTAGTGCCACCAGAAAGCAAAGTTCCCGCAGTCTCCACAAGATCAGACGCTTTGACATACAGATCAGCCGCAAGCGTTCTAGTGCCAACGTACAGAGTTGATGCGGTTGCAAGAAGGATTTCGCCAGCCGCAGGGGTGCCAGAGGCAACAATTTTCAATGCTCCTTCATCAAGTGCCTCCGCATCCACATAAATGTTGGACGACCACGCACCAATGAAATCATTCGGAACCAACGCCGCAAAGTTCGCAACTGTCTGCGAATCTTTTTTTCTGGTCCCGAGATAAGTTTCAACCGTGAAACTCAAATCGGTGTTTTCAACAACGACTACCTTGATGTCGTTGCCACGAGTGCCAGCGTAAAGAGCTGTACCGAAAGGAGAATGAGCCTTAACCCCTTCACCGTTGAGACGATAGAAATAAAGAGTCTTTCCCTTCTTGAAAAATTCACGCATCGGAAGATTTTCATCAGCCGTGTAGGCGTATCCGAAAATCTTTTCCGAATTGGATTGGAAGTCCGAGCTTTCGACCTTCACAAAGCTCCCAGAAGCA
>JALOCC010000106.1 GCA_023227945.1 Candidatus Omnitrophota bacterium
ACCGCAAGCTTAAAGCTCATCGGGTAGTCTTTTTGTGAACGTCTAACGTACTGTCTTTCTTTTCCTTTCATATTCGTTACTTTTTTGTTGTAACGCTATTTCAGGACGTGACAAATAATATACAAAAAAGGCTGGGATGAAACATCCCAGCCTTAAAAATTCGGCGTATAGGTCAAATTGCGTGGTATTTTCACTATACTAAGTGTCAATGGGTCAAATTGCGTGGTGACTTAAATGAAAATACGATTGAATATTTTCAACAATTTGCTCATATTTGTATCGCAGTCCCAAGCATAGTGGAGCTCTGCTGGGGAGCAACTCCATGAGGAATACGATTGCAATAGCGACTGGCATGAGGCAGCGTCATTTGTTTGACCCTGCCTTTTTCATGCTGAGAGCTTATTTATATGCCAAGAAAAACCCACATATGAATCGCTTGCGATTCTTTTCATTCATGCCACTGTGATTGTTTAGCTTTTTCTTCAGATCAGTGAATGTTCCTTCTATCTTGTTGTTCGTGTTAGGCATTTTCTGGCAGCATTTCAACTGATAAGTAAAAAGGTATGGCAAGTAGAAATCAAGGCTGTGCATGGCTGATCTAAGTCGTTTATGTCGATAGCAAGTTTTGCCATTCTTCAACTCTGATCGTTTGTTCAGTGTATCTTTCCATTCCAACTTCCAATCCTCGTACTCTTTGGAGAACTCTTCCTTGCTCATGTAGGTTAGTCCATTCGTTATGTCATTTAGGGCTCTTGCTGATAAAAGCTTGGGGTTCAATGTGAGATAGCGCCTCACTATCTGTTTCATGTGGAAATGGCACATTTGAATCTTGTATGCAGAAAAGAGAGGGAACAGGTGTTGTAAACCATCTATTATGATGCCCTTTATCTTGTATCCTCGTTTCTCGATGCTTGCTACAGCATCTTGATAATCGGACAATCGTTCGTGTTTAATGAACGAAAGGTACAATATTTTTCTTGTACAACTGTCCAGACCGACCAAGACTCCACTGTTGCGTCCCCAGTATGTCGCATCAATATGTACGAAACCAGAACCTGATATTTGTGGTTGCTCCCAATCGATAGTTATGTTACGGAGCCTTCGTTTAATGGAGGAAGGACTGGCATCGAATGTTGCTGCCAGTTCTGATATCGTTTGTTTGTTGTCTTGATACAATTTCCATATATCAAGGTCTTTGGGAAGGTTGCTGTTGCGGAACCTATAACCACAATCAACACATTTGTACGTCTGAACTCCTTTATGTTTGCCATATTTTATTGTATGTATTGAACCACATACCTGACATCTGCTCTTGTGCATTTTGCTTGTTTTTGAGGTTTTGAATCTCTCAACAAGTTAGTATTTATATAGGATGTAGCTATGTTACACCACGCAATTTGACCTATAGAGAAGTTACATTGCTCGATTTTGGCTCTGAATGTTTTGAATCTCTCAAACCACCAGCATTTATCGCAGATTAGAGCATGTTGCACCACGCAAATTGACCCATAGGTCAAAGTTTGGCAAGCCTGTACATGAAAAACTTCACGTCTGCCACGCCCCTGAACTGTGTTCGGAAAGCCTTTATTTTTGCGTTGAACGACTCCGCAGAAGCGTTCGTGAGCCTTTCTTCAAAGTAGTTGATTATTGTCGCGTTGTGATTTTCGAAGGTTTCGATGACTTTGTTGAATTCCGCATTGCCAAATTCTTCCACCTCTTTGTACCATCTTGCCAGGTGCAACCTCGCCACGTTCGGCTCTGATCTCTTGTTGAATATGTCTATAAGATCGAGATGCAGTTCGTATGCGGCCTCCAGGTCGGGGAACTGCTCGAACAGTATCTTGGCTCTTGCCGCCTGACTATCATTCCATTTGGACTTGTGCTTCAATATGACATGACGGCTTCGAGCCATGATTTGGGGCATTGTCTCTCCGTTTGCCATCACCCTTGGAATCCACGGCCCTGTTTTTCTCTTTTCCTTTTCGGCCTTTTCCTGCCTGCTTTTTTCCCGATGCTCCTTTATGGCCCGGTTCTCGCTGTCGAGGACTTCCCATCTGTGCCTGATCCTCAGCTGGTCAACGGCCTCGGACATCAGCTGCTGTACGTGGAAACGGTCGTTTATGAGTTTGGCCGAGGGAAATGATCGCCGAACTATCAGCATCATGGCCGAAGACAGGTCTGTGGTGACGCTTTTGACGCGAAGTCTGCATTCCAACGGGATTTCGTTCAGGATGGACGACACCGTTTCCGCAGCCACCCCCTTTATCATGGCCGCCAACGCACCCTTGCGGCCGCGGGCCGCCTTGTTGGTCAGGATCGTGTAGACCTCGCCATTGCTCAGGCAGGTCTCGTCGATGCTCATGTCCTTGCCGATGTTTGCAGGATAGAGGATGTGGGTTCCGGCATGTTCCAGCTGGTCCCAAGAGCGGTAGTCGCTCAGGTTGTTCTTGTACTGCTTGCGCAGCGTCTGCCCGTTCAGCCCATTGCGTGAGGCCAGGGTGGTGATGCTGACCGGGGTGGAGTCAATCTCCTTCTTTTAAAAAAAGAGCGAACTCGGCGTTGAGCTGCGTCCCCTCGTGCTCCGACAAGTCCCAGTCGTAGCTGAAGATTTCCCCCGTTTCCTGGTCCAGCCATTTGCGTTTTCTCACATGAAGCCACGTGGCCCGCCCTCTTATCGGATAATCCTGTATGTTGTGGTAATGGCCGAATCCATAGGATATCACTTTTTTCCTGCATTTGTCTTCGCGCACCTGCACTTTCTTCTCGCTTAACCAAATGTCAAAGCGTTCTTCGGTTTTCTCAAAATTCTCGACATCGAAGTTGTCTACT
>JALOCC010000049.1 GCA_023227945.1 Candidatus Omnitrophota bacterium
CATAATGCCGTTGCGGTTGCGGGTCAATGAATATTTCATCCTTGAATTTTTCTTTTATCCGGAAAGCTTCTCTTTTATCGATATCGGTAATTATATCTACAGGTGCAAAAAAATTCTGGAATTTACGGCTATAATTTCTGTTTAGTGTTTTTAAATTTAGGCCTGAGAATTTTGCAAGTTCTGAAAAAATTGCCGTTTTCTTATTTTTTATTTGATATGGAATTACCGCAATATTGAACGACGGCTTATCATATGCGAGCACAATTCCATTTCTGTCGAAAATCTTTCCGCGGATTGACCGTTCCGGTATTACTTTCACATAGTTGTTTTTAGCACGAATAAGATAATAATTTCCTTTTATTATTTGATAATAAAACAGCGACACGCAAAGTATCAAAAATGCCGTGATACAAATACGTTTAAGAAAAATTATAAAACTATCTTTGCTAGATGACATTATCGTTTTTTAGCCCTAAGATAAGCCACTCGGTAAATAAGCGGTTTATAAGAAGAAAAATAACCGATGAATGTATAAAAAATAATAGCGAAAAGAAATAACTAGCCTTGTTTATCTGAAAATTATTTATAGCAATATGGGCGACAAGCACGCCAAAAAAAAGGAGAACCTTCACTGCTTTTTTATGAAAATTACGTAAGCAATAATGAATGAGCGTGACAATAGCGCTAAATTCAAGCAAATTAAAATTGCCCATATCCATGCAGGCCGCATCTTTGAGGTAACCAAATATAATAGCTAAAATTAATGATGTTTTTAGCGGGTAATTCATAGCAACTAGTACGATGCCTAGAAAGGTGAATTCAGTTGCTAACGAGTAAGCAAATGGCTTTGTTACATCCAGGAGGAAAAAAATCAGTAACGCCGACAGTGCCTTTAGATTTTTTTCCGTCATTTTATTATAAAAATTTTCTTTAAAAGCGGGTTTTGGCTAAAAAGTTTTACTTCGACGTCTAAAAACAAGCCATTTTTATTTTCATTAATTTTTCTTACTCTTCCTATATATATGGGATATGAGATTAGAGGCATTTTAAACCATACTATATCATTAAGGTTAACATTGTCATTCATATCAATATATTGTATTTTTACGGCGTCAAGCCCGCCGGAGAGCATCCCTAATGCGTCCTTTCCAATGTAAACTGCAAGGCTAAATTCAGGGTCGTCAACCAGCATAAGTCGCGCAAAATTATTTTTAACCTCGACTATTTTGCCTACCAGAAAGCCTTCGCTATCTACTGCAAACATCCCGTCTCTTAGTCCCTTATCTTTTCCCGCATTGATAATTGCGAGCCTGCGCCACGCTGAAGGGTCAAACGAAGCAATTTCGACACCAACTATGTCTATTTTTTTGTCTTCTTTAAAAGCTAACGCTTTTCTTAAGTTTTCGTTTTCTTCAGCGACAGTTTGACTTTTCTTAATGGCTAAAGATAGGATGAGGTTTTTCTTTTCCAATTCTTCGATAGTTTTTGAGGAATTTTGTGTTGCTATGAGGCGTTGGCTGGAAAATGCTACCAGTAGATTCGCAATAAAACTTCTAAAAGGTAACACTAGAAGCAATGCGAACAACAAAAAAAGCGCTATATATTTAGATGTGATTTTAGAAGGTGGATACAAGAGAAATCTTCTTTAAAAACCTGGGGTCTTCTAGTATTTTGCCTGTCCCCAGGGCAACTGACGTTAAAGGGTCATCTGCAACAAAACAGGCAAGGCCGGTTTGTTCAGAAACTAATTTATCCAGGCCGCGCAGCAATGAGCCGCCGCCACAAAGTACTATCCCTTTTTCGATCAAATCAGCAGCAAGCTCCGGCGGGGTGCGTTCAAGCGTTACTTTTGTTGCCTCGATTATCTCTTTTAAGGGAATCTGTAACGCCTCACGCACTTCTTCCGAATTTATCCTGATAAATTTAGGAAGCCCTGTAATCAAATCTCGGCCTCGCACTTCCATAGTTAGTTCTTCTTCCAGCGGCCATGCAGAGCCTATTTTTATTTTTATTTCTTCGGCTGTGCGTTCGCCTATCATAAGATTGTAAGCTTTTTTCATATGTTCTATGATCGCATCATCCATTTCATCTCCCCCTACCCTTACAGAACGTGCATATACTGCTCCGCCTAAAGAAATTACCGCTATTTCCGTTGTGCCACCGCCGATGTCAATAATCATACTGCCTTGAGGCTCGGTTATAGGCAGTCCTACGCCGATAGCCGCGGCAAGAGATTGCTCAACCGGGATAACCTCTCTGGCGCCGGCCTTAAGAGCGGAATCTTTTACGGCTCTTTTTTCAACTTCGGTTATTCCGGAAGGTACCGCTATTACAATTCTTGGCCTTCGAAAACTGCTAAATATATTCGGAGGGTTAACTTTGTTTATAAAATAACGAAGCATTTCTTCGGTTACGTCAAAATCAGCGATAACTCCATCTTTCATCGGCCTTATTGCTGAAATGCTTCCCGGGGTTTTGCCGAGCATGCGTTTAGCTTCTTCGCCTACCGCAAGTACAGCACCGCTATTTTTGTATATTGCAACGACGGAAGGTTCGCAAAGCACAATTCCTTGGCCACGTAAATAAACAAGCGTTGTCGCTGTGCCTAAATCAATGCCGATATCGTTGGAAAAAGCGCCAAGCAGATTGCTGATAATTCTGGTAGCTGAGTTTATGAATTTGACTATTTTCATATTAAGGTAATTATAGCAATGATAACAAACGCTTATCCACTTGTCAACGATATTCCGATTATTTTAGATACCGTAGTCGCTACGGTACTGTTATTCTTTTAATATAGCCCCGGTTGATGCGGAAGTGACTATTTTTGAATATCTATAAAGATACCCTGATTTTATTTTTTCCGGCTGCAATTTTATTTCTTTTTTTCTTTTTTCTATTTCGGTATTACTTATCAGCAGGCTAAGTTTTCTCTTGGGAATATTGATATGTATTATATCACCATCCTTGATATAAGCAATTAGCCCTCCAAGTGCAGCTTCCGGGGAAACATGGCCAATACAAGGGCCGCGGGTTCCACCGGAAAACCTACCGTCAGTGATAAGCGCAACATTTTTATGCAGCCCCATGCCTACCAAGGCAGATGTTGGTGAAAGCATTTCCCTCATTCCAGGGCCTCCGCTTGGGCCTTCATATCTTATAACAACGATGTTTCCTTTCTTTATTTTGCCATTTAGTATATTTTCCATGGCTTCTTCTTCTGAATTGTAAACACGGGCAGTGCCTTTAAATTCAAGCATGTCTGGTTCGACCGCAGATTGTTTAACTATTGCACCTTCAGGGGCAAGATTTCCGTACAGGACAGCGATTCCCCCTTCTTTTCGATAAGCATTATCCAGGGGCCGTATGATGTCGTCGTCATAAATAACAGCTGATTTCGCAATCTCATGGGTTTTTTTACCACATACCGTTGGCGCGTTATTTATTAGTTTTAAAAATCTTTGTAAAACTGCGGGGATTCCTCCGGCATTATCAAGATCTTCCATGTAGTATTCTCCCGCCGGCTCAAGCTTGGCAATGTTTGGTGTAAGCTTGCTTATCCTGTCAAAATCTTTAAGGCTAAGGGGCACTTGTGCTTCTGAGGCTATCGCCATAAGATGTAAAACTGTGTTGCTTGAGCCCCCTAGAGCCATATCAACGACAATAGCATTTTCTAAAGATTTTTTATTTACAATGTCCTTTGGTTTTATGTCGTTTTTGACCAGATCGACTATGCGTTGGCCGCTTTCATAAGCAATTCTTGTTTTTCTGTTTAAAACTGCAGGAGTTGCTGCGCAATACGGAAGCGAAAGCCCCATTGCTTCTGTAATGCATGCCATTGTGTTTGCGGTATATAACCCCTGGCACGAGCCGCATGATGGGCAGGCTTCGCATTCAATAGTCCGTAGCTCTTCTTTGCTTATGGTTCCTGCCTTAAACCTGCCTACTGCTTCAAAAGCATCGCGCACAAGGGCAAGCCGTTTCTTTCCTAAATGCCCCCCTAACATCGGCCCAGCTGTCACAACGATTGTCGGAATATTTACGCGTAAACTTCCCATAATCATTCCCGGAGTGATTTTATCACAGTTGGTAAGTAGAATTAAGCCATCTAAGCTATTGGCACAGGCAATTGTTTCAATAATATCCGCAACAAGTTCCCGCGAAGGCAGGGAATATTTCATACCCGAATGCCCCATGGCAATGCCGTCGCAAATACCGGGAACACCGAAAATAAAAGGAGTCCCACCTTTGTTTTCTATGCCTCTTTCGATATAGCGTTCTAAAGTGCGCATATTGATATGCCCTGGAATAAGATCAGTGAAGGAAGAAGCAATACCAATGAAAGGCCTTTCCATATGTGAAGAAGAAAGCCCCGTGCCATACAAAAGAGCACGATTTGGAAACCTTTCAACTCCCTTTTTTATTTTGTCAGAACGCATATTACCTCCGTAGGTTTAAGTCAAGGTTGAAACGTAAAGAATTTAATCTTTCTTAACCTAAGCCTTAACCTTTTTACTCAGTCTGCTCCTTCAAGTTTGCCAAGATCTTTTTCTTCTTTAAGAAAATCTTCCTTTTTCTTTTCGACAATAGCCGGCAGAACATACTCTTTGACGAAGTTTTTTGTATCTTTTATGCGCAGCTTATCAAAAAGAAAAGAAAATTCTTCTTCTAGTATACTTGATATCTTCTCGCGCCACTCTTTGGGCAGTGAATGTATTTCTTTTTTAAACGGACCTAAAGCATTTTTCCGTGTCTTATATATAAACTGGTCATTTGTTATATCAGGTTTCTTTTCTGCGGCATAAGTCGTGTGTAGCCATCCGTAGATTTTTTCTTTAAGGGGTAACGGAAGATAATCATAGACAATATTTTGAAATTGTGTAGCTAAGTGTATTTCTGCGCAGCCTACTTCAGGGAAAGTATGAAATGCTTCATTGGGCAGGGTGGATGCGCCATGCTGCACTGCGCCTGCTAAACCATAATCTTTTCTGGCAATTTCAGAAAGTTTCTTAAGCGTATCAAAGTCTATGCTTACTTTTGCAATTGAGCCGTCAGGTAAAACTACGCCGCCGTGCGAGGTTCCTGTTTGTATGCTTATTTTGGATATACCTTTTAATTTCTTAATTTCTTTAAGATAGCCTTTGATATATGCGTGTAATTCCTCCGGTGTAGAATTCTTTCCACCGACTTCTCCAATCTCGCCACCTATTGAAATATCGATATTTTTTGGCTGAAGGCTGCGTATGTGTTTTGTTAGCTGGCCACAGACTTCATAATTTAATTTTTGCTGTTCGTCCAAATTGTTTTTCGACAGGTCAACCAAAGTGGAAGTATCTATATCAATATTATAGAAAGAACAATCAATTGCCTCTTTTATTAAATCTTTCAAAGGGTTGAGTTCCTTGTCTTTGTCCTGCAGGTAATTTTTTGCTTTTACCTGAAAATGGTCTCCCTGGATAAAAATAGGCCCGGTGTAATTTTCTTTTATTGCGGCAAGTATAAGAACCGAAGAGTATTCCAAAGGCCTTTGGCCAGTGTAGCCGATTTCACTTTTTGCAATCTCAAAGATAAAAGCCCCGGCATTTATCTTGTTTGCCGCGCGATATACCGCTCGCGCCAAGTCATAAGTAAGAGTTCTTATGTTCATTGCGGGCACGGTAAATCCGCTAAAAGCGCCCTTCCCCCGTGCTTCATACAAGCCTTGTATTGATGATGGTATTACCCCGAAAGCGAGCCCCGCGTTATATGCAACAAAATAACATAGTCTTTTAAGATGATTTGAATCGGAAAGTATTATGGTGTCGATTAAGTCATCGACTATTTTTTTTCGGAAAAAATCAGGGTTTTTAATTTCTATTTTTCCGTCTTTCTCAACTAATGTTTTTCCGTCAAAAATTTGTGCTTCATTTTGATAAACCATTTTGCCTCCTTGATGAGCCCCGACGTAACATCGGGGTAGTTACAAATAATCTTTTATGTAAGAATCTTAATCAATCTATAGTAAGCTTCAACTTCCATGTCTTTAGGTTTTATTGCTTCTTCAAGAGGAAGTTCTATTAAATCCATATTTTTAAGTGCTACACATTTGTCGGTATGGCCGTCTTTAAGCATTTCTACTGCCATACTTCCGTATCTTGCCGCAAGTATTCTGTCACCGGCTGTTGGCATGCCACCCCTTTGGATATGGCCTAAAACAACTATACGTGTTTCAAGCTCCGTTATTTCAGTTATTTTTGCTGCTATATCGCTAGCGTGAGCCTTGCCTTCGGCGACAATAATTATCCAGCTTATTTTACCCCGGATGTTGCCTTCAGTTATGGCTTCGCATATTTCTTCAATTTCGAAATTGCGTTCTGGAACTAAGACTTCTTCGCACCCTCCCGCTAAAGCAACTCTTAAAGCAATATAGCCGCAGTCTCTACCCATAACCTCGACAACAAATATTCTTTCTAAGGAATCTGCTGTGTCACGTATTTTATCAAGAGCATCCAAAGCGACATTAACGGCAGTATCTGCGCCGATGCATAAATCAACACCATTTAGGTCGTTATCTATTGTTGCCGGTACCCCTATGACTTTTACTCCGTATTTCGAAGCCAAAAGATGAGCGGCAGCAAGCGACCCGTTGCCGCCGACAACTATCAATCCGTCTAAGTTATTATTTTTTATCGTTTGAAGGGCCTTAAGTTGCCCTTCCTCGGTCATAAACCGTTTTGAACGGGCAGTTTTTAAAATAGTTCCGCCGGTATTTATTATTCCGGAAACAGAACGCCTATCAAAAATTTTTGTTTCCCCGTTTATCAGGCCTTCATACCCCCGGAATATACCTACTGTTTCGATCCCGTAAGAATCAGCAGTTCTTACGATAGCTCGTATACAAGCGTTTATGCCAGCACAATCTCTTGTTAATATGCCTATCCTTTTCATAAAATCATTCTCCCAACGTTTTTCGTCTAATCGGCTACGGTTACGCGGCTCGTTTCGTCAATCGTCAAACGTCTTACACTAAACGCAACCGATACGAGTTGCGCAACCGTTTAACGCAACCGATTTTTAAGTTCCTACTTCCCAGCTTGCCAGGTATTTTTCTTGTTCTTTTGTCAAGGTGTCTATCTTTATACCCATTGCCTTTAGCTTAAGCGCAGCGATATTTCTGTCTATATCGTCCGGCACCTTAAATACGTCATTTTCCATATTTTTATGATTTTTAACGATATATTCAGCGCTTAATGCTTGATTGGCAAAAGACATATCCATTACTTGTGCAGGATGCCCTTCGGCTGCTGCAAGATTTATAAGCCTGCCTTCGCCAAGAAGATAAATTTTTTTTCCGTTCTTTAAAGTGTATTCATCGACAAAATCACGGATGCGTCTTTTAGTTTTGCTTAGAGCTTCCAATGATTTTATATCAATTTCAACATTAAAATGTCCGGTATTTGCAACAATTGCGCCTTCTTTCATGAGCGGAAAATGCTCTTTTCTTATTACATTTATATCCCCGGTTATAGTTACAAAAATATCTCCTATTTTTGAAGCTTCACGTATAGGCAAAACTTCGAAACCATCCATTGTGGCTTCTAAGGCACGCAATGGGTTAACTTCTACTACGATTACTTTTGCACCTAGCCCTTTTGCGCGCATTGAAACGCCTTTTCCACACCAGCCGTATCCGCAAACAACGAAATTTGCCCCGGCAATAAGCTTATTCGTGGCTCTGATTATTCCATCGAGAGTAGATTGGCCTGTTCCGTAACGGTTATCAAAAAGATGTTTGGTCAGTGCGTCATTAACCGCAATAATCGGATAACGCAATTTACCTTCTTTAGCTAATGCGCGCAGTCTTATGACACCTGTAGTTGTTTCTTCCGTGCCCGCAATGATATTGCTATGTTCCGATGGATTTCTTTGATGTATTGTGCTGACTAAATCTGCGCCATCATCCATTGTAATATCAGGCTTCGGGCCTAAAACTGCTTTTATGTGGCCGTAATATGTCTTTGTGTCCTCGCCTTTTATTGCAAAGACGGAAATCTCTGAATTTTTAACCAAAGATGCTGCTACATCGTCTTGCGTCGATAGCGGGTTTGAGGCACAAAGTAAAACGTTGGCCCCGCCCTCTTTTAAAACCTGCGCTAAGTGCGCGGTTTCAGTTGTAACGTGCAAACAACAGGCGATTTTCAAGCCCTTAAGCGGTTTTTCCTTTTTAAATCTTTCCTTGATTAATTTAAGAACAGGCATATCATTTTTTGCCCATTCTATCCGGAGTGTCCCTTTCTTGGCCAGATTAATATCTTTAATATCGTACTTCATAGGCTCCTTTTTAATGAGCACATTATTTTTTCAAGCCGCGAGACGGCGTAGAAAAAATGTTGGCTTCATTTCATAATTTTGCAGCTGCTTTTTTAAGTATGCTCGCCTTATCGGTACATTCCCAGCTGAATTCTGGCTCTTGTCTACCAAAATGGCCGTAACAGGCGGTTTTGCGATAAATCGGCCTTAGTAAATCCAGTGTTTTAATCATGCCTTTTGGCGTTAAATCGAAATTTTCGGTTATAAGTTTAACGATTGCGCTATCTGAAATTTTACCTGTGCCAAAAGTGTCGACGAATATCGAGAGAGGTTCTGCTTTTCCGATTACATAAGCAACATGTATCAAGCATTTATTTGCTATTTGGGCTGCAACGATATTTTTTGCTACATACCTTGCCATGTAGGCAGCTGAGCGGTCAACTTTTGTAGGGTCTTTTCCGCTAAACGCCCCTCCGCCGGAAGCAACCATACCTCCGTAGGTATCAACTACGATTTTGCGTCCGGTCATTCCGGTATCTGACTGAGGACCTCCGATTACAAATTTTCCGGTCTCGTTAATGTAATATTTGGTATTTTTATCGACGTAGCCCTTAAGTATAGGTTTAGCAATAGTTTCTATGATTTCCTGGCGCGCATGTTCGGTAATTATTTTTTTATCTTTCTTTGGGTCCAATATACTTTCTGTATGTTGGCAGGCAAGGACTACCGAGTCAACCCTTTTAGGGTGGCCGTCATGGTACTCAACGGTTACTTGTGATTTTCCATCAGGGCCAAGGTATTTTAAGATGCCTTCGTGGCGCACATCAGCCATGCGTTTTACGAGCTTATGTGCCAGCATAATCGGAAGCGGCATAAGTTCTTCTGTTTCTTTACATGCGTAGCCTACCATCATGCCCTGGTCTCCGGCTCCTCCTGTATTTACGCCTTGCGCGATATCAGGAGATTGGCTGTTGATTGTATTTATAATAGCGCAAGTATGATAATCAAAACCGTACTTCGGGTCATCATAACCTATCTGTTTGATAATTTCACGGGCTAATCTATGTATATCGACATAGGCAGTAGTTGTGATTTCTCCCCCTACCATAAGAAGGCCCATGGTGACAAATGTTTCACATGCAACTCTGCCGCTAGGGTCGTGCTTAAGCACTTCATCCAGCACCCCGTCAGAAATTTGGTCGCACAACTTATCCGGATGGCCTTCCGCAACTGACTCAGAAGTAAAATAGAACTTCATTACTGTACCTCCTTTTAAAATTAAATGTTTAAAGCTTATTGTTGTTTTTCCAAAGCATTTTCATCCAAAACGTTTTTGTTATCCGTGACAGAGGTATTGCTCTCCATTTCAGGGTTAACCTGAGTTATTTCTTCTTTTGATGCCAGAATCATGAATTCTTCAAGTTTCGGCAAGTCTTTTAGCGCGTTAAGGCCGAAATATTCCAGAAATTTTCTTGTAGTGACATAAAGAAACGGCCTGCCCGGGACTTCCTTGCGGCCTTCAATTTTTATAAGCCCTAAATCATTAAGGTGTTTCATTACCCCGTCAATATTTACTCCGCGTATTGATTCTATTTCCATTCTGGTTATGGGCTGCTTATAAGAAATAATCGCCAGTGTTTCCAGGGAAGCCACAGAAAGTTTTTGTTTTCCCCTTTCGTGGTACATCTTCTTAATCCACATTTCACTTTCCGGAGAAGAACACATCTGAAACCCACCGGCAACCTTTACTATTGAAATACCGCACGATTTGTTTGTGTAATCGGTTACCAATTCCTCAAGTGCTTCTTCGATTGCTTTTTTATCAACGCTGAGTATTTCGCTTAATTCATCAATTTCAATAGGTTTTTCATTTACAAAGAGCAAAGATTCAGCAATAGATTTTATCTTATTCTTATCCAAAGGCAAGCTTTCTTGTCTTTCCATAATAAACCTGTTTCTATTTACGCTGGCGGTAGATCTCGTTTAGGAGGTCTTCCGTATTATCTATTTCAGGCCGCATGCTTAACGCTTTTTTTACCATATCTTCTATTTCTTTACCGTTATATTGAAGCCGCTTTAAAATATTAGATGCTTCTTCAACTATTTCTTTTTTGACAGGAGTTTTTTTGCATTCATCACCGCGCATTAAAGCAAACCTGCCTACTTTGCCTTGCAAAGTTGCTATAATTTGTTTTGCTTTTTGCATGCCTATTCCTTCAAGGCTTTTTAAGAAATTAAGGTCACCATCTTCTATTGCTTGCGCGATTTGCGAAATCGGCTTATCGAATGCCTTAAGCGCTACTTTAGGCCCTATTCCTGAGATACCGATGAATTTTTCGAAAAACTCCTTTTCCAGCTCATCTACAAAACCAATCATAACCGGAATTCCTCGGTTCTTATCCATATTGAAGTAATAATAAATTACAAGCTCGACTGCACCGTTATTATTTTGCAATAGGCGGCTTGAAACCGTTCGTGGAGTGTTAATCTCGTAACATATGCCGCCTACATCAATAATTGCCTTAGTTTCTTCTTTTTTTATTAATTGCCCGCGTATCTTTGCTATCATTGTATAATCATATCCAGATTTCTTACTTTTTCTTCATGTGAAAAAGCTACAACCAGAGAAAACGCATCGGCCGTATGGTTTGAAATAAAACTTTTACCTGTCATATTTTCAGCCATTCGCTTAACGCGAAAAGAATCAGCGCTACCTTTGCCTAAGAATGCTTTTCTTGCCCGTGTAGGCGAGTATTCAAAAAGCGTAAGCCCCATGCGCTCGGCGAGTACGACAACTACACCTCTTACCTGCGCAAGTATCCCTAAAGTTAAAGGGTGCTTATAGTGCGAATAAAGTTTTTCAAGAGCCAGGACTTCAGGCTTATATTTCTTAATTTCTTTTTCAAGCGCTTCATAAATAAGCTTAAGTTTTTGCGAAAAGTTCTGTTTTTTTGATGTTTTTATCTCGCCTTCTTTTATTAATTTAACCTGAGTATTTTTCGTTTCGCAGATAACATACCCGCTCACTTGAAGGCCAACATCAACAGCGCAAACTACCATTTTTATTTAAGGCATTTCAGCTGCAATCTGCTCAAGCAGCTCGTCAGAGATATCAAAATTAGCATGCACCTTTTGAACATCTTCCTGCTCTTCCAATGCTTCGATAAGCGAAAGCAATTGTTTGGCATCGGAGGCGACTGATACTTTTACTTTGGAGCTCGGTATCATGGTTATTTCTGCTTCTTCCATTTTTATATTCTTGGCGCGCAGAGCCTCCTTTAATTGTTCGAAATCTTTGGGGTCTGAAAAAATTTCATAATTCTTTTCTCCGACCTGAACATCGTCTGCTCCTGCATCAAGGCTGATAGTATAAAGCTCGTCTTCATTTTTAATCTGGCTTTTATCTATAAGAATGTAGCCTTTTTTCTTAAACATCCAGGAAACGCTTCCGCTGCCAGCCATGTTGCCGCTTTTTTTAGAAAAAATATTACGTACCTCTGCGGAAGTCCTGTTTTTATTGTCGGTAAGGGTTTCAACTATCAATGCAACACCTCCCGGGCCGTAGGCTTCGAATATGCAGCTTTCGTATGTTACGCCCTCAAGTTCCCCGGTTCCTTTCTTTATGGCCTTTTCAATATTATCTGAAGGCATATTTGCGGTTCGAGCCCTGTCTATTGCCGTGCGAAGCCTGGCGTTTGTGTCTGGTTTTCCTCCGCCTTCACGCGCTGCAACCGTAATTTCTCTTATTAGCTTCGTAAAAAGTTGGCCGCGCTTTGCATCAGCAGCTCCCTTTTTATGCTTAATACTTGCCCACTTTGAATGACCGCTCATAATTACCTCCTATGAATTTACTAATTAGATTAAAAAGCCAACTGCTTCTGTTGCCAGCTTATCGGCTTCTACGTTTTTTTCTCTTTCTATATGGGTTATGCTGAATTTTTCCAATTTGGAAATAATATTTTTCGAAAGTACGAAAAGCGGATAAATGTTTTTATTTTTTACCTTGAAGTTACCATTTAATTGTTCGCAGAGAAGTTTGCTATCTGAAAAAACTTCTACTTTTTTTTCGCCCATACCAAGAACTTCGATAAGAGAAAAAATAAAAGCCATATATTCTGCGAAATTGTTGGTTTGTACGCCTAGATAAATACCGTTTTTTTTAACAAGGTCATTATCTTTGTAGATTAAATAGCCTATTCCGACATTCCCGGGATTACCGGCGGAAGCTCCATCTATGTAAACCTTAATCATAGGCTGAAGTCCTCCGGAAGATAAAGAATCCTTACGCAGTTTTCGCAAAGAACAAGTTGGTCGTACATTTTTATTTCATTTATTTTTTGGGCAGTCATCCGCATGTTGCATGCACCACAATTTTCAGTTTCGATATTTACTGCTGCCATAGCACGCCCGTAGCGAATCCTTATTAATCTTTCGTATTTAGCTAAAATATGCTTATCGACATCTTTTACCAAATTGCTCTTTTTTTCTTCGAGAATTTTTATCTTGGTGTCGATTTCAGCAAGCTGGTTATTTAATTGCGCCTCTGTTTCTTTGTATTTTTTTTCTTCAGCCGAAAGTGCCTGTTTTTCTTCTTTGGATTTTTTGTCGGCGCAATCTATCTCATCAAGTGCTTTTATAACATCTTCTTCCAATAATGAAACATCCGCCTTAAGGGAGGCTATTTCGGTGAGTTTCGCCTGGTATTCTTTATTGCTTTTAAGCTGAAAGAGCTGTCCTTGTGCTTTCTTTACGCTTTCTTCTTTTGTTGCCAGGTCAAGCTCCTTTTCTTTTTTCTTCACCTGTAATTGTTTTAATTTCTCTGAAAATGTTTCAAAATCCTTTTTTCTGCGTTCAAAATCGTTTTTTAGATTCCCCAGCTCTTTAGGTATTTCGCTGTCTTTCCTTGACCTAAGATTGTAAATTTCTGAATCGACATTTTGCAGTTGAATGAGTTTATAGATTTCGTCTTTTAGGGCCACTAGGCTAAACCTCCCTTGTATTTTGCAAAAAAACTAAGTGTATTAGTAAGTTCTGTTTTCATATTTTCAAATGGGCACTGCAGGTTCAATTCCTGCAGAATTTATTCTACATGGGCACTGCAGGAATTGAACCTGCGACCTTTCGCATGTGAAGCGAACGTTCTACTACTGAACTAAGTGCCCTAAATAGCATACGACAGATAGCTCGTGGTAGGATAGTTTGCTCCACGCTATCCACTATGCGCTATTCAATGGCCCGCAGGGATTCATATGCAATCTTCTGCCTGAGGCGAAACGTGCCGAAGGCACTCATTGCATCCGAATATTACCTTTTGACCCGTAACTATCATTGTTACCCGCAATCACTCTTGTCAATAGTACAGACATGGGCCCGCAGGGATTCGAACCCCGGACCAATTGATTATGAGTCAACTGCTCTAACCAGCTGAGCTACGGGCCCAACAAAAAACACATCCAGGCTTACAAAGATCCTTCGCTTAGGCTCAGGATTCCTGCCTGCCGGCAGGAAAGTAACATTGATTATAACAATTTATATAAGCCATATCAAGCATTTTTTGAGGGTATTTACGCTAAAAAATCTAGTAAATAAGAAGGGTTTTTAGCCTAGATTGATTAGTTTTTTAAAATCCTGTTCAGTGATTATATTGAGATGTAGTTTCTTGGCTTTTTCATATTTAGAGCCGGGGTTTTCTCCGACAACTACATAGTCTATATTCTTGCTTATTGAGGAGGCGTATTTAGCGCCAAGCGCTTCAACAGACTCTTTAGCTTGGCTACGCGAGAGGCTTTTAAGCTCTCCGGTAAAGATAAATACTTTTCCGCTTAATGAGCTTTGTTTAATTGTTTTTTCTTCCTGGCTTAAGTTAAGCCCACTTTTTTTAAATTCCTCTATAAGTTTTTTTGCTTTAGCAGATGCAAAAAACTTGATAACCGACGAAGCCATTACCGGCCCGATTTCGCTGATTTTTTCAAGGTCTTCTTCTTTCAATTTGAAAAACATATCTATTTTTTTAAATTTATCAGCCAAAAGGCTTGCTGCTTTTTCCCCAATGTGATGTATGCCTAAAGCATAAAGCAGCCGCGACATTTGTCGTTTTTTACTGGCGGCAATAGCTAAGATAAGGTTGTCAGCTTTCTTTTGAGCAAAAAGAGGCAGTTTAAGCAAATCTTCTTTTGTTATTTTGTAAATATCTGCGAGGCTTTTAACCAGGCTTCGGTTAACCAGTTCTTCGACTACACTTTCGCCCATGCCTTCAATATCCATGGTGCCACGTGATGCAAAATGTAAAAGTGATTGCTTTATTTTTGCCGGGCAATCAGGGTTTATGCAATACCAGTAAACTTCTTCTTCCTTTTCCTTGGCTAACTTTTGCCTGCATACCGGGCACATAATCGGTACTTTTATTTTTTTTGATGCGCCTTTGCGTTTTGTAGTTATAACTTTGACTATCTTAGGAATAACTTCCCCGGCACGTTCGATTAAAACAGTATCGCCTTCCCTTACATCAAGGCGCTCAATTTCATCAAAATTATGCAAGGTTGACCTTGAAATGGTTACTCCAGCAC
>JALOCC010000050.1 GCA_023227945.1 Candidatus Omnitrophota bacterium
ATCTTTATTACTTCACGGCCGCCGTAGTAGCCGCAGAATGGGCAAACCATATGAGCTATTTTAAGCTTATGACATTCCCTGCACTCAACAAGCATGGGAGCATAAATCTTATTGTGTGTTAGCTTCTTTCTGGTTCTCGATCTTGAATGTTGTCTTTTAGGAAGAGCCATTTTAAAACCTCCTTAATTTTCTGCCGAAGGCAGAAAATTAACCCCGAAGCGCTTCGTCTAAATTTTCCTGTTTGTTTTCCAAACAGGAAAATTTAACGATATATGGGCGCGAAGGGGTAACAATTATTATCTGTTTTTGCACCTGCATTCCTCAATATTCAAATTCGCATTGCAGCCTGCACAAAGCCCCTTGCAGGCTGGCGAACATAAAACTTTCATGGGAAAATTAAGAAGCAATTCTTCGCGAAGCGCGTTGTCTATGTCCAAAATATTTCCCAAATCGTTTACGTTAAAAAAAAGCTTAAAATCCTGTTTGACCGTCTGATGTGTTTCTGTTAGGCAACGCGAACAGAGAATCTCTCTATTGCTTGTCGCCTCGGCATTTACAATGATTTCTTGGCCGATGCGGCTAAAAATGCAACGCAGATGAATTTTGCCGGTGAACTTGACATCAAAACTGGATAAATCCCAACTGCTAGCATCAGTATCTTCTATTAATTCTATTTCTTCTTCTTTTATTTTGCTTACTTCTATTCGCATGGTTTTTGTTTTTCATATAAAAACGAAAATTGGAATATTAGAAACTAATTCTGTTTTTGTATTTTTTTTAGGTTTTCTAATGCCTTGCGGGGCAAAAATTGCTTAAGGTCTGCGCCTAAAGAAGCTGCTTCTTTTATAAGCCGTGAAGAAATATAAGAGTAATATGGATGCGGCATAAGAAAAATAGTTTCTATGCTGGATGAAAGGCTGCGGTTGGTTAAAGCCATTTGGAATTCGTATTCAAAATCTGATATCATACGTAATCCTCTCACAATTACCTTTGCTTTCTTCTTTTTAGCGAAATCAACTACAAGCCCATCAAATCCCTCTGTTTTTACGCCTTTTATGCCCCAAATAACGCTACTAACCATGCCAAGCCTTTCAGGGTAAGAAAAAAGGGTATCCTTTGAGGGGTTCTTCACGACAGCCACAATTACACTTTCAAAAATACAAGAAGCTCTTTTTATAATATCTATATGGCCGTTGGTAATGGGGTCGAATGTACCCGGATAAATTGCTATTTTCACTATTTTACGCCTCCTTCTTCGCATACACCAGGAGTAATGTTTGGCCGTACTTTTTCTCTAAAATAACAGAAAACTTCTCGCTGTTTTTTGTATACTCATCCTTGATATAGCAAAGGCTCACTATGTATCCGGAAGGGGTCAATATATCATAATCCGCTAAATTTTGCAAGGTATTTATGAGTTTTGCCTCATGGTAAGGCGGGTCAAGGAAAATAAGGTCGAATTTCTCCCTATATACATAGAAATCGTTTATCGCGCTGGCAGCATCCTTGAGATGCACCTTGGCTTTTTCGGAAATACCCAGAGAGAATATGTTCTCTTTTATTGCCCTTATACATTCCGGCTTCACATCTACAAATACAGCCTCTTTCGCACCCTGAGAAAGGGCCTCTATGCCTAAGGCGCCGCTACCGGCAAAAAGCTCTAAAATACGCTTATCTTCGATTTCGCCTTTTAAAATATCGAAACAGGCCTTTTTTACTATGTTGGATACCGGCCTTATCCCGGACGGAACAGCTATTACCCGTCCTTTTAAGTTCCCTAGTATTATCCTCATTTTTATTATTTTTTATACAGATTTAACATGTCGTCCTTCGTCAATCGGTTGCGCTACTCGTTTCGTCTATCGTCAAACGTTTTACGTAAACCGCAACCGTGACGAGTCGCGTAACCGCAACCGTTTGACGAATATTTTTATCGGTGATCATTTGTGATTTTCAATCTGTGATCATCTGTGTTATTTTTCAATAAACTGAATGAATCCTTTAGCGCGCCGAACAAAGAGTCAATACGCTCCCTTATGAAACGATGTTCGGGCTTTTGCAGCTGTGGATCGTTTTTTATTATCTTATACGCAAAAACACGCGCCTCTTTGAGCAGCTCTATATCCCGTAAGGGATTTGCTATCCTTAAATCCGGCAGGCCATGCTGCATACGGCCAAAGAAATCTCCCGGCCCTCTTAACTTTAGGTCTTCTTCCGCTATCCGGAAACCATCATTTGACTCTTCCAGCGCTTTAAGCCTTTGTGAAACTTCTTCACAAATTTCATTCCCGCTTAGAAGAATAAAATACGGCGCGTGTGTTGAACGCTGAATCCTCCCGCGAAGCTGATGCAGTTGTGCAAGGCCGAATCTTTCCGGGTTTTCAACTACCATCACTGTAGCATTCAGAACATTTACGCCTACCTCTACGACAGTAGTAGAAACTAATATATCAATTTTGCCTTCGCGAAATTCATTTATCACAGAAAGTTTTTGTTGCGGCTTAAGGCGCCCATGAAACATTCCTATTTTAAATTTTGAAAATTTCTTTTTTAATTTTCCATACATAACCTCTAAGGACCTCAAGTCCTCGTCTTCATTCTCCTCAATTACGGGATAAATTATATAAGCTTGCCGGCCGGCCGATACTTTTTCTTTTATAAAATCATAAACCCACGGCCGTTTATCTTCCCTAACCCACATAGTTTTAGGCGCAATGCGGCCTTTAGGCAACTCTGTGATAACCGATAAATCCAGGTCTCCATACAAAGAAAGCGCCAGGCTTCTCGGTATAGGAGTTGCGCTCATTATAAGATAATGAGGATTTATCCCTTTTTTAGGTAAAAGCGCGCGTTGTGCCACGCCAAACTTATGCTGCTCATCAATAGCCACTAATCTTAAATTCTTAAAGGCCACTTCATCCGAAAGAAGGGCGTGCGTGCCGATAACAATATCTATTTTTCCGTCAAGAAGCTCTTTGTGTATTTTTTCAATTTCTTTTTTTGATAATGAAGCAACCAGCACCTCTATCCTGTAACCGAAACCGTCAAAAAAATTCCGGAGAGTTTCCGTGTGCTGATAGGCAAGTATTTCCGTGGGAACCATGAATGCTGCCTGGAATCCCGAAGATACAGCGCAAGCTACAGCAAATGCGCAAACTACTGTTTTACCGCAGCCTACATCGCCCTGAAGCAGCCTGTGCATGGGATAGTTTTTCTGAAGATCTTCAAGAATCTCACTTAAAACTTTATCCTGAGAGGCTGTCAAAGAAAATTTGAGATTCTGTTTCAATTTTTCAATCAACTCTGCATTTATTTTAAAAGGGCTGGCGATTTGGCTTCGGTGTTTGGCTTTGCGCAGATACACCAGAATTTGCGAAAAAAATAATTCCTCAAAGATAAATCTCTCCCGTGATTTTTCTGCCTCTTCGAAAGACTGCGGAAAATGAATAGCTTTAAGCGCTTGGGCGATGTTAGGAAAATTCTTGCCGCGCCTTATATCGAAAGGCAACGAATCTTTGGTTTCTGCATTAAGATTTTCCAGAGCAAGTGAAATGGTTTTTCTGATAAATTTTTGGCCTAAATTCTGCGTTGAGCTATAAACGCCCACAATCCTGCCAAGGTTAAGCGAGTCTTCCCCTTCTTCAAAGATTTCAAACTCAGGCGAGATAAGCTTTAATTTACCATCATGCGCTCTGGGTTTACCGTAAACAATCAAAGTATCGCCGATGGTCATTTTGTCATAGAGATAACCCTGATTGAACCACGTACAATGAGTAACAGCAGTGTCATCGCTTATTGCAATCTCTAATATGTTTTTTACCCTTTTTGCGTGTAAAAAATAAGGCATCTTTTTCAGGTTTCTGGCAAGTATTTTCCCTTTTATTACGCAAAATTCGTTTTCTTTTATGTCTTTTATCTTTTTGAAGTTACGCCGGTCTTCGTATCGAAATGGAAAATAATGCAATATGTCATCTAAAGTATAAATGCCTACTTTGTTAAATATTTCTTCCTTTTTCGGCCCAACGCCTTTTAGGTATCGAATAAGATCAGTTTGCAACATAATATTTATTGGTTGCGTTATTCATCTAGCGGTTGCGCGGCTAGTTACGGTTGCGTTTTACGTCATACGTAAGACGATAGACGAAACGAGTAGCGTAACCGCAACCGTTTGACGCAACCCATAAAATCATACCTAAGAGATTTTGAATGTTTGTTAGCAGTTATCCAATTTTATCTATTCTTTTTTTATAGTCTTCAATTATCTGCCTGTGGTCAAAAGCGATTTTTTCGGGAAGCGAATCAACCGTATATATTTTTACATTCTTGGCATCGGAAGCTGCCTTAAGCTTACCTTTGCCTTTTCCGTAAAATACGGTAGAAACAGTGTGAAACCGCGCATCTCTTTTGGGGTCAGAATAAACTCCAAGTAATTTAAAATCCGAAAAATCAAGATTAGTTTCTTCTTTTACCTCACGTTTAACTGCCGCCTCGACTGTTTCTCCATAATCGACAAATCCTCCGGGAAGCGCCCAGCCCGAAGGCGGATTTATACGCTCTATCATTACAATTCCATTATCAAGCTCTACTATGCCATCAACTGTAAGGAATGGGCCCTCGCGAAGCTTACCTGTAATATGTTTCAGATAATCTTCAATATTTTTTTGAAATATTTTTACAGCCTCTTCCGAGAATAATACAAATTCAATTTTCTTAAGCGTAGGCTGCGCTGCGGCCTGCAAATACCTGAAAACTTCCTGTGCCATAATTTTTGAAGCAGCCTCGTAAGAAAAACCACCCACTCCGCAGCCTAAAGCGCAAAAGGCAATTGAACTTATTTTTTTCTCTTGAGCTAGTTTAAGAGTGTTATACGTAGCCTTTCGTATTATGCCTTCATCCGTTTTAAAATCCATTTTCATAGTTGCGGCGTGAATGACGTATTTTGCTTTTAAGGCACCGGCTTGCGTTATAACCGCTTCTCCGACTTCAACCGGGCCTTGTTTTATGGCTTCTTCTTCGATGAGGCTTCCGCCTTTTTTCTTAATTGCACCGGCAACTCCCCCGCCCATATAAAATTTGTTATTCGCGGCATTTACTATTGCCTCAACATTAGACTCGGTAATATCACCTTTTGTTATGATAATTTCCGTATTTTTTATTTTCATGCTCGCTCCGCTCACTCACAGATAATCACAGATTAGTAAACAGATGATCACAGATATTATCTGTTATCATCTGTGCATTGCATTACACATTTTTTACTATGCGTTTAGCCACGCGATAGGCATCGGATTTTGTTTTTACTTTAGAAAGCGCTTGCTCTTCCTTGACCTTTTTAAGAATTTCTCCTATTAATGCACCTGGTGCGAGGTTGAACTTTTTCATTACATCATAACCATCAATTAGCTTTGGCAGAGGCTTTTTTTTCTTTTCCTCAAGGTAATGGTCTATCAAATTAAACATGACTCTTTCATGTTTTTTTCTTTTTTTCAAGTTAGTGAGAGGCCCGCGCGTCGCCCGCCAGTCAGAGAGCGAAAGAAGTATAACGGAAATACCTTCCTCTTGGGTATCACGAAAGAAATGATAAATTGCCCTTTTTGTGGGCGGAGCCTGGTCAGCCAAATATCCCGGCCGAAGGTGCCAGAAAATCAGCTTCTTTAAAACTTCTTTTTCCCGAAGAGAAAGTTTAATTTTTTTTGAAATATTTTCCGAAAGGTCCCTTCCAATTTTCTCATGAGTATGAAATATCGTGCGGTTTCCTTTTTTATTCTTGGCAATAGGTTTACCGATGTCATGCAGAAGGCAGGCTATTTTTATAATCTGCGCGCGCGACCGATTTTCTGCAAGAGGCTCATTAAGATATTCAAGTATTTCTTTTTTATGCACCAGGTATTTACGATAAAGCAATTCAAATTCACGAAGTGCTTCGAGGGAATGCTTCCAAACATCTAAATGATGAAATCCGCCCTGATAGACATTCCTTGTCTTAGAAATTTGGGGAATAACTTCATCGATTATCCTTAGTTCTTCCATGCGCTTTATGGCATCATAAGAATGCGGGCAAGCGAATATTTTAAAAAGCTCCTCATTTATGCGTTCGCCAGAAACTTTTTTTAACAGCTTCTTATATCGAACACAGGCTTTTTGCGTATTTTTATCTATTTTAAAGCCATAGTTTACCATAAAAGAAAAACCTCTTAAGATGCGTAAAGGATCCTGGCGTAAGACATCCTCGTTGGCGGTTCTAATCAGCTTCTTTCGAAGGTCTTCTTTAGAGCCAAAGTTATCTATGATGTGATTTTTTTTATCCAAAACATTCACGGCAAGCATGTTTATGGTAAAATCGCGCAGATACAAATCCTCGGTAAAATCTTTTCCTCTCATCAGCGTAAAATCATAGGTATAAATTTTTGAAGGCCTTTTAAGAATAACCCTGTAACTGCCCTCTTCTTCATCAAGCACTATGAATTTAGATGAAATCTTTCTCGAGAACTCCTTAACTATACCCAAAACATTTTTCTCTACGCAAAAATCAAAATCAATAAGATCCTTTTCCCTTCTTAGGAATAAGTCCCGTAAGACGCCTCCCACAAGCCAGATATTTGTTTTATGGCTGGCTGCGATGCGGCCGATTAAATTAAAATAAGGAATTTTTTTGGAAAGAATTTTACAATTCATCTATGTATTGTAGCTCACTATGGTTTGCTCGACTGCGGACAAACAAAACGGGGCTTATGCCGTTTGCGATAGCTTATGAAATACTTCCTCGCCAACAAAAAGCGCAGCCTTCATTCTTACTGCCAGAGCTATACAGTCAGAAGGCCTTGCATCAATAATTTTCATACCGGTTTGCGTTTTTAAGTGAAGTTTTGCGTAAAATGTATTATCTACCAATTTATCAATTACTATTTTTTCAAGCTTCGCATCCAGATTATCGATAATTGAGCGCATAAGGTCATGAGTTAAGGGCCTTGGCGCCGCAAAACCATTTAGATGCATACGTATGGAAGCAGCTTCATTAATACCAATTACAATAGGTAAAAACCTTGAACCTTTCTTTTCTTTCAAAAAAACGACCTGCTCCCTTTTTTCTTCATCAATTATTATTCGGGACAATTCCATCTCAATCATATATTTATATTACTTTTATGTAGAAACGGATTGCCGCGGATAGCTACGCGGATTTACACACAGTAATTCGCTGGCGTTTATCCGCGTATAGATCCGCGGTAATCCGCTTCTATTTAATTCTTTTACCAAGGATATCACGAAGTTCGCGCATGAATTGATTTATATCCTTAAACTGCCGATAGACTGATGCAAATCTCACATATGCAACATCATCAATCCTTGCGAGCTTTTCCATAACAAGCTCGCCCACAAAACGTGATTCTACTTCCTGGTCAAACTTTTTCTGTATCTCAGCTTCGATTTCGCCGACAACTTTTTCTATTTTTTCCGTGCTGATAGGCCTTTTCTGGCAAGCGCTTCTTATGCCGGATAATATTTTTTCTCTGGTAAACGGTTCACGCCTGCCGTCTTTTTTTATTACCATAAGGGGCGTTTTTTCAACATACTCGTAGGTTGTAAAACGCTTACTGCAAGCAGAACACTCCCTGCGCCGCCTTATTGCAGTTGCGTCGGATGTCTCACGGGAATCAATCACCCTGTCTTCGTTATGGTTACAAAAAGGGCATTTCATATCTCTAACTTATATCTGCTTTTCTTAATTTAACCTTAGCTTCCTTTAAAAACTTTTTCGCCATTTCGTCAGGATAATTATCTGCGATAATTACTTCGATAATCCCTGCGTTAATTATCATTTTAGCACAAATGCTGCATGGCGCATTAGTTATATACAGGAAGCTGCCTCTTACGGAAACACCGTGCTTTGCCGCCTGCAGCAAAACATTTTGCTCGGCATGCAATCCGCGGCATATCTCGTGGCGCTGACCGGAAGGAACTTTTAATTCCTCCCTTAAGCATCCCACTTTATCGCAATGAGTTACACCCATGGGCGCGCCGTTATAACCGGTTGCAAGAATTTGCTTATCTTTGATAAGGACTGCGCCTACGCGGCGGCGAAGGCAGGTGGAACGTTCGCTTACCAGAAAAGCTGCTTTCATAAAATATTCATCCCAGCTTGGACGTTTAATTTTTTTCTTCTCTGTCATCTGTATCTACATTTTAAGGCTTTCATAAAGAGGGAATTTCGACGTAAAACTGGTCACCTCTTTTTTGATTTCTTCTATTTTAGCGCTATCAGCTTTATCCGCGATTGCCGCGTCTAAAAACGAACATATTTTTTCCATTTCCTTCTCTTTCATCCCTCTGCTGGTCACAGCCGGACTGCCTATTCTGATACCGCTGGCAACTGCGGGCGGCTTATCATCAAATGGTATAAGATTTTTATTTACCGTGATGTTGATTGCGCTGAGTATCCCAACAGCATCTTTACCGGTTATATTTTTAGGACGTAAATCAACAAGAAAGAGATGCGTATCGGTCCCGCCGCTGACTATCCGGTATTTTTTTTCTTCCATGCATTTAGCGAAATGTTTTGCGTTTGAAACAACCTGTTTCTGATACTCTACAAACTCATCACGAAGTGCCAGGCCGAAAGCAACAGCTTTTGCGGCTATAATATGCATAAGCGGGCCACCCTGCACTCCGGGAAATACTGCAGTATCTATTTTTTTGCCAAACTCTTTGCGCGCGAGGATAAATCCTGCGCGCGGACCTCTCAGGGTTTTATGCGTAGTTGATGTTACAAATTCAGCATATTCGCAAGGATTAGGATATATTTTTGCGGCAACTAATCCCGCAAAATGAGCCATATCAACTAATAAATATGCTCCCACACTATCTGCAATAGTTCTGAATTTCTTAAAATCAATGATACGCGGATAAGCGCTTGCACCGGCAATAATCATTTTAGGCTTATGTCTTTTCGCCAAATCCGCTATTTCGTCATAATCAAGGCATTCGGTTTCTTTGTTTACACCATAAGCAACGATATTATAGAATTTTCCGCTAAAATTAAGCGGGTGCCCATGCGAAAGGTGCCCGCCGCAGGCGAGATCCATTGCCAGGATTGTATCCTTTGCCGAAAGTGCTGCCATCATAACCGCCATATTTGCCTGCGTACCTGAATGAGGCTGAACATTAGCATATTCTGCGCCAAAAAGTTTTTTTACGCGCTCGCGGGCGAGATCTTCCGCTTCATCTACAAATTCACAACCGCCGTACCAGCGTGCCCGGGGGTAACCTTCGGCATATTTATTCGTCAGCACCGAACCCTGCGCTTCGATAACCGCGAGAGGTGCAAAATTTTCGCTGGCAATAAGCTCGATGTGTTCGCGCTGCCTGGTAAGTTCTCTTTTTATGCTGTCAAAAACCTGCGGGTCAATCTTTTTTAGCTCTTCAAACATTTTCTTTCTCCTCTATTTCTTTTATTTTGCTAACTCTTCTTGCATGCCTGCCACCTTCAAATTCAGCCTTAAGCCAGGAGAAAACTATTCTTTTTACCTGTTCTTTCTTAAGCATATAAGACGGTAAAACCAATACATTGCTATCATTATGTTTTCGCGAAAGCACCGCGCTTTTTACGTTAGATATAAGTGCCGCCCTTATTCCTCTTACCTTGTTAGCCACTATAGCGCTGCCTATGCCGGAATAACATATCAAAATAGCCCGGTCACACTTCTTGTTTTTCACAGCGACTGATGCCGGATAAGTATAATCCGGATAATCGCAGGAATCAGGGGAATGCGTTCCAAAATCAATAACCTCATGCCCTTTCTCTTTTAAAATATTTGCTATAAAATCTTTAAACCTAAGCCCGCGATGATCGGCCGCCAATGCTATCTTCACCCCGCCCTCCCTTCTTGTATTTTAGATTTACTGTTTTTACCACAACCCATATTTTTTATGACATTTATTATACTTTTAAACATAATCATAGTGCGTTTTGGAAGGGCGGGGTTCATAGCCACCCCACTAGTTCTATTATTGCTTTTTTAATAAGAGAATAAACCTCTTCATAAACAGAGATATCCCGGCCTATAGGGTCTGGGATGTCTTTCTCCAACTCCCTGGGAAGAAATTTCTTAAGCCCAAACACTCTGCCTTCGGCTGTCGGTTCAAACTTCAATATATAATCCGTATGAGCGTCTTCCATGGTAAATATAAGGTCTGAAGAAAGAATGGTCTGCCGGTCAATTTTTCTGGAAGTAAATCCACCTGTGTCCAGGCCCTCTTTTTCCTTTAGAATATCGCTTGTATACGTTGAAGCAGGCATACCATTATGCGTAGATACGCCTCTTGAAATAATATCATGCCTGCCATGAAGATATGGTTTTGCTTTGTCAATATATTTTTCAAGAAGAAACTGAGCCATCGGAGACCTGCAGGAATTACCGGTGCATACAAAAAGTATTCTTTTTTTTATGAACACATCAACTATATCCTGTTCGGAAACCACACCGGCTCTTAAAATCTTAAATGGGTTAAGAGTTAAATCGATGATGGTTGATGGCTTACCGTAGAGAGCATTTCCCGAATCAACAATCAAATCGAGCTTTCCGGAAAAAATATTTTCCACATCACTGCCGGAAATCGCCTCTTTACTACCGCTTAAATTTGCCGACGTCAAGGATACAGCCCTATTAAGCTTTGTTAGTATCCGGTTTGCCACCGAATCTGAAGGCACCCTCACTCCTATTTTGTTTTCTGTTTTATCAAAGTAAATGATTGTGAGCGGCCCCGGCCAGAATTTTTCTATCAACCTGTATCCGAAAGGAGGCAAAACTGAAAAATATTCATTTATGACGCTGTTCTTATCTGCCAAAGCTAAACTGAGAGGTAAGCCTTTTGGCCTTTGTTTTATCTCGTAGAGCCTTTTTAGGCTCTCTTCGTTGGCAGGATCCACCACGAGGCCATATACTGTTTCTGTAGGTATAGCGACTATACCTCCTTTTAAAATTAAACTAACCGCCTCATCAATCATTAAACTGTCTATATTAGCAGTATCGATGTTAATTCTTTTCACTACAATTCCTTTGTTTTACTTAAACTTTTCTTTTACAGCTTTAAGCTTAACTAAATATTTTTTGTCTTTTAACGCAATTATCGTAAGTGCAAAAATTATGGAATTTATAAAAGCCGACTTGCCCACCCCGCTTGAAACAAGGCCAAGGCCGCGAGGCGTACTCACTATCGACATAAGTGCATCTAATCCGTCGAGAAGCCCACCCTTAAGGGCGACACCTATCACAGGTATATTTACATAAGAAGCAACAAAGCCGGGTAAGGCAGCGGCCAACCCAGCACAGGCTATAACCACCTCTGTTCCCTGCTTTTGGAGTTCATGGCATAATTTCCTGACTTTCTCGGGATTACGGTGAGCAGAAACTACTTCCAATCTGTAACCTATCGAAAATTCTTTTAAAATATCAAAACCCGCTTTAAGCTCTTCTAAATCACTTTTGCTGCCGAGTATGACGGCTATTTTCTTATCCATTCCCCCCCCTTTTTAAAAAAATAAGGCTCCTTTTGAGAAGCCGAATTTTTATTTTCGCCAGCTAATTTGATAAATTGAGAAGTTGCTCTTTGGCCGGCTTTATCCATAGCCGCGATAAAAGCTTCATTTGAAACTTTGTTAAACCATTTTCCTGCGTCAGAAGACCAGAAATTTAAATATTGCTTAAGCTCCTCGTCCGATAGAGACTGATAAGTATAGAGAAAAGATATAGATATTACGTTTTTAAGAATATTTTTTAATTCCTTACGCATCTGCGTAGTTACCATATCCAGCTCTCCGGGTGTGAGGCGCTTATCCGCAGCCACAACCGGGTCTATGGCAAGATTCATTCCTTTATACATCGTAATAACCGTTTCAATCTGCATATTCGTTGCGCCCACTGCTTCATCTAATTTTTTTATAAGCTCGGCGCGTTCTTCCGGGGGTGGTTTCTGGCTTAGAGTATTTGCGAACTCCTTCATTTCCTTTAAGCCGTTTGAACCAGCAGCTTTATCTTCAAGCCCGGAGATTTTTTCGCTAAGCTCCGAGTTCAAGAATTCTTTAATTTTCAAAAGATAATCTCTTTTATAATTAGCCTTAAAGTAATCAACTACCGATGCGTAAACATCTTTGGCACCATAAGATTCAGCCATTATTTTGCTTCCGGATTCATATATTTGCGCAGGTATTCGTTCCTTATACTGGGCATATTCATCATTGACATGCGCAGGCAAGCTTTCAACCTGTTTCTTTACATTCGACAGCTCAAGGACTTTTCCCAGAAGAGAATTCTGCTCAAGCTCTGCATATTTTTCATTTGCGATAACCAAGCCTTCCTGGCCGGGGATTATTTCCTTAATGTCTTTGTTGTAAAATTTAAGCTCAACCCCCTCAACGTCTACTTTTATAAAACTATCGGATTTTTCAACTATCAAGCCATCGATTTTTTTCCCGTCATTTAGCACAATAGTATCTGCAAAACATTTTGCGGGTGCTGCCAGAAAAAACAATATCGCAACGTAGATAAAAGTGAAGCTCCACGGCCTAACAGCCGTTGCTTCTGATTTTTCAGGGTTTCGCCGTGGAGCGAAACCCTGAACCGAAAGCCATTCACTCACGCCCTTACGGGCGTGGCTTTCTGGTTCATGGGCAATTACTGCCAATTTTATTCTATTGTTGTGCGTATTTTTCATTTTACCTTTTGCTGTGAAAATTACAACTAGAGTTATTTTTTTATACGCAGATGATCACAGATTTGTAAGCGAATGATCACAGATAAATTACAATGCAATCAAAATACAATTTTTATCTGTGGTCATCTGTGTTGATACCTTAATTTTTTATTAAGGTGTTTCTATCTGCGATTATCTGCGTTATCACAACGCTTTATTTCCTATATCTTTACGATATTGCATTCCTTCAAAGCTTATATTGGCAACTGCATCATAACTTGTCTTAATTGCTTCTTTTATAGTGCTGCCCAAGCCGGTTACTCCCAATACTCTTCCTCCGGAAGTTACAAACTGGGTACTACTGCCTGCGCTTTGCGGCAGACGTTTAGTCCCTGCATGAAACACTACTACATCTTTCATATTCCTGACCTTTTCCAAGCCAAATACAGGTTTATCTTTTTCGTAATCACCCGGATATCCACGTGAGGCACAAACTACAGATACGCATGCACGGCTGTCCCATTTAAACCCGCCTGATTTAGAAAATTTGCTTAAAGAGCCCTCTGCGCAGGCGCAAAGCGCCTCTAATAAATCTGAATTCAAGCGCGGAATTATAGACTGTGTTTCGGGGTCACCAAAGCGCACATTGAATTCTAAAACTTTAGGCCCAGCATGCGTCAGCATAATGCCGGCATATAAAACTCCGCGATATTCAAGCCCTTCTTTGTTCAAACCCTCAATAGTCCTATTTATTATTTTTTCTGAAATTTCCTTAAATACTTTATCCGTCACAACCGGCGCAGGCGAATAAGCACCCATGCCGCCGGTATTAGGGCCCAAATCTCCATCGAGCAGCCTTTTATGGTCCTGGCTTGAAACCAATGGGACAACTTCTTTTGAATCGGTAAGAACAAGTATAGAGGCTTCCTGGCCTTCCAGGCATTCTTCGATAATAATTTTGTTTCCCGCTTCACCGAAAATTCTCTCTTCCATCATCGAGGTAACTGCCTGTTTTGCTTCTTCAACTGTTTTTGCTACAATAACGCCTTTTCCTGCAGCAAGTCCGTCTGCTTTTACAACGCAGGGGGCGCCAATGGCTTCTATATATTCTTTCGCGGGTTGCGGGCTATCAAAAACCTTAAAATCTGCGGTAGGAACTCCGTATTTTGCCATAAGGGTTTTGGCAAAAACTTTGCTCTCTTCAAGCCGGGCGCAGGTTTGCGTTGGGCCAAATATTTTTAATCCATAGTTTGTAAAATCATCGACAATACCCAACACCAAAGGCGCTTCCGGCCCGACAATTGTTATGTCTATTTTTTCTTTTCTGGCAAAACTTAAAATGCGCTCTGTTTCGATAGTTTTTATCTCAAGGCACTCCGCGATTTCAGATATGCCACCGTTTCCCGGTGTGCAAAAAATCTTATCTGCAAGCTTAGATTGAGATATCTTCCAGATAAGCGCGTGCTCCCTGCCGCCGGAACCGATTACTAATACTTTCATGAATTGCTTATATTTATTTGATAATCCGTTTTATTATAAGTTACGAAGGTTACGGATGTTACGAAAGTTACGAATGTTACATTAAAACATCATAATTCATAGCAACCTTCGTAACCTCCGTAACCTGCTTAACTTTCGTAACCTAAAATTAATAGGCTTTTTTACGTTATTTATTTCGCCTCTTTACCTTTTTTTTCTAAAGGTAAAAATCCCGCCATTTCTCCAATGACATTAACCAATTCCGTATTTGCCGGAACTACGATTTTAGCATTATTCTGCAATGACTTCTCAACTGCCTCAAGTTTTCTTAGCACCTGGGCATTACCCACGAAATAATGCTCCGCTGCTTCATTTACCAGCTTAATTGCTTCTGCTTCGCCTTGCGCCTCTAATATCCTTGCCTGCTTGATACCTTCAGCTTTTTTAATCTCGGCTCTCTTTTGTCCGTCAGCAGCCGTTTCTGTAGCAGTAGCATAATCAACAGCCGCAATCTTTTCGTTTTCCGCCTTAACAACTTTATTCATAGTTTCTTGAACATCTTTTGGCGGATCTATTTCTTTTAATTCTGTTCTTACAATTTCCAAACCCCAGCTTTTTGTTTCTTCGCAAAGTGTTTTATGCAGTTCAGCGTTGATTTTTCCTCT
>JALOCC010000002.1 GCA_023227945.1 Candidatus Omnitrophota bacterium
GTATGATTACCGGCTAAAATTATTTTTGTACTTTGTGGAATATTCTCAAGGCCGCTTACTTTTAAATCAAAGGAAAACTTAAGGATTAAACGCAAAATCCCCCTGAATATCCGGTAGCCTACCTGGCCTTGCGATATATATATTAATACGGTAACTATCAGGCTCGCCAGCCAGATAAAACCAAAAATATAAAAATAATTAAATTTAGAAAGTAGATTGCCGACAGCTATCAAGCTTACAAGAAAAACAAAATTAGTGACTATGCCTCGCGCACCAAAAACATTTGCCCGCAAAGAATCAGGAGTAGCCCTTTGCAGGAGCGAATCCAGTGTAATCATTATAAGAGAGGCTCCTATTCCGGCAAATATAAGTATCAAAACACACAATCCAAAAGCAGGCTTAAACATCATCAGCGCGCTGGCAAGCGAAATAATTCCAAAACCCACGAATAATATATTATTGTAATTAAGCTTACCTATACGTTTTCCCAGAAAAATTGCTCCGAAGCAAAGGCCTAAACCTAAAAATGCAAGAAGCACGCCATACCCTTGCGAGAATACATGTAATTTAACCCTTGAATAATTAAGAATATTTATATAAAAGAAAGCCGAAAACAATGAAAAAACGGCGTTTAGTTGCACTATCCTTAATATCAATTGGTGCCTGTTGATAAATGAAAGCCCTGCTTTTATTCCTTTAAAAATATCCAGCAAGGAAATAGAAGTTTTTTCTTGTTTTTCTTTTACCGGAATAATTATATTGGCTATCATAACCGCCGAAATGATAAAGGTAAAAGCATTTACAAAAAACATTGGGTAGGGCCCGAAGAATTTTATCAGATAGCCGGCAATTAATGTGCCAACCAGGGTAGAAAACATGCCGCTTGAAGCAACCAGTGAATTTGCGCTGATTACTTTTTCTTTTTCAACCATATTGGGGATAATTGCCATTTTTGCCGGAGAAAATAATGCTGATAATACGCCTACGCTAAATACAATAAGATAAATATAGCCCAGCGAATTGGCATGCCGGCTTATAAAAGGAATTGATGCAACCAATACCGCTCTTAGTATATCGGCAAATATCATTATTTTTTTTCTGCTTAGTTTATCCCCAATTACGCCGAAAGCCTGGCCAAAGAATAAAAACGGAAGCAAGCTGTAAAAAGTAATCCAGGCCATTTTCTCTCCGGTATCCGCATAGAGAATCATCGCAATAGTTAAAAGTGCCATCTGGGTAAATCTGTCGCCCAGAGCCGAGATAAACTGCCCCCACCAGAGAAGGGAAAAACTTTTGTTTTTAAAAAGGCTTTTGTAGTTACTCATGGTTACTTTACTTTACCCTCCATATCTGTTCTAAATTCCTGCAACAACTGGTTCAGTTTATCCTTATCAGCCGTTGAAAGATTTTCAAAAATCTTATTGATACTGGATATGTGCTTTGGCCAAATTTCATCAAGCAGCTTAGAGCCCTTATCGGTAATTTTTATAAGATTAACTCTTCTGTCATCAGGCATTGGCATACGCAGGACTAATTCATCTTTCTCAAGCGCATCTATCAACTTAGTGATATTTGCCGCGGTAACGTATAAATTATTCCCCAATTCTGTTTGTGAAAGACCTTTGTCTTTTCCTATATGTTTTATGACCATAAGCAGATTGAACTTAGCGGCATTAAGGCCATATTCTTTATAGGCAGTATTATATAGGTATAAATCCAAAAGTACATAAAGCCTGCCTATCGCATAGACGATTGAATCATTCGGGTAAGAAATCTTTAAGGTATTAGCCTGCTTCATATTTACCTCATATTAGTTAACCAGTTAAATATATACCATATAACCTTTAACTTGTCAAGTTGTTTTTGAGGACGGATCAGACGAATTTTAGCGGACGCAAACGGATGCATTCATCCGCGACATCCCTGCCTGTCCACCAAGACGCACTGGTGTGCTGCCGGCAGGCAGGCGTACCATCTGTTTGCATCCGTTTTTAAAAAAATGGGTATCTTTTTTGACATAATCTTTTGCCAACGTATAATATCTATTATGCGAAAATACAAAATTTTTATAAGTACAGCCAGAAATCTCACGCCGTATTTAAACCAAGAACTCCTCTCTCTTGGATTTAAGGAATTATCCGTTTTAAATACCGGCCTTTTTTTAGAGGCCACATTCAGCGACATAATGCGCCTTAATTTATGCCTGCATAGCGCAAATCATATTTTTTTGCTGATTAAAGAATTTAAGTGTTCCGGGCCTGAAGAGCTCTACAAGCAGGTTTACGATATAGAATGGGAAAATATTATATTTGAAGACGGTTACATAAGTATTTTCTCAAACGTTTCAAATCTTACAATACGCGACAACCGTTTTGCAAACTTAAAGTGCAAAGACGCCATAGTAGACAGGCTGGTAAGAATAAAAGGCAAGCGGCCCGATTCTGGGCCGCTGCGCGATAAAACAGTCGTATACCTATATTGGATAGATAACCATTGTGCGATTTACATTGACACTTCAGGCGAATCTCTTTCTAAAAGAGGTTATCGCAAAATACCGCTAAAAGCACCCCTGCAGGAAACACTGGCTTCCGGAATAATTCTTGCAACCAATTGGCAAGGTAAAACGCATTTTGTAAATCCTATGTGCGGAAGTGGGACGCTGGCCATAGAAGCGGCATTTATCGCATTAAACCGTGCGCCGTCTATATTTAGAAAAAATTTTGGATTTATGCATACAAAGTTATTTAAAATTTCAGTGCTTGAAGGAATAAGAAAAGAGTTACTTAACAAAGAAAATAGAAATTTTAATTCAAAAATTATAGCAACTGATATAGATAAAGATGCTATAGAAGCGTCATATAAAAATGCCTGCCTTGCGCAAGTTGAAAATTATATCGAGTTTAAAGCATGCGATTACAAGGAAACTCCCATTCCCCAACCGCCGGGAATAATCATTATAAATCCGGAATATGGTATTCGTTTAGGCAGAATAAATGAATTGGAAAATTCATATGGAGAAATAGGAGATTTTCTGAAGCAAAAATGCAGCGGGTTTACTGCTTATATTTTCTCAGGCAATATCGATCTTTTAAAAAAAGTGCGGCTTAAAACGCAGAAAAAACTGATTTTTTTTAATGCTGACATTGAATGCAGGCTTTACGAATACTCGCTTTATGAAGGAAGTAAGAGGGCGCCAAAATCTACCACGGAACATAATCAGGAATAACTGTTTTGGCAAGGGCCTTGAAGATTGAAATGGCAGCGCCGTTATCAGGAAATTTGTTCAATATGACTATTATAGTCGTATCTTTGGCAGATAAATAATACATAACGCATGCATAACCGGGAATCCCTCCGCTATAGCCTACAAAATCCCCGAATTTTGAAATACCTAAGCCGTATTGAAGGTAAGGCTCTCCGGTTGCAACCCAGTTAAAACGCGCTGCGCGCATTTTGTCCGTTAAAAAACTTCCTTTATAAAGCGCTTTGGCCCACAAAGAAAGGTCTTGAATATCTGAAACAATTGCGCCGGCAGCCCACATACTAGATGGGTCAAGCAACGTAATATCTTGCGGTATATTACTGTCTTTTTTATCTACATACCCTCTACTGTAATCACCTTCCATAAAAGGATATATAGCAAAACTGGTATTTTTTAATCCAATTCTGTTGATTACTCTTAGCCTGATTAAATCCTCAAGCTTTTCCGAAGTAACTTTTTCCATAATCATTCCGAGGAGAATAAAATTGGTATCAGAAGCGTGCCAACCCTGTCCAGGCTTAAAATAAGGCCCGTGTTTAAAAGCTATATTGACTAATTCTAGGGGTTGGTATTCTCGAAGCGGGCTTTTAATGACTTGCGGAAAAAATTGAGCGTCTTCTGTGTAGTTAAATATTCCGCTGGTATTATTTGCCAGCTGCCTTATGGTAATATTTCCTCCATTTGGCACAAAGGGAATGTACTTATTAACCGGGTCATCCAGGTTTATCTTTTTATCATCCACCAGTGATAGTAAAGCTGAAATAAGGAAAGTTTGCGTTACACTTCCGATTCTCACTTTTTTCTTATCATGCATACTCCTGCCGCTTCCAACATCAGCTTCTCCAAAAGTTTTAACCCATACGCCAACCGAAGGAGACCATACCCCCACTATAGCGCCGGGTATATTTTTTTCTTTTATCGTATTCGTGACTATTTTGTCCATAGCTTGCCTTATGGTTTGGCAATACACAGAAGGCTCTATTGCAATATTAACCAAAGGCAAAATAACGGTAAGAATAGTTATCCTAAGATACTTATTGATAGTCGCTAACTTCATACTTTTCTTTTTATATTCCCTAATAAGAAACTTGCTCTGTAACAATAGCATTTTGCTTAACGATAGTTATCATATCATGCTTAAAAAACTGGTTTTCTGTGTTTGTATAAATCAAAATATAAAGGTCGAGGTCACTAAACTTAACACCGGCGGCAGGTATTGCAATTGTACCATGTACCCTGGAGGTTTCGCTAAAAGCTATATAGAGAGTATCCTTATCGCCCGTAAACTGCTCTTCCCTGAAAAACCTGTGTTTCGCCTCACTCTCTGCGCTTTTTATACGTATTTTCTTTATCTTGGTATAATAGGAAGATAGCTCCATAGTGTCGCTTAAATTTTGCGGACCAAAATCTTTTAACTCCGGGTATCTATCACGGATTCTCCAGATATCATTATATATGTTTCGCATAATCTGATTAGCATAAGCTACGACTTCCTCGCGCTCAAGCCGCTGGGCATAAACCGGCGGTAAAAGCAATAACGAAACAATAGAAAGGCTGATGAAATGCTTCATATAGTTGTATTATAACATATATCTATTTAGGAAAGCCAAATTTTATTTCTACATTTTGTTTTATTGAGAAATAACCTGCTCACTATTCAAAAGCCATTTCTTTGTAAAGTAGCGCATTGACATAAGCGCAGCCTGGACAAAAATTGAAACATTCATCGCCCACCAAACACCCACAGGACCGAAACCAGCAGAAATACCGAGAATAAAAGCCAAAGGAATACGTATAAACCAAAGAGTTCCGGTAACAATAAACATAACGCTCTTTGTGTCTCCCGCACCGTTTAATCCTCCGCCAAGTATAATACCCCAAGCCATAAATGGCTCAAAAATAAGGCTTATGTAAATATATTTTATGCACTCTTCGATAACTATCGGATTATCCGACAGTAAAAAAGCTATGTGTTTTGCATTAAACAAAACTATCAAAGCAAGGATAATAATAATAAAAACTCCAAGCCCGGCTGTAGTTGCACCAATATGCACAGCTTCTTCTTTTTTGTTTTTACCAAGAAGATTGCCCACCAAAACAGCATTAGCCATATTGAAAGCAAAAGCCGGAAGAAATATCGCCGACTCTATTCTTAAACCATTGGTGAATGCAGCTATAACTTCAATGTTGTTATGAGGAAGAGCATTTAGTATCAAAAAAATCGCCATAACGCCCAGTTGCCAGACAATTTGAAGCACGCCTGAAGGCCAACTTATATTCAAAATTTTCTTAATTACCGGGAGAGAAAATTCAAAACTTATCCGTATAATTCTTTTTACATAAGCAATATTTAAAACCGTCCCCACAAATAAGCTTATCACTGTAGCAACAGAGATACCTTTAAACCCAAGTGGCGTATGGAATGCCAGTACAAAATCAAGCACTACGTTAAGACTGCAGGCAATAGCCATTGTCCAAAGTGATTTTTTAATCATTTTACAGGCGCGTAAAGTGCCGTTTGTATTTAGGAGTATATAATCGAAAACAAATCCGGCTGAATATATGGTTAAAAATACCGCCGCGTAACCCTTAAGCGCCTGTGGTATACCAAGTAAGTTTATAATAGTTTTTGAGAAAATTATTCCAATTAACGTAAAAACAATGCCGGCCATCCCTGATGCGAGGAAAGAAGAATTTACGGCATGAGCAAACTCATCTTTTTTTTCGGAAGTAAAAAGCCGTGAGATAACGGAAACAGAACCGACGCTAAAAGCAATTCCTATAATAATGAAAATGAAATATAATTGAAAAGCGATTCCGTAGGCTGCCTGCACCTCTTTACCGAACCTGCCCGCCACATATACATCGGTAAGCCCTATCAAAAATTCAAAAAACATTATAAGCGTCATTGGCCAGCCTATTGACCAGCTCTCGGCAATAATTGATTTTATGCGATTGTTTTGATTTAAATTTGGTTTATCCATAATCTGGAGCCCCTCCTTAGGGGCAACGGCGCGCTACGAATTCTACGCGCGGACATAGTCTCGCCCGCCACCGGCAGGCAGGGAATTCCGACAAAGGGATTATGCAAGGCTCACTGTATATTTTTCAATAATTCTAACAGGATGATACGATAATTTTGCCTGCCTAAGTCCGATGACACCTAAATCCTGCTCTAAATTAATGTATTCAAAGCTGCCGCAATCATTCAAAAGAAAATCATTCAACACTACCTGATATAAACCCTGCATATTGGGGTCAGCTTTTAAAACGTGCATTACCAGCGTATTTGGATTAAGTTTTTCTCCAATTGCAACCGCGCAAATGCTCCCCTTTACCTTTATGAATGCACCGATAAGATTAAAATAACCAAAATTATTTATTATTTCTCTTATCGCCTGCCTTTCTTTATTCAATCCCTCTATATTGTCACAATCTTTCACTAAGCACCAACGTTCTTCAAAATCAAGGCATTCGCCTGCATTGGAAGAGTTTAATTTTACATATTCATATTCATACATTGACTTAAACTTTTTTATCTGGTTTCTTTTGGCATCGTATTTTTTACCTTTGAGTAACTTTAATTCTTCGGTTTTATACAAATAATCGCTGTTATCCCTGTCTAATTGAACCTTGAAAGAATTGTTTCCTTCGAATAAGTTTGCAGTTTCTCCGGGCAAACGTATAAAAGGATTTTTCGTGTCTTTGATTAATTTCTCAATCAGTGGTTTTATCGAACCAGTGCCTATTGGGGGAAAAAACTGTGTAATGCCGGCATTGCCTGAACGTAAAAGGATAAAGCCTTCCAGGCTTGAAACGTAAAATTTATAGATATCTTTCCAGCAATAAAGGTTTGTAAAGGTGAATTCAGAAATAAGCGGCTGGGTTTTTAAAAAGGCCTCGTCAAAAAGCGCCTTCATTTCTTCCTCCAGCGCCTGGAATTCTGGATACGTTTTTATATTCATAACAAGCAGAAAAGCCTGAATCTGATATGAAAAAATGAAGCCGCTAAAAAGAAAAATGTATCTTGGATACTATCTAACGAGAAACTTTTTTATAGAGCCCTCTATGCTTCTAAAATCTTTTTTTGCAAGCCATTCTTTTTTGAATACGCTTGCTCCGAAAGCTACAGCGCTTGCGCCGGCTAAAAAATATTCAGACATATTTTCTGGCGTAACTGCGCCACAGGCTAACAACTCTATTTCGTTAAACGGGCCTTTTATTTCCTTAAAATACTTCGGCCCCAGGAAACCTGCAGGGAATACTTTTACCATTGTTGCGCCAGAAGCCCAGCACTCATATATCTCGCTGGGGCTAAATGCTCCGGGAAAAACCGGAATTTTATTTTTAACGCAGTAAGCTACAACATCTTTTATCAAAACGGGCATAACTACGAAAGTTGCTCCGGCATCTAATGCCCTTGCCAAGGATTTCATATCAAGGACTGTCCCGGCGCCGATTGACAAACGGTTTTTTGAATATTTTACGCATTTTTTTATAAGCGAAGGCGCGTCTTTTGTGTTCATTGTGATTTCAATAGCACCAAGCCCACTTATAACAATTGTATCAAGCAAAGGCTCTAATATATCCTCTTCAACGCCCCGCAAAATCCCGAGTATAGGTTGTTTTCTAAACTTAGCGATATCCATCAGTCAATATCCTCACCTAACAGGCTTTCATAGAATTCCCGATAATTTTCTTTTTTATCGCTGTCGCGTAGCGCTATCGCCGATTTAGGATGCTCGTCAAGCATACCTGTTATAGCGTAAGGCACGATATAGCCCCACTCTATTTTCTCACGCAAAGGAATAAATTCTTTTGAAATAAGATCCAAAATAGGCCTGATATCGAACTTTGGGTTTTTTAAAAAACCGATAAGCAGTTCCAACGGACAATTTCCTGCCGCCCTTCCAAGGCCATAAACAGTTCCATCTACAAAATTTGCATTATGTATTATCGCTTCTATGGTATTTGCAAAAGCAAGCTGCTGGTTATTGTGGGCGTGCATTCCTATTTCTTTTGTTTTAAGGATACTTTTAAATTTTTTTATCAAAAATTCTGTAGTTTCCTGGTAAAGGGCTCCGAAGCTATCCACTATATAAATTACCTGGGCTTTGCATTCTTTTTCAAGCTGCCCTAATGCTTCGGTTAATTCGTTATCCAATGCTCTCGATATTGCCATTATATTTACCGTGGTTTCATATCCCTTATCGGCAAAATGATTAACTAAAAATATTGCTTTATCTATATCTTTAACATAAGAAGCAACCCTAATCATATCCACCGGGCTTTCTTTTTTTGGTTTGATGTCTTCGATGTCAACCCTGTCTACGTCAACCATGACAGAAATTTTTGTTTTAGACTTAATGCCGGTTATGACTTTTTCGATATCAGAATCTTCGCAAAATTTCCATTTCCCGAAATCTTTGGGAGAAAACAATCTTTTGGAATTTTTGTAACCTATCTCCATATAATCCACACCGGCTCCTGACAGCGCCTTATACACCTCTCGTACAAACCTCTCATCGAAATCATGATTATTGATAAGCCCGCCATCTCTTATTGTGCAATCGAATACTTTAATTTTCTCTCTGAACATTTAAGCCTCCTTTAATGAGCAGATGGCTTACGCGAGTTTCCAAACGAACGTAAGCCATAGCGTCGCTATTTAATTTGTTATAAAGCGTCTGCGAATTAAACCCCGCCCTTTCATACCTTAGAATAAATTATTCATAGGTAAGAAAGGGCGGGGTCAAATTCGGCCTAGCATTTTTCCTGCGTACGCCTGCCTTGTGGCAGTCAGCCTTGGAAAAATGCTGGCCTCATTCGATATATAATACCCTAAGGCTGGAATGTGTCAATTGCAAAATCAGGTTTGCTTAAAAATCTGAAGGAAATACACAGAAAGTCTTTGGTCTGATTTAAGGGCGGGTTATTGATTGATTTTGCTTAAGAAATTGGCAATCTCGTTCCGGCTACTCTTATTTGCCTCAACAAATTCAAGGCCGCATAAGTAATTGTCAGATGCCCTGACTTCATTGCACCAGGCAACTTTCGCGTTTAAGTTTACCATTTTATCTATCAGGTTTATGCTTACTTTTATTTGTTCGTTTTTAGGAAGGAATTTATTGCTGACTATTCTGACTCCGCCGGTGCTTAAGTCTTTGCTTACCGTGTAAAAATAATTCTTATGCAACAACTCGTCGCATTCAACCGGAAAAGAGATGTCTACTCGTGGGTATTTTCTACGTTCCTGCATATAGTTTACCGAATAGAATCGTACGTAAACGTTTATAGCCCTCTATAAGCAAAAAACTGGATCCGTGGCTTATCACAAATCCAGTTTTCTACTTAATAGATAACATATTTTTCAACGGATTTCAAGGTAAGCGCTTTCATTTTGTAAAAATTCTGTCTTAAGGATAAGAGGCTTTAAGGATGGCTTAAATATTGACGAATTTGGCTATTTCACTAAGCTTGTTGACGACAAAATCAGCTTTATTCAAGAATTCTTTGGGCAGGCTGGTTGAAACAGCAATACAACACATTCCGGCGCGTTTTGCAGACTCTATACCATAAGGGGCATTCTCGATGACTACACATTCGTCAGGATTAACTTTAAGCATTTTTGCTGCTTTAAGGTATGGCTCAGGGTGCGGTTTTCCTCTTTTTACGTTATTACCGGCAACTATATTGTCAAAAATCCGGTATAGTCTCTGAGGCAAGATTTTTTTAACTTCGTAATCTGGCGTACCTGTAACAAGGGAGAGTAAATAACCGCTTCTTTTTAAACAGCTTAAGACCTGCTCTGCATCTTTAAAAATAAAGCGTTTGAAATATTTATTGAATATTCTCTGCCTGGAAGTAAAAATCTCGGAAAGCAGCTTTTTGGTAGGTATAATACCCTCTTTCTCTAGAAAATCTTTCAATGATTTTGACCACCGTTCGCCTTCTTTAACATAAACATCAAAACAGCTTACTCTTACCCCATAAGGCCTTAATGCTTCATACCAGGCAAGAAAATGATACGGCATGGAGTCAACGATTACTCCATCCATATCAAATATAACTGCCTTTGGCTTTGATAATTTCTTCACCCAACCATTCCTTCTTGTATTCAGAATTATTGCTTTCCCCAACCCTTGTTTTTCCTGACATTTATTATGTTCTCGCAGGCAACCATAACGTGCCTTGGAGGGGCTGGGTTCATTTTATTCTGATTGTAACTTGCTGGCTTCGGAAAAATTGCTGATTTTCCTTTGCAGTCTCAAAGCACTCTTCCCTGCTTATACAAGGAATAAAATCAAGCCGAAAAGAAGCATTTCCTTTTTTAGCCGCGGAATCAACCTGAAGATATAACTCCTTCTCTAATCTCTCCAGCGGCCGAAGAGTTATACATGATACTATATTTTTGTCACAATCCGTGGCATACATATGAACTTTTCCCGAAGAATCCTCCAACTGCCAGTTTTCACTATACGAACAGCTCCAGGAACACAGTCTTTGCTCTTTCATGGTTACATTCATAATACTGGCAACAACCGTAAATATCTCTTCCTTGGCCAGCACATTCTTGCTGGGGGTGATTTCTATATAGAAATCACGTTCCTGGGCAAAAGTAGTAAAAAATCCTATCGACAGAAACAAAATTATAAATAGATATCTCTTCATACTTTGCTTACTATATCATTTTCATGCACTGGCTCAATTACCCTGATACCTATCTCCAGGCCTCTTTCGGCAAGAGTAATATCTTTGTGATTGTATTGCATGGAACTTACAACTTGCGTAAAATCGGTATTTTTTCCTTTTATATGTATGTGCTCACTTATCGCAAGAGGGTATTTAAGCTTGATAATTCCTACGGAAATTTTATCGAAATAATGGGTAATTATGCCGATTTCTTTTTCTTTCGGCAGCACAGGCATTTTTACGCGTTTTGAAGCAGTTTTCTTTTTCTTTATCCGCCCGGCTTTCTTTGTTTTTCTAACAATTCTTCGCAGAGATTTCTTTTTCGCTTTTTTCTTAATAATTTTACGTAGTTTATGTTTAGGCTTATTTTTCGCTTTTTTTATTTTCTTTCTGCTAATACCGCGGGCGGAATGTTTTTTGATTTTTTTCTTTCTGCTGCGCTTAAACAACGCCTTAAAGAATCTAATTAGTGCCATAATCTGGAGCCCCTCCTGGGGCGACGTCCCGCTCCACTATTTGACCGCGGGTACGCCTTCGGCAGCCCGCGGTCATCTGGCAAGGGGATTATTTTTTGCGAATGCTATAAAGCCAGGAATTCAACTCTTCGACAAACTTACCGGAAAGCAATTTTTCCTCATCTGTGTAACGGCTTTTTTGTGCTAATTCATAGGCTACACGCTCATCAAGGCTTCTATGGATTATTTCTTTTATCGGTACTACTGCATTTTTCGTATCATTAATTCCGTCCCAGCTATTAGTCACCGGGAAACCGGCCTTCTCCAGAGCTAAATCATTTGTCGCATCCACCAAAATCCATTTATTGTTTACATAAGCCTTGCAGGCAAGATGATACGATATAGGCAGGCTTTTGGCAAGCTGCCTTAAATCGTTTGGAAATTTTAACGGCTGTTCCCCCCATTTAAAAGGATAAGAAACATACTTCACGGGTATGCTCAACCTTTCAAAAAAAACTGCCAGCAAAAAATGCTTAGGCTGACAGGAGCCTTTATTTAACTCCAATATTTTCGACGTCCCAACCTTAGGGTCGCGTAATTCAGGTACAATTATATAGGGAATATCCCGTATGTGGTTAAAAACCGAAATCCGTGCCGCAAGAGGTATGAAGTTCTTTGTCCATTCGTTAAATTTTCTATCGAGAATTGAAGAGTTCATCCGATTAAATTAATTTTAGTGCCGATATTTCTCTTTAAAGCAGTTTTGTAGACAATATTAGCAACTGCCAGGTCCTGGATGGCAAGCCCGGTTGAATCAAAAACTGTAATTTCACTTTCATTCACTCTGCCTTTTTGCTTTGCGCAAATTATACTGCCAAGTTCGGCATAAACATTATTTCTTGTAATCAGCCCCTTACTAAAAGGCACGTTTATCTCTCCGCTGTGAGATGCCTGCGTAAAGTTGTCTACGACAACTTTAGCTTTCTTTAAAATTAAAGGCTCAAGCTCCTCTTTTCCTTTGCTATCTGCCCCTATCGCGTTGATATGACAGCCTTGTTTAAGCCAGCTATATTTTACAATAGGCTTTCGGCTTGGTGTGGTAGTTACAACGATGTCGCTTGCGCTCACACAATCTTCGATGTTCTTACAAATAGTTATTTTTTCTTTACCGGCACGCATTGCGCCCATAAAACTTTTGGCACAGGAATCATCTTTACTCCACAATTTTATTTCTTTGAGGTTAAAATTAAGACGAAGCCCCAAAGCTTGAGTTTTTGCCTGTTCACCACAACCAACCATACCAACGATTTTAGAATCACCCCGCGCAAGATATTTTGCCGCAACCGCACCCGCTGCGCCTGTACGCAGATTAGTTATCAATGTTCCATCCATAATGCAAAGCGGGAACCCGTTTTTGGGGTCGCTTAAGATAATTACTGCCATAACCGTGGCAAGCCCGCTCTTTCTATTGTTAGGATGGACATTGACCCATTTTAAAACGCATTTATTCAACTTCTCTGCATAAGCCGGCATAGCGCGAAAATCTCCGGCATATTTTTCCAGATGCAGATAAATTTTAGGCGGCATTTGTGTCTTATTCAAACCCTGCTGACGAAATACATCTTCTACCGCATGTATTGCATCTTTTATGCTGACAAGTTTGGCCACACTCCTTCGGCCTAAAAGCAAAGTCTTAAGCTTTTTCATATCGTAAATCATTTTATGCAAAAATCATTAAGTATTCAAGAAATATAAAATGAACCTCCCCGCTAAAATAGCGGGGTTTCTTTGAAAAATTTGGCAAAGGTTCATTGCTCCGAAGCCGCACTGACGGTTAATTTAAACGGCGAAGGAGAATAAAACAGCGCCTCCTGAAAAGAGGCGCTGTTTTATTGGACGCAATAAAACTTATTTTTCTTCGTAAACGGTAAGGGCATCACCTGTATCTGCATCTACGAATACCCAAATGTCATTACGCTTGGTTTCGTCAAAATCAAAATAAACCGTATGATATTTTTTGCTGTTCAAAACTCCGTACGGAAGATTACCGTAATTCGGGTTGGAAGGATTTTTCGCGATAACCTCTCCCCATCCAATCCATTTCTGATTGTCCTTATCGTAAGTTACAACTGCGTCTTCAAAAGCAATCGCTTTTCCGGTAAGGGCATCTTTTGCTACTGCAATTACCTCTGTTTCGGTTAAATTCTTTGCAGAAACCGGAACCGAAACTGCCCCGAACACTGCCAACAACAAAACAAGAACACCTTTTTGTAACATCTAGCTCCTCCTTTTTGGATTAACCCCGCCATATACACGATAGCAAGGTTATAATATATAACCAAAGAGATGGCATATTGTCAATATGTCGATAACTAATTTTTGGGAAAATAAACTGAAATGCCCTATTTGTTACGCTTTTTTCATCAGCATTTCTATGCTCAAAGTGAAACTCCACGGCATTACAGCCGCGGCTTGTAACTTTTCAGGATTTCACTCGTTGTGCGAAACCCTAAACCGAAAACCATTCAGGTACGCCCTTACAGGCGTGGCTTTCTGGTTCATGGGTAAAGAATGATTACCTGTTACCGCTTTGAAACCTTGAAAGTATTAAAACTTTTGTAGCTTTTTTGGCCGTCATTTGAAACTTGCCGCAGAGTCCAGGTATAAGTCTGGTTATCATCAAACAATTTTGCTTCAACTTGTATCGAAGATGCGTTAAACGGTAAAGTTTTTTGGACAATTATATCTCCGAAGGGGCCGCCGCCTTTGTATAAACTAAATTCGTAACTCCTTACCTCTGCTCCTGCGCGCCACCATTTGAATTCAAGGTAATCGCCCGTTATGGTAACTTGATAGCCCGTAGGATAAACCATCCGCGGTTCGCTGGTCATTTCTGAAGTATTTGAACGGCATAATGCAATATTCTCAGTAACAACCAGCATAACAAAAAATGAGATAAAAATAACTACTGCCGAATATTTAATTTTTTTCCCCATACTCCCTCCATTGTTATTAGTCTAGCATCTAAGATTATTTGCACTTGCTCTCTGAGGCCTCTCCGTCTTTCATGGTAAAAATCTTAGTGCCGGTAGCATAACAAGTTTCAGGGGTGGCAACTATAGTGTAACTGTCAGGGCTAAACTTAACCGAATAGGCATAACCATGAATTGTCTCGCCATTATAAACTCTGCTTATGTACGGCGGATTTGACTCAACAAGGTCCAAATCTGTTTTAGGATACCTGCCATTTGTTGCACTGTAACTTGTAGCTGCAGTCGCTATAGTACGAATGGTTGCCTGCGCGTACGCATCATTAGCGCTGGTCCTCGCCCTTAAAACATTGGGTATCGTTATTGCCAGTAACATTGCGATTATAGGAATCATGAGTATACCTATGAATCCCAATGCAAGGCCGCCGATAGCCAAACCAACACCTTTATAAGTCTGCTTGTTATTCGAAATTGTAACTAATGCAATAACGCCAAAAATAATAGCCAGCAGGCTGAAAAGGAGCCCGATCAAAGGAATAAGGGAAAGACAACCCAATACTAAGCTTGCGATAGCCAGGCCATGCGTTTTTTGTTTCAGCAATTCATTCATAACTCCCCCTTTTTTAATTATAGCTGATTACCATACTCAAAAATTGCCAATTTTATTTCGACTCTTCTTTCCCGCCAAGAATTGATTTCAGTATATCTACCGGATTAATCTGTTGGCCTTCCCCGCCGGGCTGAGTTTCTGCCGGCGTTAAATCCACTCCGTTTTTTTTCTTTAGATAATTTTCCAATGCCTGAAAACCTTGTTGTTGTATTCTTTCTGCTATCTCGTTTACAATCGGGTCAAGGAGCTTGTTCAAAGATTCCCGAAAACCTGTCAACTCAGGCGCATCAGGTGTGCCTGTAATATTAAAATTTAAGCCTATCATACTCTGTTTATTTAAAGCATCACAAACTAAATCCACAGGGATAAACCCCCGAATGAGCTCACCATTTTGTTTCGGCGAAAGGAAAAATTCCTTAAGTTGGAAGGTGTTTTTGGAATCAAGGTTATCCGGGGAAATGTTTGTTTTTGAGTTAAAATTAATTCTTCCTTTTTCAATTGTAACCGGCAAAGAATCCCGGTAAATGAATTCTAAGGGTTTTGGGTTAACTTCCGTAAGCTGTATATCTAAATTCACATTAGGCTCATCATGAACATAGCGGATTGTTCCTTTGGCCGATATGCCGCCAAGAGTTATTTTATCTTTTGACAGCGTTGCATTGATTATGAAACCGCCAAGCTGCATCCCAAGTTTCGGGTCAAAGGCAAAATCTCGCAGCTGTATTTTTGCTTTAGTTATCTCTATGGTATTACCTTCGGCTGTTTTGAAAGAAACTGCCGCGTTATTAAAATCCAAATCGACTATTTCCAAAAGATACTTTACGGTTTTAAAATGAACGAGCTTTCCCTGAGGAAGGTTTTCTATTGTTTCAGTTACCCGTTTATCTTCTTTCCTTTTTTGCGCGGCTTCCTCTGCGTGTTTTTTGGAAAAAATATCCTTGATTACATTATACGCACCGCTTAATGTATTTTCTTTCTTGGGCGTTTCCATATCTACGGGTTTTTCCGTCGCCTTTGACGGCAGTTTGTGCTTAATGATATTCTGGATATTAAAAGACCCATCTTCTCTTCTCTCAAGAGAAATTTCCGCATCATTTAATACAGCATGCGATATAACTGCCCGCTTTGAAAGAATTCCTAAAAGGCTCAATCGGCAGGAAGCTTCAGGTACACTAAGAATACGTTTTTTAACATCATCCGTGTCAAATATTTTAAGGTTAATCAGCTTAACGCTTAACGTTAAAGGCCAGACTTGCGCCTTATCAATAGATATTTTTGCGGCAGTATTCTTATTCAGTTGGGCTATTATAAATTGCGTTACGGCGGGAGAGATGAACAAGCCTATTGCAAAATTAAATACAACAAGCATAACCAGAATTATCGAAATTTTTATAAGGTTTAAATATTTAATCATTCAGCCTTATCCCTGATACCTTCCATAGCCAGAACTATCCTATTTATAAAATTATTCTTTGTAATTGTTTTTATAAATTTCGATTGCCGAAAGTTTCTTACGTATTTTTCAACATAAATCGTATATAGCGTTCTTGAAATAAAGTAAACAAACGGGGACAAAATGAGCGAAAACGCTATGCCTCCGCAAACAAGCGTGTTATTAAAATCAAGCAGCGCAATTATCGGTTGCGACGTAAACCAGCTCCAGAAATTTGTAAGATATTTGGCATCAACCAGTAAGTATTCGCCTATTTTGTCGGTTAAATTACTTATACCGATAATATAAAGTAATTTAAAAAAAGGAAGAACAATCAAGGCGGTCAAACGGTTTAAGCGTATTATTATGAAAAGCAAAAGTAAAAATAGCGCCATTGCCTTGTTCAAAGGAACAAAGCCCAGAAACATTCCCAGGCAAACGCCAAGCGCCACATCTCCACTGGTAATGCGTAAACCCAGAAGAAAACTCAAAAATCTTGCCGGAATTTTTATGAAGGAAAACATAGCGTTATTATACAATCAAAATAAAAAAATAGAAGGGCATATTAGCTTACAGAACAAGTACCGCCGCCTAATTTGGTTTTATAAAGCTTTTTATTATAAGGAAGCTTCATAAGCAGCATACCCATAAGACAATTATCGCTTAAGCCCGAGTAGATTAATCCGCAGGAAACAAAAATAGGGATAATCACAAAAGCAGGGTGTAGAAACCAATACAAAAGTAGGCCCACCAGAACAAATGAGCCGGCGAGAAGCCTTACCTGGCGCTCAAGCGATATTCCGCCTTCTCCTTTTATAACCGGCAATCTTTCTTTCTGCCAGCTGGTGATTCCTCCATCCATAACCTTAACATTATGCAAACCTGCCTGAATAAGCATATCCGCGGCCATGGGCGAACGGTTTCCGGTACGGCAAAAAACAATATACTTATTGTCGGCCTTGCTTAAATCATCAATTTTTGCGCCAAGCATATCTATCGGAATGTTAATCGAATCTTTAATATGCATTTGAACAAACTCAAAGGCACTCCGTACATCGAGAAACTTTGCGTTAGAATCGTTTTGCGCCAAACTTTGCGCGTCGCGGGGAGAAATCATTTCCAAAGTAACAGCTTCCCCTTTCCGGTTTACTCGAATAATATTATCAATGTTAAAAGGCTTTGGGATTTGTTTTGCGCGCATATTCCGGACAAATGCCTCTTTGTTTTCTTCCTGCAAATATGGGTTTTTGTTCTTTTCCCTGGAAATAGTTGAGGAAAGTTTTTCATGATAATCGTGCCCGGGAAATACAACTGTATCATCAGGCAGTTCCTTTAATCTCTGTAAAGTATCAAACATAGATTCAGGCGAACCATTTTGAAAATCAGCCCTACCAACGCTTCCAATTAAAAGAACATCACCTGTAAATAAAGTTTTTTCTCCAAAAAGGCTTATCGCATCATCGGTATGCCCCGGAGTGTATAAAACACGCAAACTTACCTCGCTGATTTTTGCTTCATCATTGTTCTTAAGGCTTATATCTCGAACGCTTGATATTGCTTTTTCTCCCATTAAAACTTTAGCTCCATATTTTTTCTTTAAAACCGCTGCCAAAGAAAAATGGTCGGCGTGAGTATGCGTATCCACAATAATTTTCAATTTCAAATTGTTTTTAACTAAATAACTTTCGTAATTTTTTAATAAACTTATGTGGGGATCAATAACCAGCGCTTCGCCGATTGAAGAAATTATATAGGAATAACAACTTCCTGCAGTAAATTGCTTAACAAAGAACCTTTTCGCCATAAAACCTCCGTATTAATTAATCTATTATTTCTTTTTAAGCTTTCCCGGCAAATGGCATACCGGCTCAATACCTTGTTTTTCGTAATAACGCTGGTGATATTCTTCTGCTTTGTAAAATTCTTTAGCGGGGACAATCTCTGTGGCTATCAAGCCCTTAAACCTTCTGGACTTTTCCAGCTTTTCCTTGGCGGCGCGGGCAATTTTTTCCTGCTCGGCATTATGATAAAAAATTACTGACCGGTATTGGCTGCCTATGTCCGGGCCTTGCCTGTTTACTGTGGTTGGGTCATGAATATCCCAAAAAATACCTAAAAGTTCTTCGTAAGAAATAACCTTTGGGTCATATTCTATCTGCACAACCTCAGCATGTCCGGTTTTATCAGTACAAACATCTTTATAGCTTGGGTTTTTGAGATTGCCGCCCATAAAGCCTACAGTTGTAGTTAAAACACCTTTAGACTTACGAAATACTGCCTCTACACCCCAAAAACAACCTGCGCCAAAAGTAGCTGTATCAATCTGCTTGGTAATATTTTTAGGCATAGCTGCCGCAAGCTTTAACGCTATTGTATTAATACAATAGCGTTTTCCTGTTGGAGCCGGCCCATCATCAAAAATATGGCCTAAATGGGCGTCACATCTTGCACAAAGTACTTCAAGCCTTTGCATACCAAAACTCTTATCCGTAACCAGCCTAATATTAAGTTCTGATACCGGCTCAAAGAAACTAGGCCAGCCAGTGCCTGATTCAAATTTACTTTCATAACGAAACAAATCAGTACCGCAACAAACACATTGATAAATTCCTGCTCCGCCTTTAGGTGGTAGCGGGCACTGCCCTGAAAAAGGCCTCTCTGTTTCCTTAAGCCGGGTAACGCGGTATTGTTCGGGAGTAAGAATTTTTTTCCATTCGTCATTAGTTTTGTAGATTTTTTCTACTTCTTCAACTTTACCTATTGAAGAATTGAATATTTTTATTTTTGTGCCTTTCGCAGGTTCTTTCATACTCACCCCCATTATTAAAGGAAATGCCAAGAGTACGGCTAAAGCTTTATAGTTTCTTTTAACTTTTGGCATAGTGCGCACCATTGATTCTGCTATTCTCATCGCTTTATCTTACAAACCCTTTGAAAACAAAATCAATTTCTGCAAGATACTTGTTATATATTTAGCATCAAGGTCTCTTTCTAAAACATAATTTGGTTTTTGAATCGTAAATGTTTTACAATTTGCAATTATATATTCAAATCCTTCGTTGAATAACTCTCTGGCCGCAGTTTTTACAGCCTCATCGCTAAGATGGCTTATTGCCTGTTTAGAATTATTGGAAAAAATTAAAAACTCTTTATTAAACAACTCATCATTAATTTTCACTTCACGGATTATACGTAATCTTTTCCCTACATTACTTAAAAAACCTTCCCGATATATGCTTAATTTTAAAAAAGAACTTTTAATTAAAGAAATCTTTAGGCGCGGCGGCGTTGATTTGCTGGCTGGAATAAGCTTAATGGAAAATTTTAAACCATGATGCTCGCCGTAAAATGTGGGGTAAAAAGCAAACTTAACAACAGAGCCATTAAAATGAGTGGAAAGTTTTTTCAGGGTTTCATTTCCCTTTCTACTGCTAATATAAATAATAACAAAGAAAGCCAAAAATACAATAAATGGGAAGAAAGATTCTATTTGCATCATTAGAATAAGCTATCGAAAAAATTTAACTTCGCTGTCCTAACCACGGATTTCTTCATCTTCTTTGCGCCAGGCAGGGTCAACAATGCACAAAAACGCCAAATCAGAATTGCCGGTATTTTTTAAATATTGCACTGCGCGCGGCGGAACATAGATAGCACAGCCGCTGTTTACTTTTGCAGTCTCACCATCAACATGCATCAGGCCAAAACCCTCTAAGATATAATACACCTCGCAAGTTCTAAGCCTGTGAGGCTTTGTGGCTTTTGCCGGTTTAATTATTGCATGCGCCAGGCTATAACGGAATTTAAAATTACCCTTAGCAGAATGCAGGAGCTCACGCAAAACCGCGTTATCTCCGGAAATAAACTTTTTGCATTTCTTAAGCCGCTTTACAATCATGATATTTGCGCTGTCCGGACAATAAAACAGAAATTTTTGGGCTTTAACCGCCGATAGGCGGGTAGTCATCGAAAAGCTTCGTGGCCGATTTGCTTCGAATTGCGATTTTTATTTACCAGAGCCAAAAAGATTTTTAAGCAAGCCTTTCACCTTGTCCGTTGCCTGCGTTGCAGTTTTGCCTGCCTTATCCGCTGCCTGCGTTGCAGTTTTGCCTGCCTTATCCGCTGCCGTAGAGGCTGTCTTTTGCGCGCCTGCCATAGCATCACCGACTGACCCCTGTAAACCTTTAAGGTCAAAATTGGCAAGGGCGGCTATAGGCGTACCTATAAGCGCTTTTACTACAATCAGGTTTGCCAGCGTATACGGATTGTCCACATTAGTATAAACTTCATTAAGGTTGATATTGAATTCTTTCACATCCGGAGTACCACCTTTGGAATAATCCTTGTAAATAACTTTACCTATGCTAAGCGCAAGTTTATCTATCTTTATCTTAGGGGCTTTGCCGGTTGTTTTCTGTTCTGGAGTTTTACCTTTTTTCTGCGCCTGCGCGCTCTTTAAAGCATTCAGATTCAGTTCTCCCTTGGAATTCTTTACGACAACAAATTCACGAAGCACAAGACGAACCTCTGGAAGATGAATTTTTCCGCCGATTATAGCCGGAAGGTCGTAGCGCACGTAAATTTCAGGCATATCAATCATAGTTTTGTCTGGAAAACCAGCAGGATTAAATAATCTCAGATTTTTTATAGCGGTTATCGGCCTAAGTATGCCGACATTAAAGCTTCCTATATTTAGTTTAAGGCCTGTGACAAATTCAACTCCTTTTTCAACTGAGATTTTAATAATTATGTCTTTAGCCAGCGAGAGTACAAAAATTATAACTACTGCAATTATAAGTATCTTCACCAATTTTTTCATTCCCCACCTCCTAATGAGACTTGCTATCTTTCAGGCTTCCTGCCAGAAAAATTATTTTATTCGAATTATCCCCGTTAAGCGTCAAAAAATTATGGAAGAGAATTTTTTAATCTGGAGCCCGCACGGGCCTGACTGCCGAAGGCAGGCGTGCCCGTGGATTTCTGGCAAAGGGATTAATCAACAGTTACCTTAAAAGCTGTCAATTCGGAAATTCCTGTCCAATCCCCCCTGCATTCTACAGAATAGCCGAGAGCAAATAACTCAAGCGGTATTCTAACCCGGCTCGGCCCTTCCAACCAGGCATCAGCTGGAACTTTTATTATAATACCGCTAATAATAATTTCTCTTTTTTTAGTATCTATTGATGCAATCTTACCTTTGACAACCCCGCATTCTGGTTTCTTTCGGTCAATCTTTCTTGCTTTTATCTCGGATGAACCTATAAATTTGCCATCTACTTCAACATAGTCTCCTGCTGCGACACTGCCAAGAACCAGCGGATAATCCTGTTCGTTTTCTATCCATGCATCAGCTGCCTGTATCAGCACGCCGGAAATTTGTAATGTCTTTTTCGTTTTATCTACAACGCTGACTTTACCTTTAATCTCATCCGCAAAACATATTACAGTGGTTACAAAAACTAACAAAAAAGTAATTGCTCCTATTCTTCTCATATTCATCTCCTTCTATTATTTAATCCCATCAATATGTTAATTGCCATTGGGATAAATTATTATAGCAAACTATTGCGATTCATCCTTGGAAAGATTTGACCCGGCAGCTATCTTCCTATGGAAAAAAAGCTCGCTTATTTTTCCGCTTCCCAACACCCTTCCTAATTCCCTGATTCCAAAAAAAGGAATAAAAGCCGCGAATACTATCAACATGCCGGAAAACCATTCATATGAGAAGCATTTTATAAATACATCGGATACTTTAATTAAGCCTTCTGCTTTTAGAAAACCGCGAACCATAAATTCAATTATGCTTAAAATGGCAACACAGATAGTAAACATAAACGACTTATATAGAGTTGGGACGATAAGGGACATATCTTCGAATCCCCGCCCAAGGTGAAAATGCTCTGCCACCAGAATAACCTTAGCTAACACTAACCCCTTAATAAAGCTGATACCATACGCTCCATAATAAATTTGATAATGAGCCAATATCAATCTTCTGTAATCAGTGAAAATACTAAAAAATAAAGTTATGTAAAAAACATTTACCCAATACGTTTTAAATTTATCCAATATTTTCTGTTTCAAACGCATTCTTCCCTCGTTATTTTGGCTGCGGAGCAGCTTAATCTTATTATCTACTTATAATCAAAAAGCGCTGGTTGCCCAACGCTTTGATGCTAACTCCTAATTGTATGAATGCACTTAACGCTTCACAATTGGAAATATTTTACTCCACAGAAATTGGGTGGTCAAGGTGGAATTTTGGAATATGTCTGACACCTGAAAACCTAACCCCACTATCCTTTTTTCTATTTACTTTTTGTATTTTATAACTCGCAATTTATCGCCACACCCACTCATGACGCCTGCTTTTAATGGGCAAGCTACCGAATAAGCATATTCATGGTTTGGATCAACCGTTAATGTGCAAGATGCTGAAATGTAATCATTATTTGGATTATCTTCTAACTTACAGGATACCGGCAAAACAGGACAAGGAACGCCTGGTATTGGAAAAGGAACGGGAACGGTATAACTTGTATTGTCCTTACATGAACAACAAAACCAGTAAAAGGAAGGAATCCCATCTTTTATTGGACAATCCCATTTGAAAGTAATTGTTTTGTTTGGATTGGATGTATACACTTCGTTTTTCTGCCTGCAGGCATCCGGTGAAACCTCCTTTGATGGGTTATAAAATCCATGAAATTTCATACAACTGGTTCCTTCGGGATCCAGAGATTCTTCCGCAAGGAAAGTTTTTTCTTCAGCGCTAGCATAATTATTTGTTATAGCAACACACCACAGAAAATGTCCAATCAATAATAATATATATAGATAAGGTTTCTTTCTCATCATGCCTCCTGGTTGTTTATAAACAAAATCACCTAGCATTAAACATTGATGTCAACTCCTGATTGTATGAATGCCTGTAACGCCTCGCAATTAGAAATATTTTACTGCGCAAAAATTTGATGGTCGATGATTTTGGGATCTTTTATTGCATTTTAGTTTTTACATCACTAACAATTTCATCTATAACTTTACGGCTTACATTCTGCATAACCACTATATGTGCCAAATTGCCACCCAAACGAGAATCAAATTCAGGGGCAAGGTCGTATTTCCTCATCACGGTTTGAATTGGCCGTTTAAAATAGACAGTATTGGAATATTCTCCCCGCCAAGCCGGACAGTTGATTTTTTGCAGTTCAGCTTCTAAATATTTGGCATTCGCCAGAATTTCCTTTGCCTGCGTTATAAACCCCTGCATCCCGGTTTTCTTAACCTTCCACCAGAATTTTAAGGCAGAAAGCGCATTGCGGGAACAGGTGATTGTAGGTACGGCCTGATTAAGATAGGGCACGTTAAAAGGGTTAATCTGGCTAAGTGTCTTTTTCGTAGTGATAAAAACACCCATCGGCTCATCAAACCCGAAGAATTTGTGGCCGCTTACGGCAATTGAATCAAAATAAAACACCTTACGGTTTACCAAATCTTTGTTTTCTGTAAATGGTAAATACCCGCCGAATAAAGCCGCATCAACATGCCTGTAGACGGCAATCGGCTTCTTTTTACGAATCACCGCGTCAATCGCCGCCTGGTCATCGATTGCGCCCTTAAAAGTAGTACCCATGGCAATAACCACCAGTGCCGGTTTTGTTGGGTCAAGCGCTTTTTCAAATTCACTTACAATCATCTTCCCGGATTCGTCAGCCTTGATTAAACGTAGCTCCAGGTTTTGGAGATCTGCCAGTTTCTTTATGGAATAGTGCGCTTCTTCAGAAACATAGCAAATCGGAAGCATTTTTGTCTGGCTCAAAAGCTGCTTTACCCCGAAATACATCCCGTGCATATTGCCGTCAGTACCGCTCATCGTGACTATTCCCCAGGCTTCATCTTTGGAAAATCCATACAACGGCGCAAAGAAATCAATCAACTCATTTTCAAACTCATGGGTGTTCATACTATAGATGCTTGCTTTCTGGGGGTCGCCGACATTGTTCATCGAAACATCATAGAGCCTTGAATCAATATACCACTGATAAAATTCCTTAAGGTCTGTATTTTGATTAACCGGATACCCTACTGCCTCCCCGCGCAGCTGGTGCATGCGTTTGGAAAATTTATCCAAACGCTTAAAGGGAATTTCCTCGGAAAAAATTTGGGTAGAATAAAAAAGACTGAAGATAAACGCAAAAACCATAATCCCTATGCCTATTTGAATTTTGCTTTTAAAAATTTTCTTCATTTACTGTCTCCTTCTACCGAGCTAACCCTTTGATTTTCAATTTCCTGCACGGTTATAGCTGGATGCCGGTAACGCTTCCTGCCCAGAGTTGATTTCTTATACTGGATTGCCTCAACCGGGCACCACTGAAGGCACGCCATACAATGCTGGCAATGAGTAAGCCATTGGGGCTTGCTATCAACCAGCTCAATATTTTCTACCGGGCAGACTTTAGCACAAAGCCCGCATTTGGTGCAAGCTTCTGTCACCCAAAAATTTCTTCCGCTTAAAGGAATTTGTTTTGTGCCGCCTTTATACAATAATTTATTAAAAAGAAAGTTAAGAAGGAACGGCTTTTCTTCCATTATGCCGCGCTTTTGCTCTTTAACCGCTGCGACAATTGTGTTTATGCGTAATTTCTCTTTTTTAAACATTTCTTCCTGTTTTTCTTTATCAATTGCTCCATAGAGCGGAGTGTAATTTCCCGGCATAAGTACGGAAAAAGCGGCAGAAAGCAAAAACCCCCGACTCTCAAGTATTTCTTTGGTTTGTGTATGTGCCAAACCCGGCAGGCCGCCTAAAGTGGCAACTGCAAAAATATAAGCCTGCGGTTTTATTTTTATTTGTTTCAGGAAATCTGCGACAATGAGCGGAAGGCCAAACATATATACAGGATAAACAATGCCGACAACATCAAAAGGCTGCTCAAAATTATTTTTAAGCGCTTTAGCTATAGGAATAATTTGCACATTATCGAATCTTGCTGCAAGGTCTTTAGCTACGGTGAGAGAATTACCGGTTGCGGAAAAATAATAGATAGCTGTAGCCATTATTGATTACCTCCTCAATTTAAGATATTCTATGCAATTAGCCTGAGGTGAGCGAAAACTAATCCTGTTATCTCGTTATTACCACTTAAGCGCAATGCCTGCTACGCCAAGAGCAATAAATACAAATCCAAACGCAAGCATTATATAGACCCCGATAACATTACCGGCTATCAGCACTGACTGGGTATGTTTTTGAGGGTTATAGTAAACTGGTATGTTTTTGCCTGCCGGGTAGTTTTCAATTATTTTTTGCGCTCTTTTTTCAGAAACCTGCATTCTTCCGCCAAAAGCTAATTGCTCTGACTGCATTCGATTGCCGCCAACAGAGTATTCATAAAGCACATATGGTTGATATGAAGCTGGATTGGGACGGTTGCCGCGAGCACGACTGACTTGTTTACGGACTTCGGAAGAAACGATTTTCCCTGTTGTTAGAGGCCAGCTCTTACTACGCAGGCCCATTATTATGACATACAGCATTCCAAAAACCCAAACAAGGCCGAAAACAAGAATAAAATAAAACATAAAATTTAACCTATGCCCTCTTTATAAGTAACATCGGGGCATGAAATAATTATTCCTGGCTGCAAAGCAGCCAGGAATAATTATCCTGAATTTCAATTTTTCTTCGATTTCTTTCCTGCTATTTACTCGCAAGGCTCACGTTAATTGCACGTTTACCTTTGGGATTTTGTTCAATTTCAAAAGTAACTTCTTCCCCGCCGGTTAAACTTTCAAATGTAATACCCACAAGATTATTCTTATGGAAAAATACATCCGTGCCGTCACTATCAGTTATGAAACCAAACCCTTTTTCGAGAACCAATTTCTTAATCTTGCCTGTATGCATTTTGACCCTCCATTTAATGAAACTTGCAATTTTCCAAGTGCTCCCTGCACGTAGAAAAATGATAGCGTGAATTAACCCGTTAGGCGCCAGCAAAACGTGGCCTTTTATTTATCTGGCATCTGAAGGCTTAACCCTATTATACATTTTACTCCTATCCGTCAATTTTTTCCATCGGTTTTTTGCAACAAACCAGCTCCCCACCGCCAACTTTGGTTACAGTAACTTCATTACCGCAAACATTACACCGATACTTTTCTCCCACTTTCTTTACTGCCATGCTGACCTCCTCTATTAAAAGGTTAAAATTATAAAAACTATGAAAATATTCTACTTGAAAAGCATGGGATTTTCGTAGTATGTCCGCAGCCGGACACAATTATCCTAAATTTAAGTTTCAAGATTTGCTCCCATTATCCTTAGCTATCTGGCCTACAAAAGACAACGTAGCATCAGCGTAAGCCATATGATAGAAATGGCCCTGCCCTTCTATCGTGTTAAGCGTCGCGTCCGGCAGTGTCTTTGCCAAATACTGGCTAAAATATGGCGGTATCCAGCGGTCTTCGCTGCCCTGGCGTATTTCTACGTGCGTGTTAATCTTACTGATATCAAAATCCCACGGATGATATATTAACTGGGCATCAAGAGCCGGCCCGCGGGAACCCTGGCGGAAAAGCTCCTGAAAATCGCGCATAAAAACATATTGCATTTCTGGAATCATAAATAATTCCATATCTGCCTTGCACATACTTGAGCGCATCATGTTGACGAAAGCTTGCGGGCTTTTAAGCATCTTCTGCTGAAGCCCAAGCAAAGCGAAGGGTATCTGAAATAAAAATAATGGCAGGCGGCTGCCTAACTTTGCGTAAAATCTATCCACCGTGCCGAGCTTTTTTAGCGCTTCGGGATCATTATAAAGCGGGACTGCGCCGGCAAGGTCCACCACGAAATTAAGCCTCTCTTGTAAACGGTATGCGCAGGCAAGTATGGTCGGCCCGCCCCCTGAAATGCCCATCACCCCAAATCTGTCTATGCCTAATTTGTCGGCGAGAAGTCCGATGTCGTCTGCCCCGTCAAGGAGTTTTCTCCGCGGAGCAAAATCGGATAACCCGACCCCTGGCCTATCAGGCACAATTATTCTATATCCGTGCTGCCTGGCAGAATCGTGCAGAAGCATGACGTGAATGTGCGAACCGGTTCCGTGGCAAAAAAATATGGGCTTTCCGGCTGGATCGCCGTATTCGTAATAAGCTATTTTGCGCCTGCTTTTTAAAGTAAAAAAACAAACCGCGCTATTCAGCTCTTCTATCTTATCCCGGCTTAATATTTGTGGCTGCGTCATCAGAATTGAAATTATTCTACTGCGGGAAAATACAGCGGTCAATGATTTTGGTTATTAGATTGTAGGTTTTTAGGTTAATAAGCGTAAAAAAAATATTAAATATTGTGCCCCGGAATTCCTCTATTTTTAGAAATAATACCTTCCTCCTTCGAAACGAGCTTTCTTGACTTTTTGATAATCCCTGTAACAAACATATGCTATCAGCAAAAAAACAACACAGAAAATTAATATTGCACCGCTTGACAGGATAAGCCATTTCATAGTAGCCCCGGGTTCCAATACGGAAATTGTTAAATCTTGCGGTTTATAATATACATCTACCCGCTTACCAGCAGGATAATTATTGACTTTTTGCTCAGCCCAGCTCTTCCCTCCTGAGCTATTCATAAAAGTAAGACGGCGGCCTTCATATTCGATTCCATTGATTTTATAAGTATAGTATATATTAGGCGAGTATCGCGTTGCACGCAATCGCCGGCTACTACCATTTGCGTGCCGAGTAATTTCGGATGAAACAATATAGCCTTCGGTAGATGGCCATTGAGAAGAACTAACGCCATTTTCTGCTTGTCGATAAATACCACTGCCCATCCAAACGGCTAGAGAAACAAAAACAATAACTAACCCAACGGCAAGTTTCATGCGAATTGCCCGGTCTCTTTCAGAAAGGTTTATTTGTCGAATATTTTTCTCCATTGCTAAACTACCTCCTCAATTTCAAGCACCATCAACAACAATCAGCGTCCACCTCCGGGGTGGACGGGGTTTCATCTGACATCTGAAGGCCTGATCCCGTTATCCTCTCTAACGATATTCGCGAAGATAACGTTTTACCCTATCATGACTGCCAGCAAGCACAAGATAAACATATTCTTTTTCAATTTTTACAATCACTCTTATGCGGATATCCACCCTAAATTCATATTTGTCATGGTTTATCTTTTTAAAACCCAGGCCAACGGGAAAAACACCAGAGACAAGAAAATCATTAAATTGCACAAGGGTTTCCTTTAATTTATCTTTATCGCGAGAAGAAAGCTTTTTAAGTGAGCGTTCAAAGGAAGGAAGAATTTTTACTATTCTCATTACTATATCTTTGTAATGTATTCTCCAAATTCTTTTCCTGATTTTAAAGATTTCGCTTTGCCTTTTTCTTTCTTAACTATACGGTCTATCTTTTTTAAATCTTTTGCGCTATATTTTGGGGCAATTTCAACAGGCATAAGCCTTAGATAGTTATCCTCTATATCTATGGCAAAAAGCTCCCCTTTTTTCAAATGTAAGCGCTTCACAAGGCTTTGCGGAATAGTAATCTGATTTTTCGTTTTAAGACGCGTTACTGTCATTGTTTTCACCTCCATTAGAAGTATACCATATAGTAGGAAAGTATGTCAAGTTAGAATTTCTAACTTTGTTATAATAATCATATGATATATTTTAACTAAACCTTACCTCCTTATCGCCGCCTCCCCTCTTTAATCTATATCACTTACGGAGTGGAGTGGGTTAAATAATAAATGGCGGGCGAGGCCTAACCCCGGCTGCGAAGCAGCCGTGTCCGTGCTGCTCTGATAAATTTTCGTAGAAAATTTATCAGTATATAGGCAGCCGGACATAAGCATCCTAAACTCTAATGTTGGGTCTTGGCCCCGTTATCCTTCCGCGATATCTCAAAAATGAAAAGTAGATAATATTTTTTTGACTTCATTCTCTAATGCCAAGTCACCAAAATATTTTATAATGTAATATAAACCATTATGCAGGGCATGGATGATTCCGAATAATTCAATACTATTATCAATGGAGATGGAGTGGAACTCTCCCCATACAGTATTTTTTTCACCATCAATTGTCTTATCTATCAATAAAAAAGGATTAGATTTTCGCTCCATCTGCGAAACCGTTTTTTCTAAAGTTTTTAATAATGAGTGCTCTTCATGCTCTTTGTTAAAAATTGTCTTTTTATCTACAGGCGTGACGCAAACATGTAAAGATAATGATAAATTTTCTTTTTTGTATTTAAAGGTTGCCTCTTTGGGATTGCATACGAAATCCAGGAGTTTTCTTTCTGCCATCCAGCCATCGGATAGATTCAAAGAAAATGCATATTTTCTATTGCGATATATCTTTCCTTTAATGGCCGATGGATTTACTTTAGTTTCTTCTCTCACGGCACCAGAAGGCTCAACATAGATGGAATTTTTCAACTCGCCTCCTACCAAGGGCGTTACCCTGAACGGCACCAATCCGGTTTTCCACCAATATTTGGCATCGGCACTGGCTACTTCCAAGTCAAGACTCCTTAACATTGCCGCTTGCTTACACATCATTATCGGGCTGGTTGTCCCCTGGGGCAAGAATCGCACAAATCCGCCGGCGCCGAGCTTATTAAGCGGGTCTGACTCGGCCATCTGTTTTAATTTAAGTTGCAGCTGGGCATAAGTAAAACAATCTCGGCGAAAATCAATCAGCTTCTGGCTGATATACAAATAGCCTTCTCCGGGAAGAATTACTGTATCATGGCAGGGGCAGTTTTTATCAGAACAAAATCCTTCTTTTGGCGGGCGAGGCACTTCGAAATAGTCCATTTTTGGCTCCTATTTTTAGAAGCTATTTTTCATGCCAAATGCAAAAATCATATTTTATCTGTCATCTTCCCTTAAATTCCACCTACGCGGTGGGATTTAGGTTAATTTGAAAGTTGTGGGTATTTTACTGCGGGAAATTAATGAGTGCAACATTTTTCAAGCCAATAATGGCGCTCGCCTCGCTTCGCTTGGCGAAGCGGGCAAGAAAAATGTTAGCACGAATTAACCCTGAGCGACTTGTGGTGAGCCTTACCGAATCAAGCCGAAGGAAGCCGAACGGGATGGAGTGGCCAAGATGGAACCAAATTTATCAAATCTTTATTGATAGTGTTATTCAATAAGAAAATAATAGCTTCCTGTCTTTTTATTATATAACAGCCAATGCAATAAAGAGTATTGCCTGTTATCGCTGGCCTTTACTTTCTTGTCATAGCGAATACATACCAGGTTTTCCACATCATTTAAGATGATTTTATCATTAGGGTATTCCCTCAAAAAAAACCTGCGAGGCACTGATGAATCAGCAGGAGAATATAAATTCTGGTCTTTTAAAATTATTGTTTCTTTGCTCCGAAACTTTATGCAAACCGGATTATCCAGCCAAGCCATTCCGCCGCTACGCAGCCCTTTTACTTTTTCTATCGGGGTTGAAAAATAATGCCTATACATAGCTTTTGCATCGGGCTGGAAGCTTCTCATAATTAAAGCCCTACAACCGGCCATTAAAAGAAGATAAACGATAATAACACCAACTAGATTCAGGACTATTATTTTGAAAACTTTTGTATTCATATTTTTTTATTATATGGCTAATGTTAACTTTTGATTATTGAATAAAAAACTAACACCCGTGAACTTGCTGGTATTTTACCCCTGAACCAGTCCAGAACCAGTATAGGTTCTGTACGGTTCAGCCGCCAAACCAGACCGAAGGTCGATTTAGGGCTGCCCTGAACCGAATTCATTCTGGTTCGAGGCAGGGTTTCGCTTGAAAGCTTCACTGCCGGAAAAAAGTGTGGTCAAATGATTAAGTATTGTGCCCCCGGAATTCCATTGTGCCATCGGAGTTATTGAACTTTTAATAACTGAATTCCACAACTTCGTTAGTTTCGCGGGTTGTTTGCGCTGAAGGTATAATATCCCTGCGCGAACGGCCGCCGCCTGCCAGAGACATATGTAATGTTTGGGTGCTTTCTCTTTTGGCTATGCCAAAAGGAACGTCTTCGGAAATCCATATCCGCTCAGAAGTATTAATTATGAGCAACGTGGAAGGTATTGTTTTAGTAGCAGGCATTGTCTGCCGGGTAAGGCTATGAATTTGATAGACCTTACATAAAATATCCTTATCCGCAATCTTTAAAACCTCATCTGATACAAATTTAAAATCTGTGATTTTTCTTTCTACCCGCATTCCTCTTGCATGGTCTCCTGCTTCTTTATTCCTTTCTCTCTCCTGTGAGCGGGTAACCGGGATTAAGGCAATTCCGATGCCGCCGGCTCCAAGAGCATTTATAAAAGTTGCTGGCATGCCTGACATTGACGGGTCTTTAAAATCTGCCAGCGGTTGTATATTTTCATACGGCGAAACTACCTTGCGTAACGATGCTGAATCCTCTGAAAATGTATAAGTTCTTCCTTCCGTTACAGAATCAATAACATAAATCTTGCCATTATCTGCGGCTTTTACATCCTTCACTGTTTTTACCGTAAAATAAGTTCTGCCTAAACCATCCTGTATGTGTTTTATTTTTACATTGCTTCCTTTAGAAAGGCGGGAAATATTGATATCAGGAATATCAGAAGCAGATAAAGCTTTGGCTTGTTCGAAACGCAACACATCAACATTAGTATTTGCGCTATCATTCGAAGTAGCTTGAGGCGTTGTAGCTGCGCAACCGGAAAATAAAAGTATTGCGAAAAAATAAAATCGCATCAATTTATTTTACCAATACTGTATATAATGACAAGAAAAACATTTTTCCCTACCTACGCGGTGGGATTTAGGTTTTTTAATCTTTGCCCTGCCTCTTCATGCGTCCAGCCACGTAAACCGGTTTCGGCTTCTATTATATTGACAATTTTATTGTAAATAATTTCCGAAAATCTTTGCGCGTCATCAGTTGCAACTCGTGAAAAAAATCCCAATAAACTTTTCTCAATAACAACGCCGGCTATAAACGTGTTAATGTCTTTTTCCCGCGCGAAAAAATTAATTCTAATAGAAATTTTCTTATCGAATTGTATAAAAATATCTGATGCCACAATTTTAGGATCATTATCCCCTTTTAACTGAATTTTATATTTGTTTAAATATTCCTGCGAAATGAGTGTATAAATTTTTTGGACAAGAGATTGGACAAAAGGAACCAAACATTTGGCGTCGTTGCCTTTGACGGGAAACACTATTCTTCTTTGTTCAATCATATCTTTGCTCATCTTCAATAATCAGTAATATCAACCTAAAGCCCACCTACGCGGTAGGATTTAGGTTAACTAAAAACCGGCGGTTGTGAAATCTAATGAGCACATCATTTTTCCAAGCCAATAGTGGCGCAGGAAAAATGATAGTGCGAATTAACCCTGAGCGAGCGAAGCGAGTCGAAGGGTCTCTCCCTGCTAAGGGTGAGGCCTGACCCGATTAGTTTCTAATCTTGAGGTCTGACCCCATTATCACTGGTTATTTAAACTTTTCTAATTTTTCATTTAAAATTTGTAGTATCGACTGTGGCCACTCTCCCTTAAATCCTTCGAAATAAGATTTAACTAGTTTTAAATTTACTTCATTTTCTAATTGAGATATAAGGTCAAAATAGTCTTTAGCATTAAGCTGTTTTATTTGGGTAATAAGACTAAATAAGGTCCTTGTGGTAATATCTTGTAAATTAAGATAGTCTGATTTAGTGGTTTGTCCAATGGCAGATCCATGTACAATTCTGGAACGTAACTCATAAAACCACATCAAACGAAAAGGATCAGGAAAATTACCTTCTGTCAGATGATTCAGAATTACCATACGATAGGCAATTACCTCCCCCTTCCTCTTGTCACTCCGACTGGTTAATAAACTTTCTAGCGCTGTACATAAATGAATCATTTTATGGTCAAAAGCTTCTTCTTCGATGGCAGAACCCAACCAATAGATTGCCCTTTGCACCCTAGATTGAAAATTAGGATTAAGATAACTAATTACCTTAAAATGATCATTAGCTTTCGTGATAGAAGCCAATAAAGAATCTCCGATGCTAATACCAAATGGTGATCGTTTTCTTTTCCAACTCCAAGCCCATTTATTTATTTCTTTACCCCTAATAAGAGCGAAGTCAGAAACATCAAAAAGCAGATTTTCGTCATGAATTTCAATTAATTCATTAAAATACACTTGTAATACCTTTAATGCAAACTCAGCCTTTTCTCTAGCTCTTTCAACAACAAAACCACTATTATTGCCCTGCATAGCAATAATAACTACTGCGTTCTTAATAAACTTTTTAAAAAGTAACTCCTTTAACTTTCCTCCGATTTTAAGTTCCATTCTTTCCAAATCTTCTTTAGTCAACTTGTTTAGAGCCACATCCCATATTTGCAGTGGATATTTTTTAATCGAAAGGTTCGATACTCCGAATATAACTTCGTAGTCTTTTAGCGGTTTACAAATTTGCTGAATAAATTTTTCTATTCGCCTCTTCAGGCTTTCTGAATTTCTATATACTTCTTTGTTTAAATAAACATCGCAAAGTAGATACCATAACGCATCGCCTAATTCTCTATCTTTCAAATATTCGGTAGAAATATCTTGTCTTAAATTACGTTGAATTTTCTCAAAACCCTTGAACTCATCACCTTCAAGAGTAAAAAAAATCTTTCCTGACTTTTTTAGCTCTGGCGTCAGTAATTTTTCATCAATCCGCCTTTGCATAAAACCACCAGACAGGAAAGACTTTTTGCTGTCCTTTTGCTGTGGGATAAGGATTGTTTTTAAAAACTTTCTTAATGCGCTTTGATGTTCCATTGATTTATTCTTTATAAAATTACTTCTATTGTACCCATTTCGGTATTACAGGAATACAATAATTAATTTTGGTTTAATTAAAAAGCGTCGGTTTCCCGACGCTTTGATGTTAACTCCAAATTGTATGTTTCCCTACGCCCCGGAACTTGCGGGTATTTTACTGTGGAAAAATGGTGCGGTCAAATAATTAAGTATTGTGTCCCTGAAATTACCTTTTTAGATTAATCCCAAATATGCGCTGAGGCACTATCGAAAAATCCAATATTTAATTCACCTTCGCCTTTAGATTTAAGTTTTTTTGGAATGAGCTCTTCTCTTTTCATTCTTAAGAAAGATGCTTTCGCAATTATATTTTTGTTATGAGCAGAATTTGAATCTCCATGTATTCCTATCCAAAGATGCGTAAGTTTAAATTTTTCTGAGCAAATTATTGCATTAAGTATATGATTATCTTGTTCACTAAGCGAATGTCCAAAAATAAAAAGATGCCCCTGGATATTTTTGAATTTTCTATATGCTTGAGATAAATAGCTACTACTTTCAATCTTCTTAAGTTTATCAAGAGATTTGCCTTCAGTCACCACTAATGGGTAACTCTTTTTGCTAAAAGCTTCTCTAACGCATTTAATGATTGGGATGCCTGTAGTATTCCAAACACGCTTCCAAACATGTCCGTCTTTTGTATAAAGATGCAAGGCGCCGTGTAGAAAAAATAAATATGGCTTCGAGCTCATGCTCGAATAGGAAAAAGAACAATCGGGATTCGCAGCATCATCTTCTCTTCCGAAGCCATCAGAGAATGGAAACTCTTCGCCCTTACTTTCGTCAATATGCAAAGAAGCCCAATATAAAAGCAAATCATAATTCACAGTAAAAGCCGCATCAAAATTTCTTAAAAATTTTATACAACTTTCAAACTTATTTTTAGATATCCTGCTAGGATAATCAGGGTGATTATCACTTATTGTCGTTATTAACGCCTCTTTAAGTTCCTTGTAATCTTGAGCCATGTCTCTATTAGTTTTTTTACTTTTTTTTAAATAGTAATGCTCCGCCAAAAACATTCCTTCATCAAGGTATTTCAATACATCTTCAAAATTGTTACCATATCTTTTTAAAAGCTCATCTAAATGTTTAGAGAGCCCGCTATTTTTAGCTTGTTCATATAATGTGCCGTATTCAAAGCCTGGATAACAAGCTATGCTAAATCCGTTGCCCAAAAACAGCTGTTTCTTTCCACCAATATTTACAGCTTGCTTTAATGCTTCACTAAAATCTAATAATGTACTATTCATTAGCTTTTGTCTTTTAATTTTTTAGATAATTCATCCACCATCTGCCCGATTGTCTGCTGTGGAAAGGTTAATGCATGGATATCGGCCAATGGAGGGCTTATTGATATTATATATTCCTTATCGATCTTGTACCAAATAGGCAGTATACGTTTTCTGCCATCATTCATTTCTAGAGATACTAAGCCAGACAATTCATGTTGTGGCCAATTCTTTTTGAAAAAAGCTTCCGAAAATATAACAATAGCGAACCTTGATCTTGTCAGACCTTCATCTATCTTTCGTCTGATACTATCCCCAACTTTTATCGCAGTTTCATCAAACCAAATGTCAAAACCTTCTCTAATGAGTTCTTTAGCTAAATTTATTACAAAATTTTTTTTGTCTTCACTAGCATAACTAATGAAAGCGTCGTATCTATTTTGCATTATTTCTCCTTTTTTATCTAAATATGTGGGGCGCAAAAGATTTTTATATTTATAATTGAAAAAATAATAAATTGGATCATCTTTACCTCTTACCATGCCTAAAAATCCTATTTTACCTTTTAGCACTTCAAGAAAAGATGGTAACTGCTTTGCGGGACAGCGGCATTTAGCAAATTTTTGACGAAACTCACGCTCTGCATCTTTTAGTCCAAATTTTTCCCAAGCATGCAACATTGCTCTTATTTGCCTGACATATTTTCTTTTTACATTGGGGAATTTATTCGTAATAATGCCTGTTACAGATTGCCTGTGATTGAATTCTTGCAATCTTATTTTACGGTAATTAATTCGAAACCCATTATTTTTTTCGATAATTTCTTTTAAATGGCCCCCCACAACTAGTGTTTTGTTGCCCGACAATAACGTATATTTTGCTAATTCTATTGGGAATTTAGCTGAAGAAGTGGAAAAAGTAAGGTCATCTGAGTATCGTGTATACCTACACCGGAAATTATTAGCCAACCCCTGAAGTTCTGAATCCATCTTACTACAAATCATATTAGAAATAATGGGCGAGGTCGGTGCCCCCTGAGGTAGTTTTTTGTTACAACAACAGATTTGCGCTAATGTTTTAGCTACTTCATGATTGCAGTTGTAAGGCCAAGCCATAAACATTCCTTGTATCCGGCCAAAATGTATCGATGGAAAAAAGTTTTCTAAATCAATATTTAGAACAAACTTTTTATTGCAATGTACTTTTGCATTGGTAACAATATTCCTGCTTGAAACGAAACCATTCACAGATGATTTTGGTCTATAAATACAAAACAGAACTTGGCTTATTTTCTGCTGAATAATTTTTAATCCATTTATCGGAGCACAAATAACTCTTTGCTCTCCAGATTTTTTCGGAATTGTAAAATTATAGTATTTTTTGTCTTCAGGCAAGCCGTAAAGATAATATGTTAATTTTGAGGCAGGTATTTCTAAAAGTAATGCTAGATCATCGCAAGTTTTCAGTAAAAAAAATGATTCCCTTAGCTCTTCTTCCGTTCTATTTAATGATAGGTCGATATTAATTGGCATCTGCAGAGTATTCTACCTTTTGCCGAAAACTCAGATCATCAGTTTATCATTAACTCAAAATCATTGCAGTAAACATGGCCTAAAGCGAAACTTTGCGTTAACTGTCGCTGGATCAACGACACATTAAATACCTTTCTGCAGATGCCTATATTTTTAATCTAAAATTATCTAATAGATTTGTTCACCACTCCAAATCGTTTATTGCCTAACTATATTACGATATGAAATAGTTGTCAATGAAAAACGATAGTGGGTTTTTTGGTTATTAAGTTAACAGGCTTTAGGTTAGACTATCGACTAAATCGCAGGCAAACTACTCTTTCCCATTAAGTAGCTATCAACATTATACGCCGCTTGTCTTCCCTCTGCAATCGCCCAAACAATTAGCGATTGGCCTTTATGCATATCTCCGGCGGCGAATACGCCTTTAGCGTTAGTCATAAAATCCTCGTCTGTTTTGATATTGTCTCTGGATAATCTATTCAAGATAGAAAAATACTGTAAACGCTTTCCAAAAAATACGCTTTTTCTCTTGCATTAATTCTATTCTGCGCAAAAATAAAAGTGAAGGGATTCGCCTCCCTGTTGTTTAATAAAAAAGAGGAGCTTTTTTGGCTCCTCTTTTTTTTGTTACGAAGGTTACGCGCCTGCCTACGGCAGTCTGGTTACGTTAATTCTTCCGCCGGAGGCGGAAGAATTAAGTTACGGAGGTTACAATAAAACACGCGGTTTAAGGGTAACTTTCGTAACCCTCGTAACATCCGTAACCTTCGTAACCTATCTTTTATACAACCCTATCATCTCCGCTTGCGCCACGATATGCCCCTTCATCGCCGCCTCAAGCTCTTGCTTGGTAATGCCTTCTTTTAAATTCAGCATAGTATCCAAAGCATATATTTTGAAGAAATAACGGTGGGTGCCGGAAGGCGGGCAGGGGCTGACATACTCTTTAGTGCGCGAACTAGTAATGCCTTGCTTACCGGGGGCAGTGTTTTCTGCTATTTTATTTGTAACCGGAATATCAAAAACTATCCAATGGATGAATGTTCCGGCTGGTGCGTCAGGATCGTCAACAATCAACGCAAGGCTCTTTGCGTTATCAGGAATACTTTCGATATTAAGGCTGGGGTTTATAGCCTTACCGTCACAGGTAAATTTTTTCGGCAGATATTCATTATTTTTAAAATCCGGGCTGGTTAGCTTCATAGATATTCCTCCTTCTCCATTAACTTTCAAAAGGCCTAAGAGTAAAAACGAAAATGTTAAAATAAGGGAAATTTTTCTTATCATACACATCACCTCATATGGTTAAAAACTCAAGCGGATAGCAGATGGCAGATAGCAGTTATGCAGATAGATTTTATCTGCCATCTGCCAAACTGTCATCTGCCATCTATTCATTACCTCTCCGCTTCGACTGCTATACCGATATTTTGAACCTGAAGGCCGTTTAAAACATCCAAAACTTTGGCAACATCTTTAAAGGGCGCGGTTTGGTCTGCACGCACGAGAACGCGTAGGCTAGGATTTTTTGATTTAGTAACCTCTATGCCGTCAATAAGCTCATCCAGAGTTACGGCTTCTTTTTCAAAATAAACTACACCGTTTTTGGCTACGGAAATATTTATAACACTTGCGTCGTCAACGGGTGTGGCAGTTTTTGCTTTTGGTATGGTAACACCAAGTTTATGCAGGCGGCTTGTGTTAAATGTGTAAAGAAGGCTGAAAGAAATGAAAAAGAAAATAAACATATTAAGGATGATATCGGTCATTGCAACCGATTCCAGCGCACCCATATATTCACGCCTTCCAGAGATTTTCACTTAAATTTCTCCTAATTTTATCTACAAGCCTATTAAGAATTCGGTTATGGCTATGGTTACGATGCCAATTTCGTCTTAGGGTTACGTTTACGTTAAGATAAAAATAACCAATAACCAAGATACAAGTTCCAAACAAATTCCAAGTTCCAATGACCAATAACCAAACAGAAATGTTTGGTTATTGATATTTGGTTATTGGATATTATTTGGTTATTGTTTCTTGGAGCTTGGTTATTTATTTTCATAGGCGTTGCCGTTAGACATAACTGATAGGAGTTTCGTTACTGTTACCATAACCGAAATTTCGCAACATAACTTCATTTATCTTTAGTTTCCGCGATTACCTCGAGCAGTTGGATACTATGGTTTGTAAGGTCGTTAGAGATAATTTTTATGCGGCTTATAAAATAATTATAGCAAAGATAAAGCGGTATGGCGATAGTTAAGCCGGCTGCGGTTGTAATCATTGCTTCGTAGATACCAGAGGCAAGCGAACTCACAGTAACACTTGCGCCGGCTTTTTCCCAGGTCATAAAAGCGTGGATTAATCCGGTAATTGTTCCAAGAAATCCAAGCAATGGCTCAATGCTGACTATGGATAAAAGCGCACCCAGCCTTTTTTCAAGTTTATAAACGTGGTTGTTTCCTGCCTGCTCCAGAATTTTCTCAAGCCGGTCTAAAGGTAGCCCGCGGCGCTCGATGCCGATTTTGAAAATACTTGCCAGCGGATGGCGGCTGCGCTCACAAAGCTCTAAAGCTTTTCTTGTATCTTTAATCTTTAAAGCTTTAAAGACTTCTTCAACAAACTGAAAAGTATCAAGACGGGTTTTTCTAAAAACAAAAAATCTTTCAATGGCTATGGCAAAGCCAAAAAGCGAGCCAAGAAGAATAGGAATCATAATCGGCCCGCCTTTTATGATGAAATTGAACATTGTTTCCTCCTTTTGTTACACAGATTAACAAAGATGCTTACGAAATAACCAATAACCAAGGTACAAGATACAAACAAATTCCAATATCCAATAACCAATGACCAAACAGTTTTGTCCTTTTTTGTTTGGTTATTGGAATTTGATTATTGGTCATTGTTTGGTTATTGTATCTTGGAGCTTGGTTATTCCTCCACTATCTTTCTACTTACTTGTATATATAGCGCCCAAAACTGCATCGCTCACACATTTTACCGCAATCTTAACTTCTTTGGAAAGGTTATTTCCCACTCTCAAGCTCTTAGGCTGGATGCCAATGATTGAAACGTCGCAGTTAATATAATTTTTCAGGTAATCAATCATAATGCTCATCGGCAGCTGGTGAGTGCAAAAAGAAATTCCTTTTATATCCTCCGGGTTAAACAACACAACATCTCCACTTTTTTTAGAAATATCTGCCGCATCAATGATTATAAGATGCGTTGGCTTTAACTTCTTGATTTCTCCGGTAAAATTTTCCGGGGCGGTTTCCCCTAAAAGCACAGCAACTTGTGGTTTTTTAGATTTGGAAACTTTTTTTTGGATAGTTCTTGCAGCGATAAGGCCTGCGGCATCGTCACTGCGAAGCTCCGAGCCAACTCCAAGGACAACAATACGCTTGGCATTGGCTAATTTATTTGTCAGCTGGTTTATAAGGCTTTGCATGAAATATTATTTTTAGCTTGCTCTCATCCAATTGGGCAAGCTCTACATCTTTTGTAGCTTCCAAAGCTTTTTTTGGGCAGCTATCAACGCACTGGGCGCAATAAATACACCTTCCTAAATCAATCAACGCTTCGAATTGGTTTTCGCCGACTTTTTTTATATCGATTGCTCCGGTTGGGCAATCTTTTATGCAAAGCCGGCAGCCGATGCATCTTTCGGGATAATATTTCAGCTTGCCTCTAAACTTATCAGGCATTTCCAGCTTTTCATAGGGATACATTACGGTGACAGGCTTTTTAAATATCGATTTAAGGACCTGCCTTATCATTTTCCCCGGCCTCATCGTAGTATCACTCCTTTTAAAATAAGGTTTAGTAGAAGCTGAAAGAATGCAAAAGGAACCAGATACTTCCAGCAAAAATTTATCATCTGGTCAATACGCATTCTGGCAAAAACAGTCCTGGACAAGGAAAGTAACGCAATTATGAAGATTATTTTACAGAGAAAAATCAGAAAACCGATAACCGGGCCGAATTCATAGCCGAAAGGTAAAAATACCGCAGCGAGCAGTGCGCTTCCGACAACCATTTCCACGTTTAAAGTAAGGCGCAGAAATGCCAGGTGGCGGCCGCTGTATTCGGTAAAACTGCCTGCAACAATTTCGGTTTCTGCTTCGGGAATATCAAACGGCCCCTTCTCAAGCTTTGCCAAAAGAGCAATCAGTGAAACACCAAAACCAATCAGGTTAAAAAGCCAGTAAAACGGGTGCCGGCCATAAAAAATACTCAACTCGGAAATTGACCAGGTATTCGCAAGCACTGCCGCGGAAAGTATGCCGATAAATAAAGGAACTTCATAGGCAAATAACTGGGTAAGGGAACGCACCGAGCCGATTCTTGCATAAAGAGAAGTGGAATACCACCCGCCGATAAAAAAAGCGAGAGTGGGAATAGTTAAAAAATAAAGCACAACAATTAAATCCGCATCAAAATAGAAAAGCGAATGCGTTTTATAAAGCGGTATGTAAAGAAAAGCGCAAACTGCCGAGGCAAAGGCAAATATCGGCATCATTTTAAACATTCTCGGGTTTGCGTCTCTGGGAATAATTTCTTCTTTGGCAAGCAGCTTGATAAAATCAGCAAAAGGCTGAAACCAGGGCGGACCAATTCTATTTTGCAGCCTGGCGTAAATTCTTCTGTCCAGAAATTCGGCAAAAAGCGAAGATACGCTCACAAATAAAAGCCCGGGAAATATTAATAAAGAAAAAAGTTGGTAAAACATAATTAAATATAGCTATCAGCTTTCAGTCGTCAGTCTTCAGCTGAAAGCAGAAAACTGCTGGCCAGAAGGCCGTGGTTTGGCTTTTCCTTTTAGCCAAAGCCAATAACTGATAGTTATTTAAATAGAAGCTAACCTTCTATTTAAATCTGTAAAGTCTATTCCCCGCCCCTTGTACCACTCTATACCGTAATTGCGCAAAGTTTTCCACTCGATGATTTCTTTCTTTTTGGTATCGCGGTTATCAAGTGCAATAGTTCTGTCAGTGCAGGAAAAACAAGGGTCTATCGCAGCGATAACAATAGGCATATCAGCCAAATACCTGTCACGAAGCATATGCTTAACCGCTTTCATATTGGCAAGCGTGGGCGCTCGAACTTTTACTCTTTCCGGCTGTTCTGTGCCGTTTGATTTAATATAATGCACATCTTCTCCGCGCGGGGCTTCGTATCTGCTGATAACTTCGCCGGCGGCGATTTTACGCGGAGCCTTTATTGAAATCGGGCCTTGCGGCATATTCTTAAGCGCCTGGCGAATTATCCGGCAGGATTGCATTAGCTCTTTCATCCGCACGACTGTCCGGCCGTAGACATCACAGTGAGTATCTGTTATTACATCAAAATCAAGCTCCGCGTATGCTGCATAAGGGTCAATGCGCCTTATATCATAATCCAAGCCTGAAGCTCGGGCAGTCGGGCCGACTGCACCGAGACGTAAAGCATCTTCGCGGCTTAATACTCCAACACCGGAAAGCCTTTTTATCATTGTGGTTTCTTCGGTAGCCACTTCAATATAATACTTAGTCCTTTCTTCAAGAATATCTATAGCTTTAAGGACTTGGCCTACCTGCGCTTCGTCTATATCGCGCCGGACTCCGCCGATACAATTTATGCCGTAATTTACACGATTTCCGGTAAGCATAGCTAACACATCCATAACTACTTCCCTGTCACGCCAGGAATACATAAGCAGAGTATCAAAACCTATCTCGTGGCCGGCTACCCCTAGCCATAAATAATGGCTGTGGATACGCTCAAGCTCTCCGATTATCGTGCGGATATAAAGCGCCCTTTTAGGAACTGCCAAACCAGCAATTTCCTCAACTCCCTGCACAAAACAGGTTGAATGTGTATGCGAGCATATGCCGCAGATACGCTCGATAAGATATACATCCTGGACATAAGTCCGCTGTTCACAGGCTTTCTCTATGCCGCGATGATTATAACCAAGCCGGACACTAACGCCCTTTATTTTTTCTCCCTTTAAAGCCACGCTAAAACCAGCTGGCTCTTTAAGCGCAGGGTGCTGCGGTCCTATGGGAATTCTAAATTTATTTTGTTTACGCATTTTATACTCCTATATTATAGAAGCGGATTACCGCGGATATCTACGCGGATAGACGCACGGTAATTCGCTGGCGGATATCCGCGTTTAGATCCGCGGATATCCGCTTCTATTATTTATCCCGCGGTTTCCAGTCTTTACGCAAAGGAAATTCGTCATGCGGCCAATCATCCGGCAAGGGATATCTTGGCCCCGGAGATAAAGTATCTATTTCAACGCCTAATAAATCTGTTAACTCTCTTTCATAAATTTCCGCTCCCGGAAAATAAGGTGTTACCGTTTGGAGTATGGGATTTTCTTTCTGAATCGATGTTTTCAGGTTAATGATAACACCGGCATTGCCTGAAAGATGGTAAATAACACCCAGAGTGCCGGGGCCTTCATCCAAGCCAGTAATTGCGCAAAGATGAGAAAAACCGGCGTCTCTTACAATATAGTCAAAAACTTCAAAAAACTTTTCCTGTTCTACTTCCGCAAAAATGCGCCGAGCGCGTTGCACTTTGACTTTACCGTCAAGGTAGCTGAATTTAGCAATTAGTTCTTGTTGTATTTTTTCTTCGCTATTCATGTTAACCTCGCTTCGCTCGGTTTATCAGAGAAACCAGAAACCGGAAACTAGAGTACAGAGTATAAGGATATGACGGAATAAACTTTACCATTTTATTTTTATTTTCTATCATCTGGTTTCTGTGCTCTGGTTTCTGGTTTCTTTTTCTTCAAGGCTCTGCAACAGCTTAACCACTCCATCAATTATAGCTTTGGGGCTTGCAGGGCACCCCGGAACATATGCTGCTACAGGCAAAACCATATCGATTCCGGAATCAACATTATAACAGCCTTTAAACACGCCGCCCGAACAAGCGCAAGTGCCTACTGCAATTACGAATTTAGGTTCGCACATCTGTTCGTAAATTCTGCGTAACCTATCGTGCACCTGTTTTGTTACCGGGCCTGAACAAATAAGAACATCTGCGTGGCGCGGGGTGCCTTTAAGTTGCACGCCAAATCGTTCAAGGTCGTAACGCGGGGTAAGCGTTGCGATAATTTCTATGTCGCAGGCGTTACAAGCACCGGTATTAAAATGTAAAATCCAAGGTGATTTTATGCGCGCCCAAGTTACAACTTTTTTAAGCACTCCCATTGTTTTTTATTTAACTACCTGCTTACGAAATAACCAATAACCAAGATACAAGCTCCAAATAAATTCCAATATCCAATAACCAATGACCAAACAGTTTTGTCCTTTTTTGTTTGGTTATTGGAATTTGATTATTGGTCATTATTTGGTTATTGTATCTTGGAACTTGGTTATTAATAATTATTTTCTAAATAAAATCGAAAGCCCGACGATAATACCTATAATGTAAACAACCGCCATATCAAATGATTTAATAGTTTCTATCGGGACAGTTGCTATTATCAATGTTCCTACGTGGGCAAGCGTAAAGAAAAAAGCAAAAGGGAAAAAATTGCTGTAGTCAGGCTGGGCCATGTGGTCATACAAATCTTCGCCGCAGGCGTAGGAATCCCCGCTTTCCTCGCTTTTCTTCTTTCCCTTAAAGCTAAGCTTTGAAAAAGAAAAACTAACCGCGATAGAAACAGATAGAATTATTAAAAATGCAATTGGTGGAGTTAATAATAAACTATTCACCCAGCCCTTCCTCCTTGCAAGGTATCTTTCAAACGTAATTTCAACTTTGCTAAAGCACTACCATATTGTTTAAGTGATTTTTCACGATTAAACGCATCCACTCTTGAAATATATGTTTCGTAATAAACTAAGCTCATCGGAAGATATCTTTTTGCAGAAAACACTTTTCCTGCTTCATGCTCGTTAATTCTTCTTTCCAAATTAGCCGTACAACCAATGTATATATGGCCGCCCTTATCTGACAACAATAGATAAACATAATATGTATGTGGAAGGGCTGGGTTCATTTTACTTATCTGTATCTAAAAGCCTTCTTACATCAAGCGAATTATTATGGCTGTGGATACCAAGGACAATGCCTACTGCAACAGCTATAGAAACAGCTTCTACGACTATTAAAGTAATAACTATTGTCTGCGCAAGAGCAGTATGCCCGCTTACGAAACCGGCAATTACGATTAAAAGCGTGACTGCCTTGATAAGTATTTCAACACCAAGCAATGCCCGGATAAGGTTAAAAGTGATTAGAATACAATATATGCCTATTATAAAAAGCATTATCACAAAAAGCAAAAACGGCCAGAACATTTGTAACGCCTCAACGCTCATCTTTCCCTGCCTCCTTAAAAAGGATAACTACACTAAATGCACCAACAAGTAAAATTATGATTTGCCCGGTAAGATAAAGCGGCCGCTGGTTCCATAAAACCGCGCGTACATCTTTCTCTGTCTCAGGGGGCGGCAATTTAATATTAAGCTTTACCGTTATCAAGCTTAAAGCAATACCTAACACAACAGTTATAAAAGGAAGATACCAGAACCTGCGGATTCTGTCTTTCATATGCTGTAAAACTTCTTCTTTTGTTAAAGGATGCGTAAGGCTTATGGTGCTTACAAAAAGTACGGGAATAAGCCCTGCGCAAACAGAAAGTTCAAACACTGCCGCAAGCCCGGAATTAAGACGAAACATAAGTATGGCAAGCACAATACTCATCAGAGCCAAGCCTATTGCCGCACGAAGCAGGCTTCTGGTCATTGCTGCCCAGAGCGCGGCGGTTATCAAGATTATTAGTATTAGTATGTTTAAGTTCATTTAAATACTCCAAATTACGCCTACCGGTTGCGCGGCTCGTATGGATTATGTATCACGTCACACGTATCAAGTAGCACGTCTTCTTTTGATTCTTGTTTCCTTGACGTGTTACCTGCTACATGCTACGTGTTACGATGCTGGTTGTGCAACCGCAACAATTGCCGCAACCGATGTGACTTCCTTACCAAAATACTAAAGAACTACACCAGAGGCAATATGAATTTCCCTAACACAAACGGGTAAAATAAGCCCGTAATAATTATTATCGCAGCAAGTATAATTGCCGCTAAACTAAATCCGAATTCAGCTTCTTTTATTTTTATAAACCTTTCATTTAATTTACCAAAGAAAACCAGCCTCTGCATGGAAAGCAGATAGGCAAGAGTTAACGCGCTTAAAACAATTGCCAGAATTGCATAGATAAAGTGCCCGGATAATATAAGAGCCATTACGATTAAAAGCTTGCTCCAAAATCCTGCTAAAGGCGGCAGCCCCGCCGCAGAAATAAAACCCAAAATAGAAGTAAAACCTGTAATTGGCATAACTTTGGAAAGTCCGCCTAATTCATGCATGTGCGTAGTGCGGGTTCTACTCTCAATTGCCGCAGAATTTACGAATAAAAGCGATTTAAAAATTGCGTGGTTAAAAATATGAAATGCAGCGCCGGCGAAACCCAGAATTGTACCGGAGCCTACACCCAAAATAATATATCCTATCTGGCTTATGCTTGAAAACCCGAGCATCTTTTTAAAATCCTTCTGAACCAAGGCCGCTAATGCGCCTACAATGATAGAAACGGTTCCGATAAAAAGAAGAACATTATTTAAGGCAACGTTAACTCCGAATACATCCTTGGCTACGCGCATAAGCGTATAAATTCCAAGCGCTTTTGAAATTATACCGGAAAACAGGACCGAAACTGCCGCAGGCGAACGGGAATATACTTCAGGAAGCCAGCCGTGGAAAGGAACAACTCCGGCTTTAACAAAGGCCGCGCATACGAAAAGCACAACTGAAAACATAATTAAGAAATTAGGCGATTGGCCGCTGATAGTTTTTTGAATTACGGAAAATTTAGTATCTCCTGAAATTAAAAGCATCAGAGCAATTGATGCAACCATAAAAACACTTGCTACGGTAGATAATATGACATATTTAAAAGCCGCTGACAGCGCCTTGATATCTTTATCAAAAACTATCAGAATATAGGAAGTTACGGCAACTATTTCAATAAAAATATAAAGCGAAAACATATCTCGTGCCAAACACAGGCCGTTTAACCCGGCTTGAGCAAAAAGGAGCAAGTTTACGAAATTAAACCTTTGCCTTTGCGAATCAATCGTATAAGTTGCGATTATCAAAGTTATAAAAAGCACAATCGCAGATGACAAAAGTATAATCAGGCTTAAATTATCCAAAGCGATATTGAAATTAAAAAGATGCGCTTGCGAGGTGAAACTATTTAAGAATTCGGGAGAAAAGAACCGAAGCGCTAACGCTATCTGAGCACAAAACAAAACATAAGCCCAGGTAGTAATTGCCCGCCTTAAAGAGCCAAGAAACGGCAGATTAAAGAATAATATACTGAAAAAAGGAACTGTAATCAGAAGTGCCAACATAATTTTACTTAAGTGAATACAGTAAATATAAAGCAACCGCCGCAAACCCAAGCAACGACCACATCAGATAAACCGGATAATTCACCATATGAAGCCTGCGAATAAAAGAACCGGTAGCGTAAAATATTTTAACGGTTAAAACGTCGTAAACCCAATTTATTAACCTGTCGAACTTAAAAGTAATTTTTGATAAAAGCCTGGTTACCTTTAAACCTATTTCAAAGGGATCAAAAAATCTTCTTTCGGCTTTATCATAAATCCCGGACAGTATTGGCGCGTACCTTATGTGGTCTGAAGCGTGCAAAGCGCCTTTATTTAAACGTACTCCAAAAATATGGTTTAATAATGCCAAGATAAGCACAACTACCGTAGCGATGATAAGTTTTATATTGATATGGAAAACATAACTATGCCGGCTATCTTGTAAAGAAGCTTGAACTATCGGTATAATCTTATTTAACGGCAAACTGTTCATAAGGCCGAATAACACGCAAAAGAAACTTAGAATAAGCATAGGCAAAAACATTTGCCATTTAACTTCCCGGACATTTTCATGGCTCTGTGAAGATTTTCCAAGAAATACCGTGTGCCCGAGTTTAAGAAATGACACTGCAGTTAAAAAAGAACCTGCTATCGCGGCTAGATAGAATATCAATCCCCTTTCGAGGGCGCCATCGTAAACGAGCTCTTTGGAAAAAAATCCGTTAAACGGAGGTACTCCCGATATTGAAGCCGCAGTTATAATAAAACATAAAAAGGTAACCGGCATTTTTTTGCCAAGCCCACCCAGCTCTTCAAGGTTAGTTGTATTTGTTTGCTTCTCAACTGCACCACCGGTTAAAAACAAACCGCTTTTGTAAATTGCGTGATTAATCATATGAAACAGGCCGCCGACTATGCCTGCCGGGACAGCAGTTCCTATACCTAAAATCATGTATCCTACCTGGCTTATGGCGTGATAGGAAAGAAGCCGTTTATAGTTTTTTTGTATTAGCGCCATCATAACCGCAAGGATTATGGTTAAGATACCTATCCACATAAGGATAGTGCTAAGAGCGGAATTCGTGCTAAGTTTAAACATATCAAGAGAAATTCTTGCGAGAAAATAAATCCCAATAAGTTTTTCTAAAGCTGCGGGAACAAGCGCCATAAAGGGAAGCGGCGCAGAAATTGCAGCGTCAGGTATCCAGCTGTGAAACGGCATGGAACCGGCTTTGGAAATTGCACCTATCATCAAAAGCAAAAAGGCTAAGCTTCCCAGCCCGCCGGAAGCAAGATGAATTTTAGAAATAGTCAGAGTGCCCGCAAGATGTCCGGCAAGAATAATACCTATCATCATACAGAGATCACAGATACCTGTAATGATTAAAGCCTTACTTGCTGCCTTAAAAGCAGTTTTTGAACCGACTGCTATCATACCGAACAACACCAAAAGCAAACCTTCCCAGAAAAATAAAAGCAAAAATAAATTATCGCAAATTAATACGCCGTTTGTTAAACCAAGGGTTATCAGAAGATAAGAATAGAATTGCGTCTGATGCTCCCTGTTTTTCATGAAAACTATCGAGTAAAGAGTGATTAAAAAACAGAAGCCCGCGGCAGCGATAAGCATAAAGGAACTAAAGTTATATAATCTTATCGCAATTTCAAAGCCGAAATTAAGCCAGGGGGTGACATAGGAAAAATTTTTACCGAATAGTAACGCGGCTAGTATTAAATTGATAAAGGCAACAAAAAACGTAAAGATTGCGTTAAGCTTCCTTAAGCTCTGCGGCAGGAGAAATAAAATAAGCGCTCCCCCAATCGGAAGGATAACCAATAAACTTATATATAAAGGTAAGTACATAGAAAAATTTGTCATTTAATCAACCCTGCTACGTTTAAAACGCTAAACTGCGCTACTTTAAAAGGATAATAAACAAATATTCCGCTTGCTAATGAAAGTATGCCTAAAATCAAAACTGCCGTAACCATAGTGCGTGAGCCCTCTTTAACCAGGGTTGTATGGGGCTCGCCCATAAACACCAGGTTAAATAATCTGACAAGATAAAGCACTGTCATAAACGCGCCGATAAGAAAAACAAAATTAATTACCAGATGCCCGGACTCAACAGCTGAAGCAAACACCATATATTTGCTGAAAAAACCGCCAAAAGGCGGAATGCCCATTACGGAAAAAGCGCAAAGCAAAAAAGAAATCGCAGTAATCGGCATGGCCTTGATAAGCCCGCCAAGCCTGGTTATGTCTTTTATTTTTGTATTCTGCTCAACAATGCCGGCGCAAAGAAAAAGCCCGGCTTTGGAAAGGCCATGCATAAGAATATACAAAAGCCCGCCCACTATTCCGATATTAGAATTTGTGCTTAGGCCTAAAAAAATAAAACCTATCTGGCTTATGGTTGAATAGGCAATTATTCTTTTGATATCTGTTTCAACCAACGCGCAACCCGCTGAAACAATCGCACTTGCTGCTGCAATAATTGGAACAATCGTATGCCATATTTGGTCGATGTTAAAAGTAAATACAAAAAGGCGGGCAAAAACATATACGCCGATTTTAACTAAAACCGCAGCATGTAAAAGTGCGGTAACCGGCGAAGGCGCAACGCCGGCATCCGGAAGCCAGGCCTGAAAAGGTAATACGGCTGATTTGGAAAGTATACCTGCCAGGATAAAGAAAATCGCCAGGTTACCAATAGGATTGCCTTTGATAACGCTAAGGTCAAAAGATCCGGTTTGTTGGTAAACCAGTAGAAAACCCGCAAGCATAAGTAACGCGCCGGATACCGTCATTAAAAATGCTTTGTCAGCGCGCAGGACATAATTCTTTTCCCTGAAAAAACCAATTAACCGCCAACTGCAGATTGCCGTCATCTCCCAGAATACATAAATAAGAATCAAATTTGAAGAAAATACAAGCCCCATCATTGAACCCAAAAACAAAGTAACCATCGAATAATATTCAGTTTGGTGTTCATAGTGGCTTATATATCCGAAAGAATAAAATACTATGATTGAGCTGATTAAGGATGAAACTATCGCCATAAAAACAGCAAGAGCATCCGCGGTAAAAGAAAAATTAAGGCCTAAAGGGAATTGTTTGAAAAAAACAATCTGTTCACCGGAGAGAATGCGTGTCAGCATAACCAGGGAAAGTAGAAATGAAGAAAAAACAAAGCAAAAGGCAAGAATATTCCTCAAGCGCCGGCTCAATAATCCTGCAAAGGGCAGGACAGCCGACCCGGCCATAGGAATAAGAATGGTTAGAATTAGAATAGTTTCGGGCATGTTTATGGAATACCTTATTATTCCCCGCGGCCAAACGCCAAAGGCGGAGCGCGGGCATTCAGTTCATTTTTCGAAGCCAATGGTTCGATTACGCTCACCATCGACACTGAGCGAAGTCGAAGTGCCAAACACCTAAATATATCCTTCTTCGCCCTCCACTTTTTTAGTCGCCGGTAGGGCTTCGAAGGATTATTCTTCTTCGCCATATAGGCTAAGAAGAATAAAAATAACCCATTTCAAGCTTTTTGCGCCAAAAATGGGTTAATTTGGTCCTCCAATTTTTTGGAATTAGGCGCTTTTCGGGAAATATTCTAAATCATACGTATCAATTAAAGAAAAATTTTACTCTTATTGATGAATTTGTCAATATTTTTTGCGTAATAATAAGCTCTAGGTATAAGAAAAAGAGGCGCTTTTTTATGGCATCGCTGTTTTCTAAAATGAAAAACCCCAATCTTTTGGATTGGGGTTTGTTTGCCTTAAATTATTTTATTATATATTTATACCATATTAAAAGGCCAGCTTATCAAGCCCCTTTGATTTCGTACGAAAGGATTATCGCCTCAGCAACATCCTTCATGGTAAGGCGTTTATTCATGCTCACTTTTCTTAGGAGCTCATAAGCCTGCTCTTCGCTAAGGCCTTTTTGTTTCATTAATATTCCTTTTGCTCTTTCTATCTTTTTACGCGCCTCAAGCTCTTCCTGAACAATTTTAGTTTTAACCAGCAACTCAGTATTTTCTATAGCGACTGCAGCCTGATTGGCGACTGTAGTTAAAAGGTCAATATCGCTCTCGCTGAATTCATATAATGTCGTAGTATAACAATTAATAACTCCGATAACCCGGTTTTTTACCATCATCGGAACACTCAACATGGAAGTTAATTTTTCTTTCTTGGCTAAAGTCTTTTCCTTATAACGAGGGTCCTTTAAAACATCCGGTATCACGATAGGCTTTTTCTCTTTAGCTACCAAGCCTACGATACCTTCTCCCACCATTAATTTTCTTTCCTTAAGATACTCTTCACTCATTGCCTGCGTTGCCCGGATCTTCAATGCCTTATCCTTTTCATCCAGCAACCAAAGCGAACATATCTTAGCATTCATTACGTTAGCGGTAAGTGTGACAATAAGCTTTAAAATATCTTCCAGGTAACGATCGCTGGTTATAGCCTTACCAATTTCACGCAGTGTTTCCAGATATTCTTTATGGGGGCTTTTTTTCATAAACGAACCTTCTCGCCGTAGATAACAGGGTTTATTTGAAAAATTTACCAGAGGTTCATTCCTTCGAAGCCCTACCAGGAATTCCAATTAGCGAAGGGCAAAGAAGGATAAATCCTCTTTCGTGTCTTATATTGTAGCAACTTTTAGCATAAAATCAACCCATTCGACGTACCACGGGCTTTATAGCCCGTGGTTTGCTCAGGGTTGATACTGAGCGGCGCCTGTATATTCCGCGCCCTAAAGGGCGCGGTTTGTGCGCCGCCAAACGTATCAACTCTTAAGCATCTTAAGGCTGGTTCAATCAGGATAATACTATTTGCAGCATCTTTTACAAAAATTGTAGATTGTGCTTAGTTCTTAAGCAAAAAATGCTATATTTTTCAACAGTTTTTGCCCTATTATAAAAAAAGATAAAAAATACTTGACAATTGTAAAGTAATGTTTTACAATTGTATCGTAATAACGAAATATTGGTTTACAAAGCGAAAGGAGGGTCTCTATGGAACAAGAATATCTAAGCCCAACAGAAGCGGCTAAGGTTTTAGGCATAAGCCGGCAGGCAGTTATTGAACGGATTAAACATGGTAATCTTTATGCGGAGAGAGTTGGAAACCGTTATATTATTCCTAAAAACACGCTTAGCGCAGCCGGCCATTCCTCCATTAAGGAAGAACCTGATGCAAGCGACAGAGTCAAAAGAAAAATGAATAAGAATGAACTTACCGTAAGCATTTTGGAAAAAGTACGTAAATCTGAAATCAGAACCATACAGCTCTGGTTCGTTGATATTTTAGGAATACTAAAATGCATATCCATAACTCCGGGAGAGTTAAAAGATGTTTTAGAGCACGGAAAAGGCTTTGACGGCTCCTCCGTCACCGGCTTTGCGGAAGCTCAGGAATCAGATATTGTTGCCATGCCGGATGCGGCAACTTTTAAGATACTCCCCTGGACAAAAGAAACTCACCTTACTGCCAGGCTTTTTTGTGACATATTAAATCCGGACCAAACTCCTTACGCAGGAGACCCGCGTTATGTTTTGAAAAAAGCTCTTGCTCGGGCAAAAAAATTAGGCTTTACTTTCTACGTCGGCCCTGAAATTGAATATTTTTATTTTAGATCAGACAAAAACCCTGAAGTTATAGATGAGGGCTCTTATTTTGAGCTGATACCTAATGACCTCGCTGACAATATGCGCAATAAAACTGTGAGGGTCCTGGAAGAGATGGGGATTACTATGGAAGCAACCCATCATGAAGTTGCCCCCAGCCAGCATGAAATAGACCCTAAATATAATGACGCTCTTTCTATGGCTGACAACGCCATAACCAGCAAATATGTAATCAAAGAAATTGCCCAGCAAAATGGAGTCTATGCTACCTTTATGCCTAAACCGCTTTTCGGCGTGAATGGTTCAGGTATGCATGTGCATCAATCATTATTCAAGGAAGACCGTAATGCATTTTTTGAGAAAAAAGACAAACATCACCTTTCCTTAATTGCCAAGGAATTTATCGCCGGGCAATTAATCCATGCGCGCGAAATCTGCTCTCTTACCGCGCAATGGGTTAACTCTTACAAGAGGCTGGTTCCCGGCTATGAGGCACCGGTCTATATTTCCTGGGCGCAAAAAAACCGCACCGCACTCCTGCGGGTTCCGTTATATCGGCCGGGAAACGAAAAAGCAACGCGGGTAGAATTAAGGTGCCCGGACCCGGCCTGTAATCCTTATCTTGCTTTTGCGGTAATGCTTGCTGCCGGATTAGAAGGTATTGAAAAAAAATATACGCTTATGCCGCCGGTTGAACCTAACCTCTATCACATGGCTATGGAGGAACGCGAGAAACGGGGTGTAGAGTCGCTACCCGGTAACCTGTTTGAAGCAATATTAGAAACAGAAAAAAGTAAATTCATAAAAGAAACTTTAGGCGAGCATGTATTCACGCGGTTTCTATTCAACAAGAAAAAAGAATGGGAAGAATACCGGATTCAAATTACCCAGCACGAAATAAAAAAGTATCTTCCTCTGCTATAACCGCTAAAATAAAATAGGCGCCTCAAAATGAGGCGCCTATTTAGAAAAATCTACTTATTCTAAACTTATACTACTCCTTGCGCGAGCATTGCCTCAGCGACCTTAACAAATCCTGCGACATTTGCTCCTTTCACATAATCTATATATTTTCCGTCTTTGCCGTATTTTACGCATTGTTCATGGATAGCAATCATAATGTCGTGCAATTTATTGTCTACTTCTTCGCGGCTCCAAGAAAGCCTCATACTATTTTGCGACATCTCTAAACCAGAAGTTGCAACACCGCCGGCGTTAGAAGCTTTTCCAGGCGCGTATAAAATTTTTGCCTTCTGAAACACTTTAATCGCTTCAGGGGTAGATGGCATATTTGCACCTTCACCTATTGCCATACAGCCATTCTTAACCAAAACTTTTGCATCAGCTTCGTCTATTTCATTCTGCGTAGCAGACGGAAAAGCAATATCGCATTTAATGTTCCATGGCTTTTCGTTTTCAAAATATTTACAGCTAAATTCTTTAGCGCAATCTCTGATGCGGCCGCGGCGCTCATTCTTAAGGGTCATTACGCACTTTAATTCTTTGTCGTCAATTCCATCTTTGTCATAAATAAACCCGTTAGAATCAGAAAGCGTAACAACTTTAGCACCTAATTGATGCAACTTCTCAACGGTGTATTGCGCGACATTACCGGAACCGGAAACCGCACAAACTTTTCCTTTCAAAGATTCACCTTTTGTTTTAAGCATTTCCTGCACAAAGTAAACACAACCATAACCGGTAGCTTCCGGCCTGATTAAGCTTCCGCCCCACTGTAAGCCTTTGCCGGTTAAAACTCCCGTAAATTCATTGCGCAGGCGTTTATACTGCCCGTACATAAAACCTATTTCACGGCCACCTGTTCCGATATCTCCGGCAGGAACATCTGTATCCGGGCCAATATGCCTGAAAAGCTCAGTCATAAAGCTCTGGCAAAAACGCATTACTTCATTATCAGATTTTCCTTTAGGGTCAAAATCAGAGCCGCCCTTAGCGCCACCCATAGGTAATGTGGTTAAACTATTTTTAAATACCTGTTCAAATGCCAAAAACTTTAATATGCCCAAATTAACACTTGGATGCAAGCGTATACCACCCTTATAGGGGCCTATAGCGCTATTCATCTGGATACGAAAACCCCTGTTTACCTGGATTTCCCCCTTATCATCAATCCAGGGAACGCGAAACATAATTACCCTTTCCGGCTCAACCATTCTTTCTAATATTTTTGCTTTTTCATATTTTGGATTTGCCTCAATGAACGACATAACTGATTCAACTACTTCACGCACTGCCTGATGAAACTCCGGTTGCCCGGGATCTCTTTTAATTACCTTCTTCATGAATTCGTCAACTTTTTTTATCATATATCCTCCTTTTACTAACTTTGCTGCCTTGCTTTAAGGGCTTTACTCTAACTTTGAGCAAAGCCGGCACCGCTATTATTTAAGCCTATCAATAATAGCCTTGGCTGCCTTTTTAGCCATACCCATTGCTTCAATTACTGTTCCTTCACCTCCGACAATATCTCCTCCGGCAAAAACATTTTTTATGGATGTTTCCATGGCCTCTTGCTCCACAATAATATCGCCATATTTATCTGTTTTTAACGCTGGAGTAACTTTAGTTAATATTTGATTAGCATTTAAACCTATAGCAACTATCGCGATATCGCAATCTACCTCAAAATCACTTCCCGGAATTTCTATGGGCTTTCGCCGGCCTGAGCTATCTGGCTTTCCCAACTCGCATTGTAAACAACGCAGTTTCGTAACAAAACCTTTCTCATCCCCGAAAAACTCCTGCGGCTTAACTAAAAGTTTAAATTGTATGCCTTCTTCCTTGGCATGTTCAATCTCAAGGCGCCTTGCCGGCATTTCTACCTCGCTACGGCGATAAAGAATAGTGGTATTTGGGTTAATGCCATTCATTTTCTGTAATCGCAAAGCGCATCGCGCTGCATCCATAGCAGTATTGCCGCCGCCGATAACAACCATACTTTTGCCTATGTTTACCGGGGTGTGAGCTTTAGGGAACTTATAAGCAGACATCAAATTTACTCTGGTCAAAAATTCATTAGCCGAATAAATATTGCAAAGGTTTTCCCCTTTAATGCCTAAGAAAGACGGTATTCCCGCGCCCAAGCCTAAAAACACCGAGGAAAACCCTTCTTTTAATAATTCGTCCACATCTTTGTTTCTACCCACAATAAAATTAGGTATAAATTCAACGCCCATTTTTTTAAGTGAATCTATCTCATAATCAAGAATATTTCTTGGCAGCCTAAAAGGCGGTATTCCATAACGCAGCACCCCCCCTAATTTATGCAAGCCTTCAAACATAACTACTTTTATTCCTCTACGGGCAAGTTCGCCGGCGCAAGCTATGCCTGCAGGGCCGGAGCCAACTATAGCCACTCGCTTGGCGTGTGGCGTGGGGCGTGGGGCGTGGGGCGTAGAATCGTTATGATTCATTCCGTAATCGCCAATAAAACGCTCTAAAAAATGAATGTTTATCGCCTGAGGCGTTGCAAAAGGCTCACCTTTTTTGCTTAAAACGCATGCTTTTCGGCATTGGTATTCAGCGGGGCAAACTCTTCCGCAAATAGAAGGGAAATTATTTTTTTCCCGGATAGTATTATAAGCGCCAGCATAATCTTTCTGGGTAATTTTATAAATAAATGTTTTTATATCTATCTCAACCGGACACCCTGAGATACAAAGCGGATTTTTGCATTGCAAGCACCGACCCGCCTCGGCAAGAGCCTCTTCTTCGCCATATCCCAATATAACTTCATTGAAATTTTCGGCTCTGACCTTAGCTTCTACTTCTTTGATTTTTACGGGTTCTTTTTTCACGATGTTAAACCTCTTAAGTTTAAAGAGTAGATAAATTTTACTAAACAACCAATTTCAACCAATTTCGATTAAAATTGATAGAGATTCGTAGAAATTAATAGAAATTTATTGTTTATCGCTGCTTACAAATTATTCAACCGACAAATATGCTGTTCTTTATCGTAATAAATCTTGTTTCTTTTTGTCAGCTCATCCCAATCGACCTCGTGGGCATCGAATTCCGGGCCGTCAACACAGCTAAACTTGGTCTTTCCCCCAACGCTTACCCGGCAGCACCCGCACATACCGGTTGCATCAACCATCAGAGCGTTAAGCGAAACAAGAGTTTTTATATTAAATGGTTTTGTTGTTTCAGCAACTTTACGCATCATTGGTATTGGCCCGACAGCATATACAAGGCTGTATGGCTCACTCTTTCGAGCTAATAAATCTTTCAAAATATCGGTAACAAAGCCCTTTTTCCCGTAAGACCCATCATCTGTCGTTATATAAAAGTTATCTGATGCTTTCTTTAACTCCTGCTCTAAAATTAGCAACTCTTTAGTCCGTGCGCCTAAAATAGTAGTTACCCTGTTGCCTGCTGCTTTAAACGCACGAGTTACAGGATAAATTTCTGCCATGCCCACGCCGCCGCCGACTATAATCACATTAGCAGATTTATGAATTTCTGTAGGGTGCCCGAGAGGCCCGGCAAGCGCATATAAAGAATCTCCAACGTTTAACTTCCCTAAAAGCCTGGTAGTAAACCCGGCTTCCTGAAAGATTATAGTAATAGCTGTTTTATTTGCGTCGATTTCGGCTATGGTCAGGGGTATTCTTTCGCCTTCTTCACCCGCCATAAGCACTATAAATTGCCCTGCCTTTGCACGAACGGCAATATTTTGAGCAGCAAGTTTTATCTGAACTATCCTTGAACCGGGCACATCCGCCAATATTTTTTTCTCTAATATTTTTATACTCATATGCTTAAATTTTGTGCATTATATGTTTAAAGGCTAAACAACCAAAACAAAAAAAATAGCGTCCCCTCCCTGTTAACAGAAAGGACGCCTTTGTCCTCAAAACGAGGTTATTTTACAATTAAGCCTTTAAATGTCAAGATAATAAATTTTTCGAAAGGTTGAAAAATTTATGGCTCTTTGACAAATTTTTCCCCATCCCATGCCCAGCTTTCCCATTCATTGCCGCGAGCTATAACAGAACAATCGTTTCCCCTATCGATGTTTTTTGCTATTTTCACTCTTGGAACCGTGTCAAAATCAGTTTCAATATCACAATTACTGCTGGCTAAAAAAATCTGGGACACCTTATCATTCTTAAACTTGTAGATAACAAGGTGGGTAAATTTTTTTGCCGTATCATAATAAATAAGCATTTGCTTAAATCCGTCACAGCCTAATTCAGCGAATTCAACCTTATTGAACTGCCCGTTAATTGTAAAATTGAATATTTTTGGCTCTGCTTTTTTATTTTTAGCAGGTTTGGTTATCTTAATTAGCATATCGCCATGTGCCGCAAAGCGGTTTTCGATTTCAACCACTTCTTCTATCATATCCTTATCTAAATCAAGCTTATAAATTTCTATATTTTTATCATTTTTCTTTTTATTGGTAGTAAGGCAGCCTCCGAGTAAAAACAAAATCAAAAACATAGAAACCACATTAATAATTTTCATATTTTCTCCCCTGTTTGAATTATACATTCGGTAAAATATCTTTAAATAGGTTTCTCTCCATATCAATTATCTCTTCTATGCCGGATTTCCCAAGGTCAATAAGCGCATTCAAATCGTCTTTTGAAAACGAACCATGCTCGCCGGTGCCTTGCAATTCGATAAATTCACCAGACGACTTCATAACAATATTCATGTCAACCTCGGCATCTGAGTCTTCGGCAAAGTTTAAATCAAGGATGTATTTGCCTTTCCATATACCAACACTTATCGCGCCTAAAAAATCAGTTATGCACATCTTGGCTATAGTCCCTGACTTAAAAAGCTTATGCAAACTATCGGTAAGGGCGCAGAATCCTCCAACGATTGATGCGACACGGGTTCCGCCATCAGCCTGTATGACATCACAATCAATATAGATTGTACGTTCTCCGATATTTCTTAAATCAACTACGCTTCGCAGTGACCGCCCGATTAGCCGCTGTATCTCCATGGTTCTTCCTGAATTTTTATCTCTTGGTATACGTATCTGCGTTGAGCGCGGAAGCATACCGTATTCCGAAGTTACCCAGCCTGTGCCTGAGTTACGCAAAAATAAAGGGACATTTCTGTCAACTGTAGCCGTGCAGATTACGCGGGTATTGCCCACTTCAATAAGGCATGAGCCGTCCGCGTATTTTATATAATCTCTTTCGATATTGATTTTTCTAAGTTCCTCAAAAGCCCTGTTGTCAATTCTTTTCATATATTTCCTCCTTAATTTTCCGCCTACGGCGGAAAATTAACCCCGCAGCCCCTGGTATCTAGACGCAAGGGGTAAATATAGCTTTCCCCAAAGTTATTCTTTAAAAAAATCCGTAATCGTAGAACGCTCTTTCTTAATAGCTGCATCGCTACGCAAAGAGAAACCTTCATCTCCGCTCTTAAAATATTTTTCGTTCAGCCCGGAATAATACATGGTAAATACTACCGCGTAAAAGCCTATAAAACCAAAAATATATTTAGAATGCTCGGTAGTAAGTGTAAAAACTATATCGAAAATTGCAAAAATAGCTAAAATCCATAGTATCAATACCTTCGCGTAAGGTTTAAGTTTTACCAAAATTATCCCAAGAAATATATTTACAGCCGCGAATAAAAATACGCCCGCTTTTAGAAGAAAATCATAGACAAAAGATTTAGTTTCCTTGACGAAAAACATAACTATCAATCCGGCTATACCGACAGAAACATTGAGGCCGGATATAAATATGATCGCAAACGGGATTTTTCTTTTTTTGCTTTTTGAAGACAAGTAAAAATTTATACAGACAAAACTAAGAATCAAAAAGAATATAGCAAAAAAACCGAAGTTTAATACCGGCTTTATAACATTAAAGAAAAGAGTTGAAAGCATAGTTACTTCTGTAAATCCCGTTAGAGAACTTAGTTTCCTAACGGGGTAAACGTTGATATATATTATTTCCCCTGGAATCTATAGCAACAATTAAAGGAAAATCAATTACCTTAAGTTTATAAACTCCTTCCGGGCCAAGAGCCTTAAAGCATACTAATTTTTTAGACAAAACTTTTTGGGCTAAAAGCGCGCCACAACCTGCTGGCGCAATAAAATAAACGCATTTATATTTTTTTATCAATTCTCGTACTTTATTTGACCTGGCTCCCTTTCCTATCATTCCCACAAGCCCTTTCTTTAAAAATAAATCGACAAACTCATCCATTCGGCTGGATGTGGTAGGCCCGCAGGAACCGATGATTTTACCCTTTGGCGTTTCAGTCGGGCCGCAATAGTATATGATTTGGCCTTTTAAATCTAACGGGAGCTTTTTACCTTTTTTTATCAAATCTACAATTTTTTTATGCGCCTGGTCTCTTGCGGTATAGACATAACCAGAGAACAATATTTCTTCTCCCGCCTTAAGCATCCTCAGAGCATTCATTTCTGCTTCCTTATGAACTTTCATTTGTTATAGCTATATCAACTTTAGGTTACGAAGGTTACGGGAAGTTACGAAAGTTACATTTAAAACCTCGTGGTTTATTGTAACCTTCGTAACCTGCGTAACTTTCGTAACATTCGTAACCTTCATCAAGCTCTCCCTACGTATTCGCCAGTTGCCGTGTCTATACGCACAATGTCTCCTTCCTTGATAAAAAGCGGGGCATTGAGCTTAAAACCGGTTTCAAGAGTAATCTGTTTTCTGGCTGTGCCTTCTGTATCTCCTCTTAAGCCTATCGGCGCCTCCACCACACGAAGGTCAACTCTCGGCGGTAAATCTAGCGAAACAGCTTTCTTGTTGTGGCATAAGAATGTTACTTCTGAGTTTTCCTTAATGTAATTCTTGGCATCACCTACAATTTCTTCGTTTAATATAATTGTATCGTAAGTTTCCATATCCATAAAATGGAATCCGCTATTATCATGATACAAGTATTGCGCCTTTTGAGCCTCAAGCCTTACCTCTTCAACTTCATCATCGGGATTGTAACGCTGCTTTACAACGCGGCCGTCCTTTAGGTTCTTTAAATAAACCTGATAGCACGCCCGGTAATTGCCCGGGGTTCTATGGTCCATATCCACAACTATACAAAGTTCACCCTTATCATTAATAACCGAACCTTTCCTCAACCCTGATGCTTTCATAAAATGCCTCCGTAGGTTTATCCGCCTTCGCTCTTTGTTAGAAGAGCAATAGCCATGATGGGCTTCCTCCTACGCTAAAGCTTCGGAGGACAAGTCGGCGGATGTCACTATATTAGCAAGTCCTAAGGTAGATATATTTTAGGCAACATGGACTTGCCAGTTTGGTGTTCCGTATTTTTTGTAATTTCATCCTGAGCGACCGCGATGCAATGCAAGGGAATCAAAGGGCTTATTTCCCTTAAATTGTTCTCTTACTTTTGGCAATGAAAAAAACACGCAATAGATAGCCGGAAAAAGGCAGATACGGATAAAAGTATCAAAAATCCAATACATTCTGCTTTGCCTGCTGATAACAAAAAATAATGCCATAATAACAAGCCCGAACAAAATAATTGCGCATTGAAAAAGAATAAACATTATTCTGGCAATATTCTTTGACATTAAAATGAATACGCAAAGTATTATAGTTGAAACTATAAATGAAAAAAATAATTGGTAAGGCATAAATGCAAGGTCCTGGTAAAAACCTAAAGGAGAAATTATCAAGCTTTTCAGTAACGAAAAACGCACAATATCATCCATGTGCAAAAGCGCCCCACGGCTTATCGGCAACAAAAGCAGCAGATTAACCACAATCACAAACGCCGTAACTATTCTTATCGTAAGCAACCACTTATCTTTCATTTGCCGTAATATTTTTTAGTTCGCAACTTGCACTGCGAAGAGCATGACAACTTATATTTATTGCTACCGGAAGCCCGGCGATATGCGTAGGCACAGTTTTTATTTTTACTGCTAAAGCTGTATGCGTTCCGCCTAACCCCATTGGCCCTATGCCTAAAGCATTTATCTTTTTAAGCAGCCTTTTCTCAAGGTTATTCAGTAATCTATCTTTATTTGGAAGATCTATCCCCGCAAGAAGCGCTTTTTTAGCCAAAAGCAATGCCTCATCAGAAGTTCCGCCTATTCCAACTCCCACAATAAAGGGAGGGCAAGCTTCGGGGCCGGCTTTCGCCACACTTTCAACAATAAAATCTTCAATTTCCGTCACCTCGACGGTAGGGTTAAACATTTTAAGCTGTGATTTATTCTCACTGCCGAAACCTTTCGGAAAAACAGTTACCTTGATACCTCTTTTAGCCGGATTAAAATCAACATGAGTGATTACACCTTTATAAGAAGGGGTAATTCTACAAAGCGGCGAAACCGAAAAAGGGCGTAAATAGTTCTTTCTGTAAGCTAAAGAGACTTCCTGTTCTATGTTTTTTACACAAACACAGGATATGGATTTATTATTACCTACCTCAATGAAAATTATTGGCAGGCCGGTATCCTGGCAGATTGCCAAATCTTGCTTTTTTGCAATATCCGCGTTTCCCAAAATCCAGCTTAAAGCTTTTTTTGCTTTTTTATTTGTTTCAGCACGATAAGCTCTATTCAATAACTTCGAAACGTCCCTTCTGAGAGAAAAATTTGCCTCTTTAACCAAGAGCTCGATATCGCACTTTAATGGATTCTTCATTTAACACCCAATATTTTGTGAAGCTGGCACATGGTTCTTACATCTATATGCTCCTTTTGACAAATATCGGAAAAAAATATAAGTTTTTCCCTTAAAGCCTCTTCGAAAGGATTTTGCGGCTGAAGCACAAATGGCACATCCGGATTTACTCTTTTAATTATTCTTATTGATTCAAAAATATCATCTACTTGGGTATCTTTGCCGATTACAGCTTTAACGAATACTTCTTTTGCGCTGGCAATCTTCAAAAAATTCTCATGCTCATGCCAAAAACTAATCAAATTAGTCGAAGAAGGTAATTTGAAATCCATTGCTATTATATCAGTAAAACCTATTATTTCTTTCAGATTTTCATACATAATTCCATTAGTTTCAAGATATACGGTTTTGCCTTCGCCCTTTAACCGGCTAGCTAAAGTTTTTACAAAATCGGCATGCATGAGCGGCTCTCCTCCGGTTAAAGAAACAAAACTGCAAACGCCGAGAGAAAGAATATCTTTCAATGCCTCTTCAACTGTTTTTTCGCTGTAATCGTTTAACCGTGTATCGCAGAATGAACAATGCATATTACAGCCGAAGAAACGGACAAATATCTGCTCGGTCCCCTGATGCAGGCCTTCACCTTGTATACTTTTAAAAATTTCTGAAATTTTAGCCTTCATATCCATTTGTTTTAAGTATCACGTAGCACGTTTCAGGTAACAAGTCTTATTTAATAAACGTGTTACGTCCACTCCAGGTGGACTCGCCTAAATATCTTTCTATGGTGGCGAGGCTACCTGTTACGTGAGGCAGCTTATCGCAATAACGGATCTTTCATCCCCAGCTCCTCAAATGCCCCTATCCTAAACCTACAACTATCACATTTTAGGCAAGGCTTCTTGTTACCATTATAGCACGACCAAGTATATTCAAATGGAACTTTCAATTTTAACCCCAACTGAATTATTTCTTTTTTATTCTTATTAAGTAACGGGGCAACAATTTTTATGCCTTTATTTTTTAAACCTTCGCCTAAAGTTTTCTCAAAACCTTTTAGAAATTGCGGCCGGCAATCGGGATAACCGGAATAATCCTGGATATGCGCTCCGATAAATATTGATTTTGCACCGATACTTTCTGCGAGAGATGCGGCATAGCTTAAAAAAATTATATTTCTTCCAGAAACATACGTAAGCGGGATGCCTTTGCTTTCTATGCTGCGGTTTATGGGAACTTTTATTCTTTTATCAGTAAGGCTTGATTTTGCCCAATCCAACTCTATTTTTATAACATAAAACTTTAGATTATTCAACCGCGCAATTCGCACGGCAGAATCCATTTCTTTCTTATGCCGCTGGTTATAATCAAAGATAAGAGCAGTTAGTTTATAGCCTCTATTTTTCGCATAATATAAGGTAACTGCCGAATCAAGACCACCAGAAAGTAAAATAACTGCTCCAGTCATAAAACTATTGCCTGGCAGCGAATTCTTTATCATCTAAATATGCCTCACAATAAAACAAAGCCAGTTTGCTACCTAATAACTTTATGTCCAAAAAATATAATAATATAATCAAAAAAGATCCTACTACTAACAATCCGATAGAATTACCATAAAAATACTTTTTCCATATTACCATTCCTGCTGTTACGAATATGAAATAAAATGCAAGGTTATATATGATAGCCAGGCACTTATGTTTACGAATGTCTGGCTTTAACCCTGTTTGACAATGATAACAACGAAATTTAGTAAAAAAGTAAATAGGGTAAATAGTGCCGTACCAATGGCGAGGAAGAATCAAGAATGGGTTAATTTTTTTGTGGCATTTCGGACATATCATTTTATATGTTTTGGATATATAAGAATTTATTGTTTATTTGGCAAAGCTATTATTCTTTATACGAAGCGCAAGAAGCGTCGGTTTCCCATACGCTTATTTCTTCCAGTTTACAGTCTTTCCCTTTAAGCCCTTCTTTTAGTTTGTTGAATATGTGGCAGGCGATATTTTCGGAGCTAGGATTAATATCGGCAAAATAGGGCAATTCATTTAGGTGTTTATGATCCAGTTCCTCTAATATAGCAGAGGTAGCCTTCTTTAACTCGCTAAAGTCCATAACCATTCCGGATGTGCCAAGCACTTTTGATACAACTACGACCTCAACTTTCCAATTGTGGCCATGCAGATTTTCACATTTACCCTGGTAACCGCGCAAAAAGTGAGCAGCGCTAAAATTTGAATTTATTTTTATTTTATACATAGCTTATTGCAAATTATTTATAACTTTAGGCAATGGTATCTTTCTTTTTAAAAATAATCCGGCATGCCTCATAAAAGCTTTTGGCTCGTCGGTAACGTAAAATTCTCTTTTTCCGGTTTTATTATTTTTGCTGCGCAGTAGATTGTGCTGCATAAGCACTCCCCTAGCATGCAAGGCTACTTCTGTTGCTGAATCAACAATATAAACCCCCTTTAAGTAGGCCGCGATTTGCCTTTTTAAAAGCGGGTAATGCGTGCAGCCTAAGATAATTACGTCTGTATGGGCACTCTTAAAGCTTTTCAAATACATCTCAATAATGCTTTTTGCAATTACCCCTTCCAAAATCCCCTCTTCAACTAACGGCACAAATAAAGGGCAAGCCTTTGAATAAATTTTTGCTGTTTTGTCATTTTTTAGAATAGCCTTTTCATAACTTTTGCTGTTTATGGTTGAACGTGTCCCTACAACCGCGATTTTCCTGTTTTTAGATACTTTAAGCGCCTTGGCTGCCCCTGCTTCAACAACGCCAATAAGGGGGACACTAAAAATATCTTTCAAAGAATCTAACGCAAGGCTTGACGCTGTATTGCAGGCAATTACGATGATTTTCACTTTCTTCTTTAATAGGAAAAGGATATTTTCGGTGCTGAATTTTATTATAGTAGATTTTGATTTATTGCCATATGGGACTCTCGCTGTATCTCCGAAATAAATTATATCCTCATTCGGCAATAATCTTTCTACTTCCTTAAGAACAGTTAGCCCTCCAACTCCTGAATCAAAAATACCTATCGCCTTGTTTTCCATAGTTTTATCCTATCTTTACTTACTTTTGCTTGCAAAATTATTATACTGTTTATTCATAGAAACTATTGCCAAGGCAATTGCTTCTGCGATTTGCCTTTGATAAGACTCCTTCCTGAGCCATTTTTCTTCATAACGATTGCTTAAATAACCGGTTTCAACCAACACTGAAGGAACATAGGCAAGCCGTAAAACATAAAAAGGCGCCTTTTTAGGAGGGCGCATTGAAAACCCTAAGTCTCTGAAAGAAAAATAAAGTGAGCGCGACAGCTCAACTGATAATACATAATTTTGAGTAAGCAATAAATCCCAGAGAATTGCTTCTGTGTCCGGATTAACCCTCTTTAAGCGAAAGTTTTCTTCCTTAGCCAATTTCAGAGCGCGCTCCTGGCTATTGAAGCGATTTGGCGCAAGATAATATACCTCTGCGCCCTTTAAGCGCTTCGAACGATTGGAATTGCCATGAATACTTATAAAAATATCCGCATTGTGGCGCTTTGCCACATTCACTCTTCCCTGCAAGGAAATATAAATATCCCTGTCTCGTGTGAGTATAACTTTAATCCCGCGATCTTCCAATTCTTCTTTAAGATATTTTGCTATTTTTAGATTTAAATCCTTCTCCCGCATGCCCCGGCAAGACAGGGCTCCCGGGTCTTTTCCTCCGTGGCCGGGGTCAATAACAACTGTTTTTATGGTGAAAATTGACCCAGAAAATACCGGCTCTTTAGAAAAAATTGTTTTTTCAAGGCCTTGCGGCACAAAGAGCTTCCCGTTTGAATATTGCGGCGCATCGGAAAGTGAAAAAGTTGAGCCATTAAAATAAACTATATTTGAATTTAAAATTAACCGTATATCTTTTCCGCTTGAGGAAATTTTTATGACATCATCCAGAGTGTCAAAATCATATTGCAGGTTGTGTTTCTTACAAAAATCACCTATATATATAAAATCTGACTGCCTATACCCCATACCAGCCTGCCGACTGGAAGTTGTAGCGCAGGCTGTAAAAAATAAAATTATAAGCAAAAAACATAATCTTCTCATAGCAAAAATTATATCATTCATTACGTAAAAAGCAAAAAAATTAACCACAGCTAAAGCTGCATCATCCCAACAAGTAAAGTAGAACTAATTTGAGACCGTTAAAAGAGTCAACGGTCTCATCCTGAACGAAGTAAAGGATCTTAAAATTATATAGAGAATTCATTTTGAGATCCCTCGCGGACGCTCGGGATGAGAGCGTTGAAAAGGTTTTTCAACGCTCTCAATTTGTATTTTGATTCTTATAATAGCTGTTTAGAGATGGATTAGCCTATAGTAACCTAAATGAGTAAGTATGGCTAAATATTATCGGCTAAATCTAAAAAGAAGAGATTTATCCTCTAACGTAAGGTGGGTAGCTTTGCTTATGATTTTCAGTTTCTCGATATTTTTAACAAGTGTAGCCTGCGAGATACCTTCTACGAAGTTTAGATAGCTTGAAGCAAGCAAAAATACATAAAATGTATTTTTATCCGCAAAAGCCGCCTGATAAGAATGATGGTTCCAGTCGCTGCCGACAAACACAAAAACCATCCTATCGCTAAATGCCCTACTCATCGCCTGCCTTACCTTTGCGATTATTTCCTTGGAAGGATAAAAATAAAGCACTACTTCGATGAATTTTTGTTTTGTAGAGATTTTACCTTTAACTTCCTTAATAATTTGCGCTAAATCTAATAAATTTATGTCATCAGTTTTACTTCCTTCGATTTTTCGCATTGCGTCTTTATATTTTTCGACAAATTCCTGATCGACAAAATTTATATCTTTAAAAGCGCTATAGAATGCTACAAATGCCTGAAAAAAATACATTTGGCTCATAAGGGACGCTACGGGATTATTAATTTTAGCTTTAAGCTTAATGGGGAGAAACAAACTATTCTTCACCTTAAGTAATCCTGTTGTTTTTACGCTAAAGTTTTCTTTCTTAGAGCCCAGTGATTCCTGAAAAAGCTGCACAATCCATGAAGAAAAACTTTCGCCAAGGTTACCCTTTACTTGCGGAAAAAAATACGCCGGTTCCTTATCCTTATATTTTTCGGCAAATAAATAAGCTTGGTGCCGCGCCAGCGCCTGGGAAGATAAATAAATATCGTAAACCTGTTTAAGTTTACCTATATCTTGTTTCAAAAGCAGAAATAAAGGAAGAAAAAATATAAGCGTGTGCGGACAAGAAAATCTTCCACCCACATCAGCTTGCGCGTCAAACTGGATAGGCCGCATTTGGGCTCCTTTCCAGCCAAGAGTTTCAAGTTTTTCAAAAGCTGACGGGTCAGCCAGCCACAAAAAGTGTTTCGACCAATTGCTGCCGAAACTCTCCCGCAAGGCTAAAGACAAAAGCTGCGTTTCCTGGGTTGTACCTGATTTTGAAATAGAAATAACGAGAGTTTTATCTATATTTTTGATTTTCTTAAGTATAGCTTCTGTTGCAGCGGGATCCAGGCTGTCCAGAGTGAAAAGTTTATGCCTTTTAAAAAGGAAAAAAAGTGTTTTAATCCCATTGATTGAGCCTCCCATGCCCACAAAAATGAAGTTCTCTTTTCCTTTTAAAAGCGGTGAGATGCTCAATAAGGAATCTTTTATTAAATTAAAAGGCGTAACTCTTACCCAACCAAGGCGTTTTTTACCGCTATCAAACCCTATCTTTCCATAAGGATTGTTTGAGGAAATTTCCTCTTTCTCCTTGCCTTGCGCGTCTAAAAGATATTGCTCTAATCTGTCCATCATAATGAAGTAGAATTATAGCAGGAAAATTTTTAATTGCAATGCTAGACACGAATTACCACGGATACAAGACGAATTACCACGAATTTATTCGTGTTAATTCGTTCCAAATTCGTGGAAATTCGCGTTTATCAAAACCAACACACCCGGTTTCTGCCGGAAATTTTTGCCTGATAAAGCGCCTTATCGGCAATTTCCATCAAAACATCCGAATACAAAGTATTCTGCGGAAAACTTCCCACTCCGGTGCTTATCGTAACACTTAGCGTTTCATCAAAAGCCTTTATTATTCTCTCGGAAATTTTGCTTCGTATTCTTTCCCCAACTACTATTGCGGACATCTTATCCGTCTCAGGTAAAATTAACGAAAACTCCTCGCCCCCGAATCTGGCTAAAGAATCTATTTCTCTTATGTTTTGCTTTATAATCTTCGCTATCTCTTTTAAAACAGCATCGCCCACTAAATGGCCGTAAGTATCGTTTATCTTTTTAAAATTATCAATATCAATCATGAGAAACGATAGTTTTAAGGAAAACTTTTTGGCACGCTCGAACTCTTCGATAAATCGTATTACAAAATAACGCCGGTTATAGGTTTCGGTTAAAGCATCATATATAGATAGCTGTTGGAATCTGTCATAAAGGTTTATCCTCTCTGTACAAAGCTCAAGGAGCTTCCTTAAAACATCCTGATGCTCGATAATTTTTTTCGATGTAGTTTTTACATATAAGCTACTTCCTTCATCATCAAACACAAATTGCAAATATTTTTTTTCGTTCTCCGGGCGGCTGAATTCTACGGCTTCCACTTCGCCGAGATATTTTATTTCTTCAGAAAAAACCTTAAAGAGGCCTTTTTTGTTAAGAAAAGGTGAAAGTTTACGCATCAGGTCATAGAAAAAGAAATGCTCAGACATTTGTTTTTCTAAGGCATCTATATTCTTTTTTATAGGGCTCAGTTCTTTATCCAACGCATCTATTTTAACCAACAGCTGCTCTTTATTTCTAAAATTTTTATTCAGAAATCTTTTTAAGAGAAGTATTTCTTCAAGGATAAATACGATTATTAACAGAAAAATTACTGCCAGGTAAAACATACCTTATTCTTTCCTTCTTTTTTCGCTTTGTATAAACACTGGTCGGCTCGATTGACCAAACCGTTTAATTCTAATCCGTCTTCTGGATACAAAACAGCTCCAAGAGATACCGTAAAATTTATGGTTTTGCGGCGAAAACCTATTTTGGCGAGTTCAACATTACTATGTATGTTTTGGGCTACTTTAATAAGCCTTTCTTTATCACATTCAATAAGCGCTACAACAAACTCTTCTCCTCCGAATCTTGCAATAATATCTCCGGTCGGGCCTACCGTCTCAATCAACACGGCGGACAAGCGTTTTAAGACAATATCTCCGACTATGTGGCCGTAAGTATCATTTATTTTTTTGAAATCATCGATATCAATCATAATTATCCCTAAATTACTCTTCTTATACTCTGCACGCTTAAGTTCTTCTTCAACGCGCTTGTAGAAATGGCCTTTTACAAATAAAAACGTCAGCGAATCCCTTATGGCAAGCTCCTCGGCTTTAGCAAAAAGCGCGGCACGCTCCAAAACTACCGCAGTAAGGTCACACATATCACGCAACAGGCGGGAATCATCAAAAGAAAAAGAAGAAGGCATTTTATGCTCGACGCGTACAGTACCGAGAAGAGTATCGCCTACAGAAATCGGGCTCGCGATAAGAGAACGGATTTTTCTTTCGCGAAAAGCTGCTATTTTATTACAATCGAACCGAAAATCTTTGAACAAATCATCTATTATCAAAGATTGGTTATGCTTGAGCAACCATTTTTCGATAATATCTCCACATTTTTCTTTAATTACGTATTCTTCTTTTTTGAAGGAAAGTTCCAGAGAAAGCGAATTTTTGTGCAGTGCAAAAAGCATTATGTTTTCCGCAGAGGGAAACAGCCAGCATAAAGACTTAAGCAGAAAATCAAATATTTCCTGAAAATTATATAATTCAACCAGTTCATGCGAAACTTCGAAAAGGGATTCTATTTTCTTAGATTTCTCCGGAAGTAAAATTGAAATTTTCTTTTTTTCGCAAATATCCTGAGATAAAAGATTTATTTTTTCTTCAAGCTTTTCGTATTCGACTTGGAAATTTGAGGCTATCTTAAGGTTGATTTTGCGGAATATCCAAAAAATTACAAGAAATATCAGGAAGGTAATTGCACAAAATAAAAAACTTAGCTTGCCTACAATAGCAGTTATCAAGGCGAAACCTAAAAACAATAGCAGACTTAAGGTTGCAATAAGATTATACAATGGTTTCTTCGCTAGCTGGGTCGAAAAAATGAACTCGCTTCATATCAAAGACAACCTCTATCATACTTCCGATAGAAGGTATATTCGAAGCTTCAACCACTGCTACAAAGATATGTTTTCCGCTGGAAAGATATACGTAATTTTCCGAACCCATAGTTTCAACGACATCACAGACTACGGCAACCGTATTATCGGGGGTAGAGTTTGATGCAAATAATTTATCATAAATATTTTCTGGGCGTAGCCCTAGTATAACCTCTTTATCCATATAAGCTTTGAGCTTATCGTTCATTCCCTCAAGTATCTTTATCTTAAAACTTCCTTCATTAAAATAAAGGCTTTCATTTTTCTTTATAATGATACCTTTCATAAAATTCATCGGGGGAGAACCGATGAATCCCGCGACAAATTTATTGATAGGATTATTGTAAACATTTAGCGGCGTATCCAGCTGAAGCAAATTTCCATCCTTCATTACGGCAATTCGGTCTCCGAGAGTCATTGCTTCTGTCTGGTCATGTGTAACATAAATCATTGTAGTCTGAATCTTAAGATGCAGTTTATGGATTTCTGTGCGCATTTGTACGCGAAGTTTTGCATCAAGATTGCTCAGGGGTTCATCAAAAAGAAAAACAAGGGGCTTTCTTACAATTGCCCTTCCTACCGCAACTCTCTGCCGCTCTCCGCCTGAAAGCTCTCTGGGTTTTCTATTCAATAAATGCATTATGCTTAATATCTGAGCTGCTTCTTTTACGCGTTTATCTATGTCTGTCTTTGCATAGTTACGTAGTTTAAGTGCAAATGCCATATTTTCATAAACCGACATATGAGGATAAAGAGCGTAGTTTTGAAAAACCATCGCAATATTCCTGTCTTTAGCCGGGACGTTATTTACCAGACGGTCTGCAATGTAGATTTCTCCTTCAGTAGGGCACTCAAGGCCAGCAATCATGCGCAGGGTGGTTGATTTACCGCATCCGGAAGGGCCAAGAAGAACGAGAAACTCCTTGTTCTCTACGCCGAGGCTTACATTCTTAACGGCAATTGAATCACCGTTATATTGTTTCATTACATTTTTAAGACTAACTTGTGCCATATTTTTTATAGATTAAGGTAGAGTAGAAACAGAAAAAATCACCAATCAAAACACCAAACAAAGCATAATTTTATGTTTTAGTTAAAGAGATGTCAAGTTAAATAATACAATAACTTGGATAAAGTCGCTTTTAAATCTTTTCTGCTTATCACCATATCTAAAAGGCCATGCTCTAAGTTAAATTCAGAAGTTTGAAAACCTCTAGGCAAATCCTGTTTTATCGTCTGTTTTATAACCCGCGGCCCGGTAAAGCCTATGAGCGCCCCCGGCTCGGCGATAATTACATCACCTATTCCCGCAAACGATGCCATAACGCCGGCCATTGTCGGGTGCGTAAGCACGGAAATAAATGGTAAGCGTGCTTCTTTTAAACGTGAAAGGGCCCCGCATGTTTTTGCCATTTGCATAAGGCTAAGTAACCCCTCATACATCCGTGCTCCTCCGCCTGAACCTGAAACAATAATTACCGGCAGTTTTTTGCTAATAGCATACTCTATAAGACGGGTAATTTTTTCACCAACTACTGAACCCATAGAGCCCATAATAAAACGGGAATCGGTAACTCCCAGGGCAATATTTTTTTTGTCCATTTTTGCTTCACCGGTTATTATCGCATCTTTTAATCCTGTATCTTGCGTATCTTCTTTTAATTTATCTTTGTAGGATTTAGGCCCTGCAAAATTGAGAGGGTCTAATGATTCCATATCCTTATCAAATTCCTTAAAGGTATCAGCATCTACAAGCAATTCTATGCGTTCCCAGCAGACAAGAGAAAAATGATAATTACATTTAGGGCACACTTTTAAATTTTCCTGCAGTATTTTATTAAAAATAAGATGGGAACAGCTGGGGCATTTACTCCAAAGCCCGTCAGGCATTTCCTTTCTTCTTCTTGCCAGAGTATAACGAAATGGTTTTTTAAATATTCTCATAAAACGCTAATTGTCGCGAATTTATACCTTTATGTTTATTAGAGGTGCAAACGCTAATGAACGCGAATAAATTTATCGCACTTCGTTAGCGCATATTTGCCTTTATTATAAATCAAATTTACGCATATAACAAGTATTCAGAGCGCCCTATTAATTACGAATATTCGCGTTTATGCCTAAATAAACTATTTAGGTTAAAATTCGCGTATATTCGCGTTAGCAAACCTTCGTATGGCTATTCCGCTGTAAACTTTGGGATAAAAATATGTTGATTTCTGAGGCAGGCGGTAGCCACGATTGGCTATGTCAAATACTGCCGATAGACTAACCGGCTTTAAGATAAAAGCGGTTTTATCGTGGCCTGCCAGCTTTTCGGCTTCTTTTATGTCGTGCGTATATTGGATACTACCGTCCGTTTTAAGCATAGGTAGAACAAACTGGTGCAATAGATACGTATTAAGTTTCTTATAGGGAGACGCCGGGAAAAGCTTATCAAGGATAGTTTCATTCTTCAACTTCAGAAAATAGAATTTACTCCGTCTATAAACACCGAAGGAAAATTTTTTTTCTTTTCCAAGATGGCCTGTAAGAACATTATCGTTTTTTACTTCTTTTATATCAAAATATTGCTTAAGCGTGGCAAGCGCACCATCAAAATCCGGCACTGAAATTACTCTATGGGTAGGTAGTATTACAAGCCCGCGCTGCGCGTCTGTTATGTAACTCATTATATAATTTAGGTTTTTAAAACGCCTTTTGTTTCTCTTGTAGTAGCCGGAGGCTACTTCAAAGCGGTGGTGCCCATCAGCTATCACAAGATTTTTACCGTTTGCCTGTGAACATATTTTTTTTATCGTATCCTTATCGGTTATTTTCCAAACCAGATTTTCATTCGCGTCTAAATCTTTAAATCTCATGAACGGTTTTTTGGTGCAATACCGATTGTGCAGCGCATGAAAATAGTTAATCTTTTTCGGCGCTATCACAAATATCGGGCTTAAATTAGCCTCAACTTCCTCTATTACTTTTTTGCGGTCTTCCTTCGGAGCGCTTAAAGTATATTCGTGAGGGAAAATTGCTCCTTTTTGATTCATTTTCAAAAGTGAAAGGAATCCGAAGCGTTTATATTTCTCGGTTCCGATTCTAAATCTCTGTTCATAAAGGAAAATACTCTCTGCCGGGTCGTCTACCAATATCCGTTTATCAATCCAGCTGCGTAACCTCTCGCCTATTTCTTTGTAGTCGTTATTAGTTGCAATAAGAATATTTGAAAAATTATAAGGAGATTTTCTTTTTAACAAAGAAAGCTGTTTTTTGCTTATAACATCATACGGCGGGCAAGTAAACGCAGAAAGATTTTTGAAAAAAGAAGGATTGTAGTGTGTAGCCCGGAAGGGCCTTATTATATCTGCCATTAAATTTTAAAGATTTTACTGATTGTCCCGTTTTGAGATCCTTCGTCGCTTCGCTCCTCAGGATGAGTCACTGATAATAAAAAACCTTAAGGGCTCAATTATTTTTTATTGCAGTTTTTGCTATTCGGGCAATCACAGGATTTATTTTTTTTGTAATCCGTAGCATAGAAACCGCTGCCCTTAAAAATCAGGCCGCTGCCTGCGCTTATCTTTTTTTTGCTTATAGCTTTGCATTTCGGGCATTCTATCTTTTTCTGCTCGCTTATTTTATGAAAAGCCTCAAAATGATGGCCGCATTTTGTACATTCGTAATCATACGTAGGCATAACAAAAACCTCCCTGATATTATATACACAAAGCTATAAGTTGCAAGTTTCTAAACACAAATTCTCGCGAATCCAACGCGAATGGTCGCGAATAGTTTTGTTTACATTTGTTTTCCATTCGCGTGTATTCGCGTTTATACCTTAATCAAACTATCAAGGTTTAAATTCGCGAATATTCGCGATCAGATTTCACCGCGCTCTTTTGCTATTTCAAGTAAAACGTTTCTCTCGTTTGCGGATACCCTTTTTGGTATTTCTATTTCAACCTCAACCAGCTCATCGCCCAATCTTTTTGTACGTAAATTAGCTATTCCTTTCCCCTTGAGCCTGAAAACTGCGTTTGGTTGAGTGCCGGTGGGAATATTCATCTTAACATTCCCCGATAAAGTCGGCACCTCAATCTCTGCGCCAAGCATGGCCTTAAAGACGTTTATTTTTACCTTGCATCTTACATCATCGCCTTGCCTCTGGAAAAGAATATGCGGTTTTACTACTATATGCAGGTACAAATCACCGTATCCGGCACCGGCGAAATTTCCTTCACCTTTTAAGCGAAGCACGGAACCATCATCAACACCCTGCGGTATTGTTACTTTGACTTGTTTTTTAACCTTTATTCTGCCCTGGCCTGAACATTTTGAACAGCGATTTTTAAACGTTGCCCCTTCTCCTTGACAATCAGGGCAAGTTTGCGAAAAACTTAAAGGCCCCATTCTGCTGGAAACTACCCCTCTGCCGCGGCACGTTGAACAAGTTTCTTTTTTTGAACCAGGCTGGACACCGCTTCCGTTACACTGCGAACAATTTTCGTAGTGATAGAAAGAAATTTCCTTCTCTGCTCCGAAAGCAGCCTCTTCAAGCGCCACCGACATTTCTAACTGGACATCTTCGCCATGGCGCCTGCGGCCCTGTCCCTGACGGCTGGATGCCCCAAAAACATCAAAGCCAAGGTCAGAAAAAAATTCTTCAAAAATACTGCCAAAATCTCCTTGTCCTGCACCCTGACGGCCTCTAAAAATATCTGAGAAATCAGCTCCCTTAAAAATATCATCAGTAGAATAACGCGAATCAACACCGGCGTGGCCATACTGGTCATAAAGCTGCTTTTTACTGGGGTCACTTAAGACCGCGTAAGCCTCGGAAAGTTCTTTAAACTTTTCTTCAGCTTCCTTCTTTTTTTCGGGAGCAACTCTATCAGGATGATATTGCATAACAAGCTGCCGATATGCCCGTTTTATATCCTCAACAGAAGCAGTTTTTTTAACGCCTAAGATTTCGTAGTAGTCTCTTTTTTGTGTACTCATTGTTTCAGTTATCAGCTGTCAGCTTTCAGCTATCAGCCACCCTTTACGGGCGCCCCTTAGGGGGGGCTGAGAGCTGACGACTGATGGCTGATAGCTATTTCTTATCTTCTTCCTTAAAGTCCGCGTCGATAATATCCTCTTTCTTCTCCGGCTCTGGAGCTTCCTGGGTTGGCCCGGCCTGAGGGCCAGCCTGTGGGCCTGCCTCACTCTTAGCCTTTCCTTGTTCTTGCTGTTTTTGAGATGCATTCTTATAGATTTCTTCAGCAAGCTTATGTGCTACTTTGGTCAAATCTTCCATACCTTTCTTAATCATATTTACGTTTTTATCTTTGACTGCTGTTTTTAAATCATTAATCTTTGCTTCAATGTCGGCACGCTCAGCTTGCGAAATTTTGTCACCATAATCTTTTAATGATTTTTCTGTGGCGTAAATCAGCTGGTCTGCCTGGTTTACTGTTTCTACTTCTTCTTTCTTTTTCGCATCTTCAGCTGCAAATTTCTCGGCATCATGGACCATTTTATCTATTTCTTCCTTGGAAAGTTTCTTGGGAGCGGTAATACGTATGGACTGCTCTTTACCCGTGCCTAAATCTTTAGCTGAAACATGTACGATTCCGTTTGCGTCTATATCGAAAGCAACTTCAACCTGAGGCACTCCACGGGGTGCTGCAGGAATACCAACCAAATCAAACCTGCCAAGCTCGACATTGCCTTCGGCATCAGCCATAGTCCTTTCTCCCTGTATTACGCGTATGGTAACCGCGGTCTGGTTATCGGCAGCTGTTGAAAAAATCTGGGATTTTCTTGTAGGTATAGTTGTATTTCTTTCTATAAGCTTGGTATTTACTCCTCCTAAGGTTTCAATACCCAAAGAAAGGGGTGTTACGTCTAAAAGCAACACATCTTTTACATCGCCCTTGATAATCGCTGCCTGCACTGCTGCTCCCAAGGCAACGCATTCCATGGGGTCTACCCCGCGTTCAATTTTTTTACCGAAATAATCTTCTACGAATTTCTGAACTATAGGCATTCTTGTGGGGCCGCCTACCATAATAATCTTATCTATCGCAGTTTTATCGCTAAAAGTTACTCCTTCTTTTTCGAAAGCAGCTTTTGCGTCGCGAAGCGCCTGCTCGAGCGGCCCGCGGCAGCGCTCTACAATAGAACCTACCAATTCCTCGATTTTCGCGCGGTTAATTGACATTGTACGGCGTTTTGGCCCGCTGCTATCTGCGGTTATAAAGGGAAGGTTTATGTCCGTTGTAAGAGTGCTTGAAAGCTCTACCTTTGCTTTTTCGGCAGCTTCGCGCACTCTTTGCGTTGCCATTTTGTCATTACGCAAATCAATGCCTGTTTCACGTTTGAATTGATTAACAATATAATCAATTATGACATTATCCATATCTGTTCCGCCAAGCTGTGTATCTCCGCTTGTTGCCATTACTTTAAATCCACCCTCTTTCCACATCTCCATGACGGTGACATCAAGAGTTCCGCCGCCAAAGTCAAAAACCAGGATTTTTAATTCCTTTCCTGCTTTTTCAAGCCCGTAAGCAAGGCAGGCGGCTGTTGGCTCATTGATAATTCTAAGCACCTTAAGCCCTGCTATTTCGCCTGCGTCTTTTGTGGCGGTTCTTTGGTTATCGTCAAAATATGCCGGGCAAGTTATAACCACCTCTTCAACTTTATCGCCAAGATAAGCTTCTGCGTCCTGTTTAATTTTTTGTAAAATAAACGCAGATATCTGCTGAGGCGTATATTCTTTGCCGAATACCTTAAATTTATAATCTGTTCCCATTTTGCGTTTTGCCGCAAAAATAGTTCCTTCAGGATTTATAGCAGCCTGGCGCCTTGCGGGTTCACCCACAAGTTTCTGTCCGTCTTTTGTAAATGCAACAAAAGAAGGAAAAGCTTTTCCGCTGGCAACTCCCGCTCCTTCTGCTGACGGAAGAATTACAGGGCGATCCCCCTCCATTACTGCTGCCGCTGAATTAGAAGTTCCTAAATCTATACCAATTACTCTCGCCATATCAACCTCCTCGTTTCACTCGTCGGTTAGTTTACAGACGACAGATGACAGAAAACAGAGATCAGTTTTTTTTATCCTCTGGGCTTTGCTCTTCCTCTTCTGTTTTCTGTTCTCTGTTATCTGTACTCTGCCCTCTGTTCTCTGTACTCTGTTTTTTAATCCCTACAATTACCCTTGAAGGACGTAATACTTTATCTTCAAGCATATAACCTTTTTGAATTTCTTCTAAAACCATAGGTTTATCTGTTGAGTCGTCAACTTCTTTAGTTGCCACTATTTCATGTAAATGCGGGTCAAAAAACCTGCCAATACTTTCTATAGGTGTAAGGCCTCTTTTTTTAAGAAGATTTACAAAATTATTATAAGCCATTTCAAGGCCTTTTATAATTTCTTCTATATTGCCGTGCTCTTTTACCATTTTTAATGCCTGCTCTGACTCATCAAGCACTATTAAAAGGTCTCTAATCAGCGACGATGTAGAGAATTTTATTAAGTCTTCTTTTTCCCTGTCCCAGCGCTTTCTGGCATTAGCAAAATCCGCACAGATCCGCGTATATTTTCCCCAAAGAGCATCATAGTCTTCTTTTTTTTCTTTACCTGAGCCTACCGGAAAGCAAAGCTCTTCTTTCTTCTCTTCTTTAGCTAATTCTTCTTTGTTGTTTTTATTATTTTTTGCTTTACCGTCGTTCACCCCGCCCTTCCTCCTTGTATTTTAGATTTATTGTTTTTACCCCAACCCTTGTTTTTCGTAAGATTTATTATATTTTTCAAAAACCATAATGCGCCTTAGAAGGGCGGGGTTCATAACTTATCTTCGATAATTGCTTCAAGCTGATATTTAATGGATTGCAAGCAGGAAACAGCTCTTACATAATCCATCCTCATCGGGCCAAGCAATGCCAGTGAATAGGAAACCTTTTTTTCTCCGGAACCAGACACAACCAGCGAACAATCCGATATTTCGTCAAAACCTATTTCATCGCCCACCAAAATTTTTACCTGCTCATCAAAATAGTTAAGTAGCAACTCCTGTATTTGATTTAATCTTACCTCAAGAGCATAAAAAACGCTCTTAAGCCGCACGATGTTTTCGAATTCCGGCTGCTCAAGAATAAAACGCGCGCCCCTAAAAAATAACTTATGCCCTTCGCCAGAGACTGCCAAAAATGAAGCATAACCGCTTTTTAGCGCCAAAGTATCCAGCGCACTATTAATAACCTGGCTGCTATCGGAAATTGTATTATAAAATTCCAGCTCTATCGGGTAATTATTTACCATCTTTTCTTTCTTAAGACATTCTACGTACTGTTTAAAACCCTTTGTTGTGGGGACTCTCCCTGATGATGTGTGGATATGAGAAAGAAACCCTTTTTTCTCCAGAGTCTCCATTACGTTTCTTATTGTAGCTGAAGAATAAGGAAGCTTATATTTTTCGCAAAGATGGGTAGAGCTTATCGGCTTAGTTTCCTTTATATAGGCCTCAACCACTAAATTTAGAATTTCGGATTCTCTTCCCCGCGTATCTACAACTTTAGCCATAATGTCTTTTTTTATGCTGTTTACGTTAAACTATCAGGTAACTTTGACTTTGGCACTCTTGAGTTAAGAGTGCCAAAGATATTAACATACAAACATATAAGCGTCAAGAATAATGGATAAGTTATAATTCAGGCGGATTTTTCCTCCGTAAGTGCTTTTCTACCTTGTATTTTAGCTTATCAAGCTGTTTGCTTAGTGCAGAAAATGTACTGTTTATCGCGCTGGAAGCTCTTTTATCTTTTTCGCCGGCACGTAAAACATGCTGAGGCAAATATATATGGGCGCTGCAGGTATATTCTTCTCTGTGCTGGCTTTTTTCAATATGCACCGCCACGTGTATTGGGTCATCCTTACGAAACATCTGCACTCGTCTTTCTATCTTTTCAAGATCTTTATCTAATACATTATCAAGAAACTCACTCTTTTCCAAATTCTTGAAAGAAACGTCAACACGCATGATTATCCTCCTTTGCTGAATTCGTAACACGTATCAGGTATCACGTAACACGTATGTACAATAAACGTATTACTTCCACTTCAAGTGGACTCGCCTAAATATTTTTGTATGGTGGCGAGGTTACGTGCGGCGCGATACGTTTATTTCTCTTTATTAAAAACAATTTGCCTATTTTTCACGTCTATCATAATCTTATCGTTCTCCTTAAAGCTACCCTGTATAATTTTTGAGCTCAACTGGTCAATCATAAGTTTTTGCATAACCCTTTTTAACGGACGAGCTCCATATTCAGGGCTAAACCCGCGATCTGCCAAGAATTCGCGGGCTGATTGCGTTAATTCTATCTCTATTTTTTTATCTTTCAACCTTTCTTTTAAAACATTCATTTGTATATCAACTATTTTCTTTATTCCGTCTAAATTGAGCCTGTTAAAAATTATTATTTCATCCAGCCGGTTTATAAATTCCGGCCGGAAATATTTTTTAACTTCAAGTTTCAGTTTTTCTTCCAATCCTTTTACGCTTACGGATAAATCATTAAAATATTCGCTTCCGATGTTGGAAGTAAGAATAATCACGGTATTTTTGAAATTTACAACACGCCCCTGCGAGTCAGTAAGCCGGCCTTCATCAAGAATTTGCAGTAAAATATTAAAAACATCCGGATGCGCTTTTTCAATTTCATCAAAAAGAATTACAGAATAAGGCCTGCGTCTTACCTGCTCACTAAGTTGCCCGCCCTCTTCGTATCCGACATAACCCGGAGGCGCACCGATTAGGCGTGAGACTGAAAACTTCTCCATATATTCACTCATATCTATGCGTATAAGATTATGCTCACTGTTAAATAAAAACCAGGCAAGGGTTTTGGCAAGCTCGGTCTTGCCTACACCCGTAGGGCCTAAGAATAAAAATGAACCAAGCGGCCGGTTTGGGTCGGAAAGCCCGGAACGCGCCCTTCTTATACAATTAGAAATAAGCTCAATTGCGTTATCCTGTCCGACAACTTTCTTTTTAAGCTCTTCCTCCATCTTGATGAGTTTTGTAACTTCCTCTTCCATAAGGCTGGTTACAGGTATGCCTGTCCACCGGCTGACAACTTCCGCGATATCTTCCTCATCAACTTCTTCTTTAAGCATTTTTTCTTTTTTCTGAAATGCCGCAAGCTGCGCGTTTAAGCCTTCCAATTCCTGTGTTAGCTTTGGAATTTTACCATACCTTATTTCCGCAACCTTATCCAGCAAGGCCTGTTTCTGGAATTCTGACGATTTAAGCTTTAAATCTTCTATTTCTTCCTTGATGTTTCTTATTTTCGTAATCAATTCTTTTTCTTTGCGCCAATGCTCACGAAGAGCATTAAGTTCTTTATTCAGGCTTTCTATTTCCTTTTCAACTTTCTTAAGCTTATCTATGACTGCTTCTTCCTTTTCTTTCATTAGCGCCTGTTTTTCAATTTCCAACTCCATTATTCGCCTTTCAAGCTTATCTATTTCTTCAGGCTTGCTATCTATTTCAATACGTAACTTAGAAGCAGCTTCGTCGATTAAATCTATTGCTTTATCCGGTAAAAATCTTTCGGTTATGTAGCGGCTTGACAAAACACTGGCTGCAACAAGAGCAGAATCTTTCAGGCGTATTCCGTGATGAACTTCATATTTTTCTTTTAGGCCGCGCAAAATCGAAATAGTCTGTTCAACAGTGGGTTCCCCAACGTAGACCTGTTGAAACCTTCTCTCAAGCGCTGCGTCTTTTTCTATATACTTTCTATACTCATCAAGAGTGGTTGCGCCGATACAACGTAACGCCCCTTTCGCAAGGGCAGGTTTTAACATATTCGCGGCACTCAATGCTCCTTCAGCCTGGCCCGCGCCTGTCAGCGTATGCAGCTCATCGATAAAAAGTATTATTTCTCCGTCTTTCTGTTCTATTTCCTTTAAAACAGCTTTAAGGCGCTCTTCAAATTCACCGCGAAACTTAGTGCCCGCAACCAGGCTTCCTAAATCAAGAGCAATTATTCTTTTATCCTTAAGCCCTTCCGGAACATCACCGGAACTTATCCTCTGCGCAAGGCCTTCGACTATTGCGGTTTTACCGACCCCGGGATCGCCGATTAAAACAGGATTATTTTTCGTACGGCGGGAAAGAACCTGCATAACCCTTCTTATTTCTTCGTCGCGCCCGATTACCGGGTCAAGTTTGCCTTTTTTAACCAACTCGGTTAAATCTCTTCCAAATTTTTCTAATGCCCTGTAAGTTTCTTCGGCAGAAGGCGATTGCGCAGTCATACCGGCACGTAATTCTTTTATGATATGCAGGATATCATCCAGAGAAATACCTTGTTTATTAAGGTAATTGGATAAAAGCGTGTTTTTTTCCCTGGATATTCCTAAAAGCAAGGTTTCGGAACTGACATATTCATCGCCAAAATCTCTTGAATAGCTTTCAGCATAATTCAGGATTCCGGCAATTCTTTGCGAAGCATAAACATCTTTTGCGGTTTTTGTGTATACTTTCGGTTGAGAGATGAGGAACTCTTTTACTTTTGAATTTAAATCATTTACATCTATGGCTAATCTTAAAAATATCTGCGCACAGATTCCTTCCGGTTCGCCGAGTAATGAATAAAGAACGTGCTCGGGCAGTATAGACTGGTGGCCATAACCCTTTGCCAGGTTTATGGCATTTGTAATTGCTTCCTGCGCTTTCAAGGTAAATTTATCCAAATTCATATTTTTACACCACCAACATATAGTTTAATACCTTAGATTACAGATATGCAAGAGGCAGATTTCGTAAAGTATTGATTTATTTTAAGAAATTTTTTAGCACTCAACACACAACTCTGCTAAATAAAAATCAAAAAAAATCAGACTTCCCTTCTCATCTCTAAAATAATCTTAACGCCTTTTATATTTACGCCCTCGTCATCGATAAGGTGTTTTACGATTTTCAGCCGTTTCATATCCTCGTAAGAAAGCAGTTTTTTCTTCTTGGCTTTGCCGCGAGGTTTTACTATGCCTTCCTTTAGTATTTCATGCAGCGTCCAATAATGTAGGTGCAATAGCTCGCACGCTATATTAAAAGGAAATACCGGCTCCTCCGGCGATATATCGATATCAAATTGTTTGTTTAATTCTTCCCAATTCATGGTTTACTTAGTTAATTGAATTGCTTTTTGCTTAACCCTATAAATACAAAAAGCCCAATAACCAATTAATATATAACATATTATTTGAAAAATGTCAAACTTTTTATTAATAATTTTCAAACTATTTCTTAACGATTTTCAAACTATTTTTACCTCAATTCCTCTACCCTCAAGGTAAACAAGGTTATTTTTATTCATGCGCAGCAGGTATACTGCTTTATCTTCCTCATAGTTGACTTTTAATACCTCACAATTAGTGTGTATATAATCTTTAAATTCCATCATGCTAAACGGCAATTTTACAACTGCCTCAACCAAATCAGAAAAAACCAGGTCATAAATAGCCTTTTTCAGGTTATCAAGGTTTAAGCTGCGAAGGGCAGAGATAAATATCGCATCAGCATATTTACTCTGTAGCATTTCTAAGTCTTCCGGCGATAGCTTATCAATCTTATTAAACACCAGAAGTATAGTTTTTGTGTCAATGTTTAATTCTTTTAAAACAGAATTTACCGATTCTATAAGCCTCATTAAGTCAGGGCTTGATGCATCGATAACGTGCAAAAGCACATTCGCAAACTTAAGCTCTTCAAGCGTTGCTTTAAATGCTTCAATAAGCTTAAGGGGCAGCTTATAGATAAACCCTACGGTATCAGTAAGAATTACCTTTGAGTTTTCATGAACGTAAATTGAACGGCTCACAGTATCCAATGTAGTAAAAAGAGTTTGGGAAATTTTCTCGTTGCTTTGGCTAAGCGCATTAAAAAGAGTGGTTTTGCCGGCAGAGGTATAGCCGACCAGAGAACAAACCACTGCTTTTTCTTTTTCTCTTTTTTTGCGGGTTACATCGCGATGAGAGCTTACCTCTTTAAGATCGTGTTTAAGGCGGGTAATCCGGTCGGTAATTCTGCGCCGGTCGATTTCAAGTTTCTTTTCACCTGGCCCACGGGTGCCAATGCCGCCCCCAAGCCGGGATAGCATAATACCTTTACCTTTAAGCCGCGGAAGCAGATATTCGAGCTGAGCGAGTTCAACCTGTAAGAATCCTTCCTGCGTATGCGCATGTTTTGCAAAAATATCCAATATAAGTTGTGTGCGGTCAATAGTTTTTACACCCAAAGCTTCCTCTAAATTTCTTTGTTGAGTGAAACTTAAATTATTATTAAAAATTACCACATCAACTTTTTCTTCCTCGGCAGCTGCCGCCAGTTCCTCTGCTTTTCCTTTACCTATATATAAAGCAGGAGTTATTTGCCTTAGCTTGACAGCTATAAGCCGGGAAACCTCAATTCCGGTAGAGGTAACAAGGTTTCTAAATTCCTCAGCCAAGACATCCTGCGGCCATCTTTCCTGGTGAGCCGCTGTCATTATCAATAACGCTTTTTCGATTTTTGTGGTTTCGTACATTTTAGTTATTCTTGTTTAAGTTACGAAAGTTACGCGGGTTACGGATGTTACGAAGGTTACAATAATTTAACACATTGATATTATAACAGAAAGGGTTAGTTTGGTAAGAAGTTTTTAGCTATAAAGTTAATAAGTTGCTATATTTATAGGCTAGTAAAATAAAAACCAACGTCCGCCTACGAGATGAGACTTGGTTGCAAACCTCATTCCACCTACGCGGTGAAAAATGGTTAAACCCACTAACTTATCAACTTAACAACCTAATAACCTATCAACCACCTGTTTCGGCGTCAAATCATCCCTATCTATCCAATCAATCCTCTTATCCGCCCTAAACCAAGTAAGCTGGCGCTTGGCGAAATTACGGGTATTTTTTTTCATCAGCTCTTTAGCCTGTTCTATATTATATTCCCCTTTCAGGTATCCAGAAATCTCTTTTATGCCGATTATTTTTTCGGAAGTTGAGCTTAACTTAAGCTTAAGCAAACTTTCCACTTCACGAACAGCACCGCCTTCAAACATCACATCAACGCGCTTGTTTATCCTTTCATAAAGCTTTTCTCTTTGGAAATTCAAACCAAACATTTTTATCGGTAAATTACCCCAAAGACCTTTTGCTTCCTGCTTTTTTTGCGATAAAGGCACACCGGTTAAACGGTAAACCTCAAGCGCTCTGATAATCCTTCTTAAATCATTAACTCTTTCCGCAGTTTGCGGGTCAACCTTTCTTAATTCTTCATGTAAATATTCTTTGCCGAATTTATGCGCTTGGGTTTCAAGTTTTTTGCGTAGCTCTTTATCTTCGCCTACGCCGCCAAAAATTCCATCCAGTAAAGCCTTAATATACAGGCCGCTACCTCCGCAAACAACTATAGGACATGTTCGTGCGAATATGTCTTGTATAATTTTTACGGCAGCATTAAAATAATCAAATACGCTGTAACTTTGCGTGGCAGAAATAATGTTTACAAAATGATGCGGGACTTCTTTGAGCATATATTCCGGGGGCTTTGAAGTAATAATTGATACTTCCTTGTAAAAAAGCATTGAATCAGCGGAGACTATTTCCGCATTAATTCTTTTGGCAAACTGGTGTGCTATTTCGGTTTTTCCTGTTGCGGTTGGACCGATTATAAAAATGATTTCATTCATATGATTTTGTATCAAGTAACAGATACCACGTAACACGTTTTAAACGTGATACTTGATACGTGTTACCTGTTACAAAAATTTACGGAAATATCCGTGCCGGATACCCTTGCTTAACCAGCCTTCCCCACGTTCTTTCTGCTTCTTTTCTGTCTTTGAATTTACCCACTCTTACCTTGTATAATACATAGTTTTCATTCTTATCCTCAAGAATATAGACGTCATATTTTTCATCCAAATCATTCTTGAGGTTAATGGCATTTTTGCTGTTGCTGAAGGCTCCAACCTGTATGGTAAAAAAATCTTCCTGTTTTTTGAGAGTATCTGCAAGAAGCAGTTCGTTACTTAGCGGGTATTTCTCTTTTAGAAGATTAATATATCTTTTTTTGTCTTCCCATCTTCCCTCTTTTGCGGCTATCTGGCTAAGCCTTAAATAAGCTAACGGCAGATAATTCGAAGCAGTTAATTTTTTTTCTATACTCTCATAAAACGGACGCGCCTTCGATGAATCTCCTTCAAGAAAATATGTATCCGCCATTTTTAACACGCCTTGCTCATAGAATTTTGACCTAGGGTAATTGCTGGTAAGCAGAATCAGGTATTCGCGCGCCTGAGGGTAGTTTCCAATTTTTGTATAAACCAGGCCCAAAAAATACAAAACTTCGTCATTCTGCGTTAAAGACTTTGCTTTCTGCAGTGCCTCTTCGTAATCATTATTAAGATAATCCTTATAGGCTTCATCCAGAGAGGCAGCATAAAGAGATAGACAAAGGACAATAGACCAAAGACCAAAGACGAAAGACATTTTAAAAATATTTTTATGCATTGGATATTTTCTTTTGTAATTCCAAAAGCTCCGCGTGCCTTTTCTCTTTAACTCTCTGCGGCACATCATCTTTTAATTTCTGCGCATGCGTTCCGGGACGTGGAGAATATTTGAATATATAAGCGCCCATAAACCTTACTTTTTCCAGAATGTCTTTAGTATGCAGGAAATCTTCTTCTGTTTCCGTTGGGAAACCAACTATAATATCTGTTCCAATGGTGCCACCGACTATTGTTTTATAGTCGTCTACTAGCGCGAGATATTCCTTCTTGGTATAACCTCTATGCATAAGGCGTAAGATTTTATCAGAACCGGACTGATATGGCAAATGTAAATACTTTCTAATCTTTTTTGATTTAGCCATTAGTTTAAATAATTCTTTTGTGGTGTTTTTAGGGTGTGGTGTAAGAAAATCAATTTCCTCAACCCCGTCAAGCTCTTCAACCATTTTCAACAAATCAACGAAATTTACACCCTGCTTATCGCGATAATCATTAACATTTTGCCCAAGCAAAGTAATCTTTTTAATCCCCAGGGAAACATTTCTTTTAACTTCCGCAATAATATCCTTTGGCTTTCGCAAACGTAACTCCCCACGAACGCTCGGCACAACGCAATAAGAGCAATAGTTGGAACATCCTGTAGAAATTACGACTTGCGCATAGCCTGGTTTTACGCGGTAAGAAGCATTATAAAAATCCTCTTCCCTTTCTTTATCCTCCAAATCGATTATTCTTATATTTTCTTTCTTTATTTTTTCTATATACGCGGGAATTTTATGTAATTTTGCCGGCGATACAATCAAATTCACGTGCGGCATTCGTTCAAATATCTCTTTGCCGCTGTTAGCTGCCATACAGCCGATTAGACCGATTATCTTACAGCTGTCAGCCCTCAGCTTCCGGCTTTCAGCTTTATTTTTCTTGCTGGCTGATGACTGACGACTGAAAGCTGACAGCTTTTTATATGAGCCTAATATTGACCTAACACGATGCTCGGCATGCGCACGAACGGCGCAGGTATTAAGCAAAATCACATCCGCGTCTTTTGGATTATCTGCGCTCTTGTATCCCTTCTCCAAAAATAATCCAAGCAGAGCTTCGCTGTCCCTGACGTTCATTTGACAACCGAATGTGCGTATGCAGACTTTTTTTCCGGAATTTGAATTTTGCATAGATTTTTCCTGTCTAAAATATTTGCGCGCGCTTCAGAAAATATAA
>JALOCC010000051.1 GCA_023227945.1 Candidatus Omnitrophota bacterium
GATATTTAAACTCTGGGCTAATTCCTGTTGCTGTTTTTCCTCGCGCGGTACAAATTCATGAAGCGGCGGGTCTAACAAGCGTATAGTTACAGGAAAGCCTTTCATTGCTTCAAGCGTTTGTTTTATATCTGCTTTTGCGAAGGGAAATAGTTCAGAAAGTGCATGTTTTCTTTCTTCTATTGTTTTTGAGATTATCATTTTACGTAATAGAAATAGCGGCTTTTCTGCGCCTTTGCCGTAGAACATGTGTTCAGTCCTAAAAAGCCCGATACCTTCTGCGCCGAAAGACCTTGCCTTTTGAGCGTCAGCCGGAGTGTCGGCATTTGCTCGGATTTTTAAGCGCCTGAATAAATCGCACATTTTTAAAAACTCCGAGAGGAGTTTATTTTCTTCGGAAGCGTCCATCATTCTAAGTTGTCCGGCATAAACGTTTCCTTTTGTTCCGTTTAGGGTAAGCCACTGGCCTTCCTTAAATATTTTGTCGCCAGCCTTTAGTGTTTTTGTGTTGTAATCTATATGAAGTCCGCCGCAGCCGACTATGCAGCATTTTCCCCAACCTCTCGCTACCAATGCGGCGTGTGATGTCATACCGCCTCGGGCTGTAAGTATGCATTGCGCGGCGCGCATTCCTTCTACGTCTTCAGGGTTTGTTTCTTCGCGCACAAGAACTACCTTTTTACCTTCTTTCGCCCACTTTACTGCCTCATTTGCGCTAAAAACAATCATTCCGTTAGCGCCTCCTGGGCCGGCAGGAAGTCCTTTCGCGATAGGCTTATTCGTTAATTCTTCTTTAGGGTCAATTATCGGATGAAGTAATTCGTCTAATTGCGAAGGCGTAACTCTCATTACAGCTTCTTCTTTTTTAATGAGTTTTTCCTTGACCATATCGGTTGCCATCTTTATTGCCGCGGGGCCGTTACGTTTTCCTACGCGGCATTGAAGCATGTAGAGTATTCCTTTCTCAATTGTAAATTCTATGTCAAGCATATCGCGATAATGCTTCTCAAGCCTGTTTCGTATGTCTACAAGTTCTTTGTAAAGTTTTGGCATACCTTTTTCAAGGCTGACCAGCTCTTTGTTGTGTTCGCTTTTTGAATATTCATTTACGGGAGCAGGCGTACGTATTCCGGCAACCACGTCTTCTCCCTGCGCGTCAATAAGATATTCGCCATAGAACTTGTTCTCACCGTTGCCGGGATTTCTGGTAAACGCGACTCCGGTTGCGCTTGTCTCTCCCATATTGCCGAAAACCATTGATTGCACGTTTACTGCTGTTCCCCATTCATCAGGAATATTTTCGATTCTTCTGTAGGATATGGCTCTTTTTCCGTTCCAGGAAAGAAATACCGCAGAAATTCCGCCCCATAACTGTTGTTCCGGGTCATCGGGAAATTCTTTTTTAAGAACTTCTTTAATCCTGACTTTAAATAAAGAGCAAAGTTTTTTAAGATCGGCAGCAGATAATTCGGTATCGTTAGCAACGCGTCTTTCTTTCTTCATCGCCGCCATTATCTTTTCAAGCTGCTTTCTGATGCCGGCTTCATCACCTTCGGGTTCAATTCCTGCAGCTTTTTCCATTACAACGTCAGAATACATCATAATCAGCCTGCGGTATGCATCATATACAAAGCGTTCATTTTTTGTTAGTTTAATTAAGGCAGGAATGGTTTTTTCGGTAAGGCCTACGTTTAAAACCGTTTCCATCATTCCCGGCATTGATTTTCTTGCGCCGGAACGTACCGATACAAGCAATGGGTTGGTTTGGCTTCCAAACTGTTTGCCCATTATTGTTTCTACTCTTTTTAAAGCTTTCTCTACATCTTCCTTGAGCCCCTTAGGATAAGTACGTTTGTTTTCGTAATAATATGTACAAATTTCCGTTGTTAGGGTAAAACCCGGAGGTACTGGCAAGCGCAAATCTTTGTGCCCAGCCATTTCAGCAAGGTTTGCACCTTTGCCGCCCAAAAGATTTTTCATACTTTCATTTCCATCGGCCTTGCCTCCTCCAAAAGAATAAACATACTTCTTCGCCATGATGCTGCCTCCTTTAGTTTCTATTTTATTTTTGCTTCGATATATTCCAGAATCTTTTCAATACCTATTCGTTCCTGTTTCATTGTGTCCCTGTCTCTGATTGTAACTTTACTATCGGTGAGGCTTTCGACATCGACAGTTATGCAGAAAGGTGTTCCGATTTCATCCTGTCGACGGTATAATTTCCCTATTGCGCCGGTATCGTCATAAGTAGCAGGGAATTTATCTTTTATATCATAAAAAATTTTTTTTGCAAGCTCAACCAGTTCCGGTTTATTTTTTAAAAGCGGAAAAATTGCCGCGTAATTAGAAGCAAGGCTCGGTTTAAGTTTAAGTACCACTCTTGTTTTCCCATTTACTTCTTCTTCATGGTAAGCATCAGAAATTACGGCAAAAAATGTCCTGTCTACCCCTGCAGATGGTTCTATAACATAGGGAATAAATTTTTCTTTTGTGGCTTCGTCAAAATAGCTATGGTCTTTTTTGCTTACGCGCGCGTGTTCGGTTAAATCGAAATTTCCCCTGTTGGCGATACCTTCAAGCTCGCTCCAGCCAAAGGGAAAGTTATATTCAATATCTGTGCAGCTTTTAGCATAGTGTGCGAGCTCATCTTTTTCGTGCTCGCGCAGCCTTAAGTTTTCCTTCCTAATTCCAAGTTTCGAAGTGTAAAAATCAAACCGTTCCTTCACCCAATATTCGTACGCTTTAGCTGCGTCTTGTGGCTTTACGAAATATTCTATTTCCATCTGTTCAAATTCTTTCATTCTGAAAATAAAGCTTCCGGTCGTAACTTCGTTCCTGAATGCTTTTCCTATTTGAGCAATGCCAAAGGGAAGTTTCTTGTGGGTTGAATTCAATACATTTATAAAGTTTGTAAATATGCCTTGAGCAGTTTCCGGCCGCAGATACCCGTAGTTCGGTTCATCTTCGGTTGCGCTTACGTTTGTCTTGAGCATCAGGTTAAATTTGCGGGGTTTGTGTTTAGTGCTATCTATATCACTTTTGCATTCCGCGCAGCGGTATAGATTTTCATTTATTTTTTCAAGTTTATCTATGCGAAATCGCTTTTTGCATTTAGGGCAATCAACCAATGAATCAGTGAACCCTTCTAAGTGACCGGAAGCCTTAAAGACATCTTCATGCATTATTATGCTGCTATCCAACCCCAGGATGTCTTCTTTCTTTTCTACGTAAGTATCCCACCAGATATCTTTAATGCGTTTTTTAAGCCTGGCGCCTAAAGGCCCGTAGTCCCAGAAGCTTCCCAGCCCGCCGTATATTTCCGAGCCTCCAAAAACAAAGCTACGCCTTCTGCACAGAGATACTATTTTTGATAATCTATCTTCAGCCATATATACTGGAGCCCCAAGTGTATCCTTGGGGCAACGTCCCGCTCCTTTATTTATCCATGGGCGAGCCTTCGGCAGCCCATGGAATTTTAACAAGGGGATTAAAATATAAGAAAATCAACGTAGTTGCTTTTATTTACGAATTATATATTATACAACAAAAAAGTATTTTTTTAAGAAAAATTTTAAGGTATTTTACCTTCGATCTTCTTTTATAGTTGCTTAATCCGTTCTTGTGTCAAAGGATGAGTCCGTAAAAAAACTAACCCTAAGTTAGACCCCCTCCTCTTTTTCTAAGCTATTTAAGGCATTTATAGAGGCATATGGATGTAGCCTGCATTAGCTAAGTATTTTAGCCCCAACGAGTCTGCTAAAAGCTCGTCCTGGCGTGAATACCCCGAAGATACAACGTTAAACGCTATGCCCATTGCCTGTTGCGTTGATGCGCAATCGGGGTTATCCAGCGCTATACTGGTAAGTATATTAAATCCTAAAGCGACCTGGAGTTTTTTTATCGAATGCCGTGTAGCGATATGGTCTATTTCGTGCCCTAGAACAAATGCAAGTTCGTCTTCATTTAATTTATCGAGCAGGCCTTTATTTATAAAAATATAGCCGCCTGGTACAGCAAAGGCATTTATTTTTTTGTCATCAAGTATATAAAAATAATACGGTAAATTATTCTTGTCGCTTTTGGCGGCGACTTTCTTTCCGATGCGATTTACATATTCTGAAAGATTTGCATCTTTTACGGTTTTATTTCTTGCAGAATCTCTTTCGTCATATTTTTTCCTATGGCGATTTCTGTTTTTTCATCAATAAAATAAGTTTCGTGCTTTTACGTGGCAGGATTATAGATAGTAACGCAGCCTGCCAGAAATAGAACAGGCAGCAAAACGCTCCAGCCTAGCTTGTGAAAGATTAACAAGCTATTCCACATTACGTATTGATATCTCTTCAGGCGAGCTTACTATTATTTGTGCGGTTTGTTTGTAACGGCGTATCCTTCCGCTGACTTCTATTACCTTTTCTCTATAATAGTTAACAGGGTCTATATTTTTTTGATAAAAATATTTCAAAGAATTATTAAATATCATTACCTTAAAAGGCGATTCACGACTCGTCTCCAAAGTTAAAAGTATACCGTTTTTTGTGCGCCGGCCGCTTACTATTTTTCCTTTTACAGTACGTATCTGGTTTGTATGGTTAATTGCTTTATCTGCGGTGATAGTTTCGTAGACTCCCCACATTCCTTTCAGGTTTTGACGCGCATTTTTTTGCGATTTTATAAAAATATCTACATATTTTATATTAGGCGGGATTGTGTAGGTAACAGCAACGCCTTCTTCTACCAGTTTTGCATTTACTAATGTATTTTCGATAAAACAGTAGCCCAGCAATCGTTTGTATTTATCGGTTTTTTCTATGTCAAACTCGATGCGTACTATTTTATTTTTTACAAGTTTTTCGTTAAGCCTTTTCGCTTCCAGCGAAAAGGGCTGCGGATTATAGATAAAGCGGTTATTTTGTTTTATTTTTATTTCCGGGGTGTCGATGCCTATGTAACGAAGAGTTTCTCCGTTCTCAAGCCTCACCGTATCACCGTCAATTACCCGAGTTACACGTATGTGCGAGTAATCATAACTTGGAACGCAAGAGCATAAAATGGTTAAGAAAAGCCCGGACAGGATTTTGTTTAAAATTTTTGATTTATTCACTCTAAGTCTTGTACGATTTTAACGAAAATCTTTTGTGCGAATTGCGGTTTTGGAAGAAGATATTTACGCGCAGAAATTTTTAATTTTTGCATTGACGAGTTTATTGTATCTATTTTAATGGTTACGTCATTATCGGATACGGTTGCTTTTATCAGTCCTTTGGATTCATTTGAAGTCAATATTTTAGGTTTTAAATTCTGTAATTTATCCATGGAAACATCCCAAAGAGTGCGGTAATCGCATTTTACCTCCCCAATTGCCGAATCATTGCTTAGGGTGTATCCTGCAACTACACCTGTTCCCACCAGAACTGGAACACATGCGTTAACCGCAAATAAAGAACAAACTATGATGCTTAAATAAATAATTCTTATAAAAGGGAAGTTTCTTTGGCGAGGTTTTCTTCGGAAAATCATTTTTTTAATTACAATCGGCAGAAAAATGTTTTTCAAAAAAATTACCCAAAATTTGCAATTGTTTTTCGGCAGATTTGCTTAAATTTTGGCCCAAGGAATAATCAAATCCGCTTATGGCAAGGAATAGTATATCAGAGCGGTTTACGTTTTGCAAGTATTCGAAAATTCGCGAAAGTGAGCCATCATGGGTTAAATGTAATGGCAAATCTTTGATGCTATTTGGGCTGAAACAACCAAATGTTTGCGGGCTGGATAGTGTGGCGCAATCAATAAAAATAATAAGATCAGCTTTCTCTTTTGCTATTTTGCCCAAGTAATTTTCAACCATTCGGCCTGTGTTTATAGTTTTTAAATGGGTTTTGTTTTTGATTCTTTCTGTTAAGTATATACCCACGCCATCATCAGACTTATCCGTGTTTCCTATGCCCACAATAAGTGTTTTTTTGTGCCTTAAGATTTCATTCTTCAGCATTTTAAACGCTGTTTTTTCTTCCTCGGTAGGAATTGTGATATTATGATGGTTAAGTTCAGCCAATAATTCGTTAAACCCTGTAAAATTAATGCATTTAAGGTTAAGTTCTTTTGCTTCACATATAAGATCCGGCCGGTCATCTACATAAATAATGTCTTCATATTTGTAGCCACTTTTATCTTTAAGCTGCTGGTAAATTTCTTTTTCCGGCTTTAATGATTTTACTTTATATGAAAGTATGAGTTCGTCGAAAAATGAAAATACATTAGGGTAATTTTTATGAAGGTATTCGAAATGAAGCTCGTTTATATTCGATATAAGATAAACAGGATAAATATAGCTTAGCTTTTCTATGAGGCTTGCAACGTCTTTATTTAATGAAAAGATATCGCACCAGGTATCTATGAATTCTTCATAGGTTAATGATAGCTTGAATGCGTTTTTGAATTTTTCATAAAAATCGCGCGTGCTCACAAGGCCTTTCTCGAAGTCTTTGGCAAAATCATTAAAGAAAAGTTGATTGATTATTTCTTTCGGTTGTACTTTTATTTTGGTTTCAATTTTTCTTAATGCAATACCATAGTCGAAATCGAATAGAACTTTTCCGAGGTCAAACGCAAGGCATTTCATGTTTTTTACTCCGTTTACGATTGGAAAACTGCTTCTCTACGGCACCTCGGGCAAAGAACGCTGAAGCGGTCAGGCCGGCCGATGAGCCTTTCATTATGGGGTGTTTCGGCACTTAGCGCAAGGGCGTTTTGGTTAAACGTAAGCAGGGTTGTATTCGGCGGATAAAGTGGCCCGAGTTTTTCTATTGTCCAATTTAGATGGTCGCGGCAGGCAAAAGCCGAGTTGCAATGCTCGCAAAGAATCATTTCTTTCTCGATTGTCTGGCGAAGAACGCTCCGGTGTTCGGTGGTTGCGATATCAAATTCATTAGAGAGCATTATGCCTTCTACGCTTACGCAGTTAAGCTCGCATTGCCCGCAGGCGATGCATACATCCCAGTTTATGGTTAAAACTCGTTTTGCAGTGTTGCCATCGGTGATATCCGTAAAGCTTAAGGCTTTGGTAGGGCAGACATTAACGCAGGCGGTACAGCCAATGCATTTGTCTTCGTAATAATAAGGCCTTCCGCGAAATGAGCTAAAAGGAATGTGCGGTTCCTTCGGGAATCTGGTCGTATACGGCTTGCTGAAAAATGATTTTAAGGCGCCTTTAATCTCTCTTAATTTAGGATATTTCATGAGTTATTTGTATTCGTTGATTAAGCTTTTGTTACACAATTTTACATCTGTCTTGCAACAGGCGCGCGCTAGCGCATGCGATGCTGTGGGTGATGTAAAAAGTAAAAAAATAATTGTTAAAATACATTTTACTCCGGCAGTATTTAATCCTATGATAAACACTGTTCCAAGGAGAATGGCGCAAGTCCCAAAGGTTACACATTTAGTTGATGCTTGCAACCGGTTATATACATCAGGAAGCCTTACCAGGCCCAGGCAGCCTATAAAATCAAATATAAGCCCTGCTATTATCAAAGCTATCCCGGCTATATTATTCATCAAAGTCTTTACCCTCCAAAAACTTGGTAAATGCCAAAGTTGAAATAAAACTCTGCAGCGCCCAGGCAATGCCTATATCCATATACCATGTTCTTTTTGTGCTTATGCTAAGAAGTGCGCATATGCCTATTATAAGTATTCCAAGCATGTCCATTCCGGCTATTCTGTCGGCGGAGGTCGGCCCGCGAAGGACACGGAAAAGGCAAAAAAACGCACATAAAAGAATAATGCTTATGCCGCGCTTGAGCAGCCATAAAAAGTCCAATTGCTGATAAATAAGTATTTTCAAGGGGAAAAATGCTATTACCGTAAGTATTGCCAGTAAAATCGAAAGCCCTATTATATAATGTAGTGTTTTCATTATATTATTCAAAAATTTTTTTAATTATTTTTTCAAACCTTTCAATAGTTTCTTCTATTTTATTTTTGCCCGCCCGCTTAACATCAATCCAGTGTATATAGATTAAGCCTTTTTCTTTTTCGATATCTATGGTTATCGCTCCTTTCGTAAGTGTCAGGCTATTTGCAAGGCATGTCAGGCCGATGTCTGTTTTTAGGTTGGTTTTTAATTTTAAAATTGCAGGATTTATTGGTATATCTTTTACGATAAGCCGCATCGTCATTTCTATATTAATTTTTAGGCATTCCCATGTGCACAAAACAATAAAATAAATAAACCAAAGGTAGCGTTTATATTCCAGGAATAATGCCGGCCGTCCCGTGAACAAGTCGCCGTAGAGTGCGGTTACAACAAAAGCTACAACAGCTCCAACTAAGAGGCTTTGCCAATCTGTCTGCCAATTAGGCAAGTATCGCAAAAATATCCAAACAAGAAAACAGAAAATAAACAATACTAATTTATTTTTCATATAACTGCTGTGAAACTAAATTGGTATACTTTATGCCCTTAGTTAAACTGTCAACTGCCGGTTTTAAAAAGTAATCCTTCACCTTAGGTATCATCAGCGTAGCGCCAAAAATACATATAAATGCAAGAACAGTCATTGAAAATTTCATAAGGATTGGCACTTCCCGGATATTTTTATTTGTTTCTTTCAATTGCCCGAAAAAAACATATTTTTGAAATTTCAAAATATAGGAAATCGTAAGAATCGCGCCAATAATCGTTATAATGCCATAACCGATATAACCGCTTTCAATGCAGGCAGCTATGATTAATAGCTTGCTAAAAAAACCGGCAAAAGGCGGTATGCCGGATATGCTCATTGATGCTGCTAATGACGTTGCTGAAGTCATTGGCATTTTTGTCCGCAACCCGCCAAGTTTTTCTAAATTTCTGGTGCCGGTTGCATACTCAAGGCTACCGGCATTTAAAAATAGCAAGGATTTAAATACGGAGTGATTCAACAAATGCAAAAGCGCCCCGGTTATGGCAAGCGGTGTGCCAATTCCTAAGCCTAACACCATATATCCTACCTGGCTTATAGAAGAATATCCCAGAAGCCTCTTTATGTCGCTTTGCCCTAAGGCCAGAAAACCGCCAATGATTATTGAAAGTGCTCCCAAAAACATAAAAAGATGCATAAGTGCATCGTTCATACCAAAAACATTATAAAAAATACGGCATAGAGTGTATAAACCCAAGGATTTGATAAAAATTCCCGAAAGCATTGCTGAAATAGGTGCAGGAGCAGCAGGATGAGCATCCGGTAGCCAGGCATGAAAAGGTACTATTGCGGATTTGATGCCGAAACCCGCGATAAACAAAATACTTACGAAAATAACAGCGGAATTTATGCCGTTTTGCGCTAAGCGAGATGCGATTTCTGCCATATTCAGCGTAGAGGTATAAGCATACAGGAAAGCTATGCCGAGAAGTATGAATAAAGAGCCAACAACACCTATGATTGTATACTTTAAGGAAGCTTCAAGCTCTTCTTTTTCTGTGCCAAATGCTACCAGCGCGTAGCTTGCTATCGAAGCTATCTCATAAAAGACAAAAAGATTAAAAATATCACCGGTCATAGCCACCCCATTCATACCTGCGATCATAAGCATGAAAAGAGTGTAGAATCTATGTTTTGCGCTGAACCTTTTCATGTAATTAATAGAAAAAATATTAATTATAAAAGCAATAAAGTTTATTATCGTAAGCATGAAAATGCTTAAGCCATCCAGTACCAGAATAATTCCGCCCGGTAATCCCCAACCTCCAACTTTATAAATTAGCGCAGTAGCGCACATTTTTGCTTTAAAAACAAAAAACAGCGAAAGAATAAAAAGAGCAAAAGTAATGATAACCGAAAAAACATCGCAAAACTTTGTCTTATTTTTTCCGGCAAGCGAAATAAGGAAGGCAGCGCCAAGAGGCAAAATAATGAATAAGGGAATAAATTGCATTTTAACCTTTCAGTTTATTTATTTTTGTAATATCGAAAGTCCCGTATTTTTCGTATATTCTTATTGCAATAGCCACCAAGAGCGCCGTTGTCGCCAAGCTGATAACTATAGCCGTCATTGCCAGTGCCTGCGGAAGCGGGTCAACCATACTAACAATTTCCTGGTCTGGTGAATATAAAGGGGAACGGCCGTTCATTTTGTAGCCGAAAAGGATAAGGAAAAGATTAATCGCATACTCGCAGATTACTATACCGATTATTATCTTTATGATGTTACGCTTACGTAAAATCGCATATAGCCCTACGCAAAACAGTACTAAGCATAAAAAGTAAGTAAGCATGTTATTTATTGTCCTTTATTTTCCCCTCTTTAAGAGGTGTAAATTTTAATAATACCAATACTAAAAATATTCCAAATAACCCAAGAGAAACTTCAAGTAAAGCAAGCGCAATATTTGAAATAGGAATAGTGCCGGCAGAAAGCAGCTTAAAGGGCGCCCCCTTAGGCAGCCAGTTTGCGAAGAAATATCCGCCAAAAAATCCAAACACAGCGATTACGAGAAATAAAAGCGCTCCAAGGCTTTCCAAAAACGATATCATTGGTTGAGGTATTCTTTTCAGTATCTCTTCTTTGCCGAAAGCGAGCATGAAAAGAATGTACGATAAAGCTATAATAAAACCGCCGGCAAAGCCTCCGCCCGGGGAAATATGCCCGTGTAAAACTATGTAGATTCCGTAAAGCAGTATAAAACCTACAAGCAGGCGCGTTACTGTCTTAACTATCAGGCTCATTCCGTTATTTTTATTCATCATTTTTGTTTTCGTTAGTGAGTCTGCCTTTTTTGCGCATTATTACCATAATCCCTACAGCTGCGGCAAATAATACCGTGGCTTCGCCTAATGTATCGTAGGCGCGGAAATTCAGGTTTATTGCCGATACGACATTAGTTGCATGGACACTTTCCATAGTTTTATTAAAATAGAAAACCGATGTTGTCATCGTAGGGTTTCCAAAATACGGCAAGTTCAAAATAGCTTTATAGCCATAGATGAGAAACATAACAAGAAATGCTATAGCGGCTGTCGTGTTTACTAACCATCTGCCGGATGTGGAAAAAGGAAGGTCTACTTTTATGGTTGCACGGATAAGTATAATCAGGCATAAAATTTCAACTACAAGCTGCGTAATTGCCAAGTCAGGTGCTTTAAGGGATAAAAAGCTAACTACTAAACCAAACCCGGCTACACCCACTGCTACAACCGAACCAAGCAGGTCTTTCATTTTAACTGCAGCTATAGCCGCAATAATTATAAATATTAAGAGTAAATTTATTTCAATCATATTATTTGAAAAATACAAAAAATAATCCCATCATGCCTAAAAGACACCAGATTAAGTATGTCGGCAGCACTCCATTGTGCAATCTTTTTAACAAAGTGGACAAAATAAAGGCTATTTTTTTTAATTGCTCGTATATATCGAATACTTTACCTTCGGCAAGAGCATAGATTTTCTTCAAAAATGGTATATCACTGATTGTTGCATAGAAATCCTCTATTTTTGCTTCTTCGTGAGGGTTTGATTCTTCTCCTCCCGTATACGTCGGGCTGATGCGCAGATTTTTCGAAGAAAATTTAAAAACAATCAGGCCGATAATTATGCCAAGCGCCATAAAAGCTGTAGCGCCTACAGGTTGCCATAAACCCACCATATTAAAACTTCCTATAGCTTCTTCGATAACTTTAAGTATGGTTGAATAGGCAAACACTCCGAAAATAATGCATAAAAAAGCTAATATTATAACCGGAAGCAAAAGCAGGAAACTGCTTTCTTTCGCGCGTTTTCTGGCATTTCCAAAAAATACGCTGGAAATTACTTTTAAGAAGGAAGCCAACGTAAGGCCGCTCCCTATGAGAGCGCTTAGCAATGCTAAGGCGACGATTATTTTTAAAGGATAAGAGCTGAGAGAATTCATAAATTCGCTAAGCGCCTGGTAGATCATCCATTTCGAAACGAACCCGTTAAGCGGCGGAATGCCGGATATTGAAAATGCAGCTACTAAAAATGTGATAAAGGTTATAGGCATAAAGCGAGCTAAACCGCCTAAATCATGAAGCCTGGTTGTGCCGGTTTGGTTTTCTACATTTCCCGCGCCTAAGAACAAACAGCATTTATATATAGCATTATTAATCATATGATATAGGCCTGCGGCAATGCCTATAGGTGTTGCGCAGCCTAGCCCAAGCACCATATAACCGACTTGGCTTATCGCATGGTAGCCTAGTAGCTTTTTGATATCATGCTGAATAAGCGCCATCATAACGGCAAAGATTACGGTAGCTGCTCCGGCGATTATAAGCGTAAATTTTGCCGTTGTATCGAGGAAAAAGGAATTTTTTACTATGCGTACCAGCAAATATATTCCTAAAAGTTTATCCAATGAAGCCGGCAAATATGCTACAACAGGTAAAGGTGCGCATTTGGCGGTTTCGGGAATCCAGGTATGCATTGGCATGCAGCCTGCCTTGGCGAAACAGGCTATCGCTATAAAAATAAAAGAAACAAAAGAAAGATTATTGTTTATAATCAGTGTATTCGCGGTTAAGCTCATAGAAGATGTCAAAAAGTTATAAAGTAAAAATCCAAACAATAAGAATCCGTCGGTTGCGCCGATGATAATAAAAGTTTTTTTAGCTATACTAGATGCGTTTTCGTCATCGTAGAGATTTATTAATTTAAATAAACTTAAACCGAGAAAACCCCAGAAGACAGCAATAAGTATGATGTTGTCCGAAAAAACAACTCCCAGTGAAGCTATCATCGTCAGGAAAAACCAGATATAATAAGTTATCCTTCTGCTTTTGAGAAATCCCGCAGAATAAATAGCCATAAGGACGCTAAAAAATATAACAAAAAAACCCACTAGTTTCGAAAGAGAATCAAATATAAATAGATTATTCAAGGCCATATTCATTTTTAAGCTTTGCGGTTTTTTCTATGGATAGTTTGATAAGATCGTCTCCGGTAAAAACCTTTTGCCCGTTCTTTGTAAACACTGCGCATCTTTCAGTGCAGCAGTAACACGGGTCAACTGCCGCGAGTGTCAATGCAGCATCTGAAATAGTATAGCCCGGTACAGTAACGATATTGCTTGGAACATTCACAAAGGAAGGCGCCCTTATTTTATGCCTTACCGGCCGGTTAGTCCCGTCGCTTCGAACATAATGGAAGCATTCGCCGCGCGGGGCCTCCACCCGTCCTATGCCTTCGCCTTCGGGTATATCTCTTACTTCAACTTCTATCGGGCCCTTAGTAATTTTTTCGAGGCATTGTTCGATGATTGAGCAAGACTCAAACATCTCAAGCACTCTTACTATAATTTTTGCGTAAATATCCCCTTCGTTTCTTACAATGACCGACCAATTAATATTATTATAAAACGCATAGGCATCATCACGGCGCACATCTACGTCAATTGCGCTTGCGCGTGCTGTCGGGCCAACTACGCCAAGAGATATGCCTTCCTCTTTTTTTAAAATACCTACGCCTTTTGTGCGTTTGCCAATCACCGGGTCGTCATTGACTACTTTTTTAAACATATTAAGCACCGGATACAATTCTTTGATGGTTTTTTTGATGACAGAATAGGTTTCTTCTTTTATATCCCTTCTTACTCCGCCTATTTTCATCATCGCGTAATTTTGGCGGTTACCGCAGATTAATTCAAATAAATCTAAAATTGGTTCCCTTGCTTTCCATGCCCACATCCAGACAGTGTTGTAACCGATAAAGTGTCCGGCAAGCCCCAGCCAAAGCAGGTGTGAATGTATACGCTGGAGTTCATCGATTATCATTCTTATATAATTAGCGCGTTCCGGCACAGTTATGCCGAGCAAGTCTTCAACTGCAAGGCAATAAGCAAAAGGGTGAGAACTCGAACATATACCACAGATTCGCTCTACCGCAAACGGTACCTGGTCCCAATGTTTTGATTCGGCGATTTTTTCAATGCCACGGTGATTATAGCCAATTTCTATTTCAAGTTCGGTTACGCGTTCGCCTTCAACTATCAGGCGGAAAAATTCTGGTTCTTCCTGTAAGGGATGATACGGCCCTATAGGTATTACTTTTTTCTCACTCATTTTTATAATCCTTCCTTAAGGGGTAACTGTCTTTTGGCCAGTCGTCATCAAGCAATAGATGTTTTAAGTTGGGATGGCCTTTAAAATTTATGCCGAGAAGCTCATGAATTTCTCTTTCTACCCAGTCGGATGATTTGAATA